>JAXHVL010000026.1:0-77501 GCA_034189225.1 Thermodesulfobacteriota bacterium
TGGTGAAAAAACTCTTTGGCTTATTCAGTGGATCCAAAACCGAAATCACAGGGCATACTTGTCGCACAGAAAGAGGAAAATTATCGGCTTTGGTTGAAAGTAAGTTGCGTTGTAGGGTTAAACGCATCAGTTTCAAATCTTCAGAACTGACAGGCTTGGGCCGGTAGTACAACGAAGACCGGCTGA
Source organism: Thermodesulfobacteriota bacterium (assembly GCA_034189225.1). Taxonomy (GTDB): domain Bacteria; phylum Desulfobacterota; class Desulfobacteria; order Desulfobacterales; family Desulfosudaceae; genus JAXHTY01. Next base: position 187 of record JAXHVL010000026.1, read on the forward strand.
TATTCAACATTTTGCATTGCCGGGAAAGGCTCGGTTTATTCTTGCCCGCGCCAATCATCTGTTGGCGCTGCTGGCGATTTAATAACCGAGCCCCTTTGACAAAAAATCGTTTTCCACCTTCAGCCGACCAATTTGACGGTGTAATTCATCAATGGTCTCTTCGGTCTGCTTCTTCGACTTACGGTTTTTATCAAAACGGGGTATCCACTTGGCGCAAGTTCCCCTATATGTGGTGTTGCCTGTCAATAATTTGCCGGTACGACAGCGGAGTTGTCTGTGCGGCTTGTTGCATCAGCCGATAGGAAAGCAACCCGCGGGAACGAAATGTTCGACGGTTGAAACGGAACGTGCGCGGATAGTCCTCTCCGGCCTTGGGATGCGACGAAATGCTCGTGCCTTGATATACTATATATTGAGTCCACTTGCGTTAAGTGGATACCCCGTTTATCAAAAACATCAGAAGTACCATCCAGAAGGGCTCGTTTCCATGTGTTTATCATGGTTGGATGAACCCCAAATCGCTGGGATAATTCGGCGGTCGTCTCTTCGTTCTTCAATGCCGCCAAGGCTACCTTGGCTTTGAATTCTGCGCTGTAGTTTTTACGTTTTTGGCTCATTGTCTGCTCCTTTTTTTAAGCTGACTCAGAGCTTAACATATTGTCCAAATTTTGGGGACCACCGCCGCTGCCGGGGCCGGTTCAGCCTGACGTCATGTTTTCGTGTCTTTCGTACCTTTCGTGCCTTTCGTGGACTGAATAGGTTTGCCCCGGCCGGGTTAAATGTCCACGAAATACACAAAATGCACGAAAAAGTGGGCACTTGCTTCAGTTGAAAAACCGGATGGTTATAGAAATTTTGGAATCCCCCTCCCCTCCTCGCCTTTGATTCCCAGGTCTTCCTGAACCATAACGGTGGTGGTGCCGTGGGCAACAAGCTTGCCGTCCTCATTTTCGATGCGGGCGTCGCCAAGGCCGATGGTGCGGCCGAGTTTGATACAGCTGCCCAGGCCGATGAGCCGGCCGGAAATCATGGAGGCCAGGTAGTTGATCTTCAGCTCGACAGTGGTCAGGCCCACACTTTCGGGTAATTGGGAATAGACCGCCCAGAATCCCGCGGCATCCATGAGTGAGGCAAAAACTCCGCCATGGACCAGACCAAAGGGCTGTAGATGGCGTTCTTCAAGGTCGATCGCCAGCCGGGCGCTTCCCCAGCCGAGGTCTTCAAGGGTCATCTGCTGCAACTGAAAATAGGGGCAGAAATTGACAACTTTCTTTATTTCATACAACCATTGGGGGTTGATGGTTTTTTCCTTGTTAATCATCGTACTCCTCTGGTCACTTTTTTTCACCACCGGCATCGTTTCCCATGTACATGGCATCAAGGGCGCGGGTAGTTTCGGTCAGGGCCTCTTCACAGAACTGCTGGCCGAGAAACCGGTGCAGGTCATGAAGATAGGCCATGAGATCGGTGTCGCTGCCGGCGAAAAAATGCTGCCGGTTTTCGGCCATGGCGGCGGTAAACCGGTCGATGATTTCGGTGGCATATTTATTGTCCCGCACCAGTTCGGCATACAGGTCCAGGTCCTGGGAAAAGAGCCGGCCGATGAGGTCCACATTGAGCCGGAAAATCGGGGTGGAAAACAGAAAGGACTGTTCCGGGGAAATGTCCATTTCCTGGAGCAACCGGCCAAGGGAGATGGTGAGAAAGTGCATGAGGCTCTGGGACAGGGCCATCTTGCGGTCGTGTTCATCGGGCCGCATCCGGGTGACGACGGCTTCGTTTTCGGTAAAAAGGGCCTCCAGCCATGCGGCCCAGCCGTTGTTGTCCCGGGCCGGACACAGAATAATGTTCTGGCCCTTGAGCCCCGCAGTATGCGGTCCGAACATGGGGTGGGTCCCCACAACATCGGCTTTGGTATGATCGGCCATGGCGTTAACAATGGGTTCCTTCTGGGAACAGAAATCCATCAGCAGCTGGCCGGGGCGCATCTTCGGCCCCACATCCGCTGCCACTTCAACAGCCGCAGTAACGGGCATGCTTAAAATAACGATATCACACTGATCCGCCAGATCGCCATAGGTCAGGTCTGTCTTTCGACCGGCGATCCGCACCGAATGTCCCAGACGATTGAAGCATGTCTCGAACCATCTGCCCATGGCGCCGGTTCCGCCGGCAATGCCTATTTTCAAAGTCATCATTTAATAATGCTCTCACAAAAAGTCTAATTTGGAACGGCAAAGTAAAAAGTTCAAGAGCAAGGCGTCGGTGCATATCGAGGAATGGAGCGTACGTGGTTGTACGTGACATTACGAGAGATGCACCGCAACACAGCTATTGGGCTTTTTACAAAGCCGTCATGAGATCGCCTTCTGGCGTAAAAGGTGATCCACCAGCACCAGGCACATCATTGCCTCACACACCACATTGATCCTCGGAATGGCGGATATATCGTGCCGTCCTTTGGTGGCAATGGTGGCGGGCCGGCCGTTTTTGTCGATGGTGTGCTGTTCTTTCTCAATGGAAGGGATGGGTTTGACCGCTGCCCGTGCCAGAATCTCATCACCGTTGGAAATGCCGGCAAGTATACCCCCCGCATTGTTTGACAAGAATCGTCCCGGCGCTATTTCATCGTTATTTTCAGAACCGCACATGTCCGTGGCGCTGAATCCCGCCCCGATCTCCACTCCCTTGACCGCGCCGATACTCATGAGGGCCCTGGCAACATCCGCGTCCAGCTTGTCGAAAACCGGCTCCCCCAGTCCCACGGGCAGACCGGATGCACGCACCTCTACGATACCGCCCAGGGAATTGCCCTGCTTTTTGACCTCGGCCACCCGTTCTGCCATGGCTTTGGCGGCATCGGGGTCCGGACAGCAGAACAGGCTGTTGTATACGGACGCCGCACTCAGGCCAGCCGGGTCCACCGTATCGGCCCGTATGCCGCCTAGGGCTTTTGTATAGGCCAGCACGGCGATATGGTCTTTTTCAAGCAATTGTTTTGCTACGGCACCGGCGGCCACCCGGGCAAAGGTTTCCCTTGCGGACGCGCGGCCTCCGCCGCGCCAGTCACGTATGCCGTACTTGCCGTGATAGGTCAGATCCCCGTGCCCGGGCCGGAACAGATCGGCATAAGGCTGATAGGCCGAAGAATCCGCGTCTTTGTTTTCGGCCATGATCAGAATGGGCGTGCCCGTGGTCACCCCTTCGAAAACGCCGGACAGGATAATGGCCCGGTCTTTTTCCTTTCGGGCGGTGCTGGCACTGGAGCCGCCGGGCTTGCGGCGGTCCAGCATTTCCTGAACCGTTGATTCATCAATGGGCAGTCCGGGCGGACACCCGTCGATCACAACGCCGATGCCCCTGCCGTGGGATTCCCCCCAGGTGGTGATGCGAAACAAGGTACCAAATGTATTGCCGGCCATTGGCTTCTTCCTTTTTTGTTTCAGCCACAGACATACACAGAAACACAGGGACTTCTTTTCAACGGCTTCGCATTGTCTGTATCCGTCTGTGTGTGTCTGTGGCGAATATTTCTTTCTGCGCCCTCTGCACCTCGGCGGTGAGTATTCTATCTGTTATGTCCGAGGACTTCAATACAAGCTGTCAAATACGTCCCAGTAGTCGGGAAACGATTTTTCCACGCATTGCTCGTTGCGGATACTGATGCCGGACACCCGAAGGCCTGCCACGGCAAAGCTCATGGCGATGCGGTGGTCGTCATAGGTCTCGATTTCCGCGCCGTGAGGACTGCCGCCGGTAATAAACAGGCCGTCGTCTTCACAGGCAGCGCTGATGCCCATCTTTGTTAATTCATTTGCAACGGCGGAAAGCCGATCGCTCTCCTTTGCTTTTAAGTGAGCCACATTATATATCCGGGTGGTGCCTTTTGCAAACGCCGCCACCACCGCCAGGGTGGGGACGACATCCGGCATGTCCGCCATGTCCACTGTAACCGCGGAAAGATCGCCGCCGGTCACTGCCACGCCGTCTTTATCCTGGGTGACACGGCATCCCATCTGCGACAGCACTTTCAACAGCCCCACATCGCCCTGCCGGGAATCTTCGCTCATGCCGAGGACCTTCACGGTTTGGCCGGTAACAGCGGCGGCGGCCCAGAAATAGCTGGCCTGTGAGGCATCGGATTCCACCCGGTACGGCCCGCTTTTGTAGCACTGGCCCGGCGCCACCTGGAACCGGTTATAGCCGTCCCGATCCACCGCAACCCCGAAATCGGTCATGATATCCACGGTCATGTCAATGTAAGGCTTTGATACCGGGCCTTCGATAACGGACACGTCAAGCCCGTTTTTCATGTATGGCCCGGCCAGCAGCAGGGACGACAGGTATTGGCTGCTGATCTCGCATTTGAGATCGGCTTTTCCGCCGGGCACCTCCCCGCCGTGGATTTCAATGGGTGGACATCCGTTGTTTTTGACGGATCGGGCATCAACGCCGAGTTGCACCAGGGAATCCAGAAGATCGCCCACCGGCCGTTCGGCCATGCGCTCGGTGCCGGTGAGGGTATAAACGCCTTTGCCAAGGGCGGCAACGCCCGCCAGCAGGCGCATGGAGGTTCCTGAATTGCCGAGATAAATGGGACCGCTTGCCGGCGAAAGCGCGCCGCCCATGCCATGAATGGTAATCGTATCCCGGCCCTCAATAATCTTCACTCCCATCTGAGCCAACGCCTTACGGGTCAGGCGGGTGTCCTCGCTGTCCAGGCAGTTGGCAAGTTCGCATGTCCCGTCGGAAAGAGCCGCCGCGATCAAGCTTCTATGGGTATAGCTTTTGGAACCGGGTACGGTTACCGTGCTGTCGGTGATGGGTCTGTTTTGTATTTCGCGCATTGTTCCTCTTTACATATTCATCATCTGATACGATCCCAGTATCTTCAAAAACTGGCACACCGGCTTCATTTGGGCCAGGGTATTTTTGACGATTTCATCCTCTGCATGGCCTTCCAGGTCCACGAAAAACACGTAGCTCCAGTTTTCATACTTGGCCGGCCGGGATTCCAGCTTGAGCATGTTGATGCCGGAGTCGGCGATGGGTTCCAGCACCTTGAACAGGGCGCCCGGCATATGGGCGGTGACAAACATGATGGAGGTCTTGTCGCTGCCAGTGCTGGGCACGGTTTTTTTGCCGATGATCAGAAACCGGGTGGTGTTGCGGACAAAATCCTGAATCTTTGAGGCCACCACATTGAGATCATACAGCCGGCCGGCCGCGCCGCCGGCAATGGCCGCGGCCTCGGGAAACTGAACCGCCTTTCGGGCGGCCTCCGCGGTGCTGCTGCACTCCAACAGCTCGGCGCCGGGAAGGTGTTTTTTCAGCCATCCCCGGCACTGGGCAAAGGGCTGGGGATGGGAATAGATAATCCGCACATCTTCCAGCCGACCGCTGACAGACAGCAGATCGTGGGAAATGGTCAGGTATTTTTCCGCGCAGATATTGAGCGAAGACTCAGGGAACAGGTCCAGGGTATGATTCACCGACCCTTCAATGGAGTTTTCCACAGGCACCACCCCATAGGTGCACGCATCTTTTTCCACCTCTTCAAACACGTCCCGGATGCTGAGCTGGGGCACAAAGGTATCATGGGGATCGAAATACGCCATGGCCGCCACGTGCGTGAACGTGGCCTCCGGCCCCAGGTAGGCGATTTTCCGCACATCCTGTACCTGGCGGGATGCGGCCATGATCTCGGAAAATATCCGGCGCAGCATGGCATTGTCCAGCCGGCCGGTGTTGCTGTCAATCAGACCTTGCAGAATCGCCTCTTCACGGGCCTTGTCCTGGATAAAACTGCCGGCCTGACGTTTGCACTGGCCGATTTCCGCAGCCAGATCGATCCGCCGGTTGAGAAGGTCGAGAATATCGGCGTCGATGGCGTCGATGGAAACACGCAGCGCGGCAATTTGCTGATCTCTGCCATTTTCTGATGGATTCATTGGGGTGTTGTCTCCGATTCCTTAATTAAACCACGGAAAGCACGGAAAAACACGGAACGTCCAAAACCCTGTTTCCGTGTTCTTCCGTGAATTCTGTGGTTATCAAACGCCTTCTATTTTTCCGTAATCGTCTCCTCAATCTTATACCCGAAATGCCGGCCGCCGGCCTCCAGGGAGACGAGTACTTTGTCGCCCGGTTTCAGGGCCACAACCGAAACCGGCGAGCCGTCCGGCGCGGTGAGCCGGATGGTCTCGGCATTCTGGACGATGGTGGTGATTTCCGCCCCCTCCGCCGATGCCTTGACCAGCATAAGCGGCCGCTTTTCGATCTTCAGCCGCCCAACCACGCCGTCGGTAACATTGCCGTTAAAGTCGGTGATATAAATGGGGTCTCCGGCGGTAAGTTCGGACAGATACCGTGTTTTGCCGCCCGGCACCCGGGTGTAGGCATGCACGGGCCCGGCATTGATTCTGAACGGACGGGGGGAAACATAGGGATTGGAAACACTCTCCGAATGAACCAGAAACAGGGCGCTGCTGCTGTTGCCCACCAGCATGCCCTGGCCTTTTTCCATGGATGTGCAGGTGTCCACGCACACCCGGTCGCCCATGCCCACGGGAACGATTCCGGTTATCTCGGCGATCTGAAGCGGCACGGTGTCAGCCTGTCGATGGATCGCCAAAAGGGTGTTCTTCAGCTCGCCGGGATTGTCCACGTTCACCAGCACATGATCCACCCCTTTTTCCAGGATGCCGAAGGCGGTATTGGCGTCATCGGCATTGGTGACCTGGGCCACCACATTCACCCCTCGGGCAATAAGGTTTTCCAGGGGGATAATGGTCCAGTCGGTGCATTGAAGGACCACCGTCTTTTCCCTGGAAAGGGCGATAATCTCTTCCTCATCCTGGCCGCTGGTGATCTCAAAAAACACCACATCCTCTCCCAGCTTACGATCGCCATCCTCTGCAATGGTCTCGATCTTTCCGAGCTGCTTCACTTTGTCCGAATATCCCGGGGACACGAGAACACCGTCCGCCCCGCCTTCAAGCGCGGTGGTCACCATCTTCTTGTCCCAGGGGTCTACCTTTACCCATATCTTTCGCATCTGATGCACTCCTTCACCTGATGTGGCCCTTTCATTCCAGGGCTGGTTCCCTCTATAGGGGTTTATATACTTAGTGCCTGAACGAAAACTGTCTTTTTCGCCAATATCTGTGTCAGACTCAAATTTTAATCCTCAAAATACTCCATGTATTCCTGCGGTTAAAATTTTCGTCTTCCTTGATCTTAACGAAAAATCCTAGTTTTCGTTCGGACACTACTTAGGGTTCGTATCGAATTTCTAATGTCAAATATCGGGCTTTGCTCATTGTCGGCATAGCCTGCGATGACTTTGTCCCAGGTCTTACCCCAGCATCTTCATGGCATCCTCAACACCAGCGCCTTCGTTCACCACAGCTGAAATGGCTTTCACCATGCGCGTGGGATTGCTGTGCTGGAACACGTTTCGGCCGATGGAAACGCCGGCGCCGCCAGCATCAATGGCGCCCTTGACCACTTCCAGTACATCCTTGTCGGATTCCATCTTTTCCCCTCCGGCAATCACCACGGGAATCAGGCAGCCGTCCACCACCTCTTTGAAGCTTTCCGGACTGCCGGTGTAAGACACCTTTACAATATCGGCGCCCAGTTCGTCGCCCACGCGGGCCGCATGCTTGACCACCGAAACGTCGTATTCGTCCTTGATTTTCTCGCCCCGGGGATAAACCATGGCCAGCAGCGGCATGCCCCATTCTCTTGCTTCGGCGCTTACCCGTCCGAAATCGTTGAGCATCTGCTTTTCATCCGCATCGCCCAGGTTTACATGAATGGAAACACCGTCGGCACCGAGCTTGACCGCCTCTTCCACGCTGCACACCATGGTTTTAGAATGGGGATACGGCGAAAGGTTGGTGGAACCGGAAAGGTGAATGATCAGGCCAATGTCTTTCCCCCTGCCCCGATGGCCCTTGCTCACAAGACCCTTGTGTTCAACAACGGCATTGGCCCCGCCTTCGGCCACATACTGAACCGCTGACCGGATGTCCTTCACCCCATCAATTGGCCCCACCGACACCCCGTGGTCCATGGGCACGATAACGGTTTTGCCGGTGTTCCTGTTGATCAACCTTTCCATTCTGATTTTCTTGCCTAAAATCGTCATCTTTTTCCTCCTGTGCGCAAACCCTGACCAGCGGTCGGCGCCCGCGGCCTGAAAATAAAAAAGCCGCGGGCTTTTTCTGTCCGCCCGCGGCTTTGTTTGCTTTTTGTGGTTTGTTACAGTTCAGCGCACCCCAGGCAGACCGGTATAATAAAAATAAAAAAAATAAAATCTGCCTGCCGTGTTATGTGCGCCCATTATTTATAAACTTCCCTGTCTTTCAACTGGCCTTAAATGATATTTGCAATCTACCTGCATTGCTTACACAACAAAAAATTAAATGTCAATAGCTTTTCAGCAATTTTATTGATCTATTGTTCAAAACAGAACTCCATCGTAAACTCCCCCTTTTCCGTTTTGTACGGTACGGCAAGCACTGGCAGAGCTTCCAGGTGATCCACGGTGTGGCCCTCTTCCATGAAAACGCCCGTGGACTTGGCAACAAGGGATTTTCCGGATTCGGCCAGCTTGGTGGTGACCTGTCCGGCGATCATGTTGGTGACCTCACCGGCCGCATCCTTGATCTCGTCGTTGAGTTCGGTCATCTCTTCACCGAACATGTTGGAGACGATGCCGAGAATGCACTCCCTGGTGTAGCTCACCACCACAGTCCCGTTGAAATCGCCGGTAACCGAGAGCATGCAGGTCACATCGCCCGCCGGTGCATTATCGGTTTTCCGGTACGGCTTGACGATTTCGGCAGGCAGTGATGCGCTGGTCTGAAGCACGTAGAGCGCCGCCTCAATAAAGGGGTTCAGTACGTCAGCATCCATATCTGATTGCCTCGTAAAATTGCAGGTTCCCACGCAGGAGCGTGGGAACGAGAAAAAAAATTATACGTTATTCACAACAAAGCCCGGCAATAACCGAAATCGCTATCGCTATCGGTATCGAAATCGTCAGATGCATTGGCTCATTGTAATTTGAGCCTGATACAAAGCGGTGGACAGAAAGATTTTTGATCCAAATTTGAAGTAGTGCAACCACGGGGGGTTGCCCCTACGGCGGTTCGTGAACATCCGGACAATTTCGTAGGGGCAGGCCCCCGTGCCTGCCCTGACTCGATTTCGATTTCGATAGCGATTCCGATTTCGATTTGGACTAAACCCTTTCCAGGGGTAATCCAAAGCCTGGCCCTCTGGGCCAGGGTTCCTTATTTTGTCATCATCTACCATTCAACGGGCAGCCGGACCTTCTGTTTGGCCTTGTTGGTAAACAAAAGATACCCGTTGGTTTTTCCGTAGAGATAAAGATCCCTGGTGAGCGCCACGTCCTTTTCACAATACTTAATAATATCATCGATTCTTCCCTGCTTCCACCACAAAAGCGCCTGGAGGCCATCGGCGGTCTTTTTTGCCCTCAAGGTGGCGCCGGCCAGGTTATCCAGGGACAACCGGTATCCGAGGGTTTTGTGGGCCTCTTCCAGAAGATCCAGGGTGGGCAGGGCAGCCACGTCAAACCCGCTGTAGCCAGCCAGCACCCGGTTGTCAAACCGTTTATTGTTAAACCCGATCACCAGGTCGAGTTCGGCCAGGCGGGCCAGGAAGTCCGCCACCTGATCCTCTAAATAGGAATGGTATTGGTCTGTTGCCGAATCATAGAGCACCACGCAGCTGATGCCCATCAAATCGGCCCGGTGCCAGCCCCCCACTTCCTTTGCGGATCGCTGGGTTTCGATGTCAAACACACCGTAGCGTATATCGCCGTTTCCGCGCACAGCCGTAGACGCGCATGAAGTGGCTGCCGGCTTCGGATCGGTTGAGGCTGTCGTCCCCGCTGCGCTCCTGGCAGAGGCATTCACCATGGCTTTCAACGCCGGCACCTCGTCGATATTCCGGCGGTCAAGCATTTTATCCAGTACAAAAACGGCACAGCTCTTGTCAATGGGCCGGTTGCCGGAGCCGCACTTGGGCGAATGCACGCAAGAGGGACATCCGGTCTTGCAGGGGCAACGGATGATCATCTTGCGGGTAAACGCCAGCAGGGTCTCGGCCTGCTGATAGGCCTGCCGGGCCAGGCCGATCCCGCCGGAGACGGCGTCATATACAAACACCGCCGGGTTTTGGGTGCGGGGATGAAACGGCATGGAAATGCCGCCGAGATCGTTGCGGTCGCACAATACAAAAAATGGCAGCACACCGATAATGGCGTGCTCCACGGCATGAATGCCGCCCATGAAGTGACGGTATTCATATTCCGCCTCGTCCCGGACGGACATGGGAATGTTAAACCAGATACCTTCGGTCTCAAACACCAGGGGCGGCATTTCCAGGGGGATGAAATTCATCTGCCGCTTGCCATGCAGCCGCCATTTTTCATACCCGGTGACGGTTTCGGTGACTCGAAGGCGGCCGGTACAGACGGTGACCCCGGCCAGGCGCCGCTCCTCATAGACCGCCAGAATCACAGTGTCTTTTTCAGACCGGGTCTTGGTGTAGTAATTGACCTTCTTAGGGACGACGTTTATGCACATCTGGTCGGTATCAATGGACTGGACCACGTGGGCCCGGCTGTGATGGAGATACACCGCACCGGGATGGGCATCCCGGAAAACCCGGATACCGTCAATATCGCCGATGTGTTCTTCGGTTTCCGAACAGATAATGTTGAACCGGTTGCCAGCACCCCGCAGATCCACCGTCCGGTGGGGGGCTTTGCGCTGTGCATACAGCATTTTCCCGTCCGCACTCCGCAGCAGATCCCCGTTTTGCTCAAGCCCGGTAACGGCATCCTGAACGGCAGCTGCCGCGATAAATGCCTCATCCACGTGAATCGGCTGTTCCGCCGCGGCGCAAACCAGGTGCTTTTCCAGAATATTTCGGTTCTCGGGATTGATCACGGCGGATTCGGGCGGCCGGTTCATGAATTCAGCGGGATTGTTCATAAAGTACTGGTCAAGGGCGTCTTCACCGGCCACCAGGATCATGGCCGAGTCCTGGCCGCCGCGGCCCACTCTGCCGGCCCGTTGCCAGGTGGCCATCACCGAACCCGGATACCCCACGAGAATACAGAGGTCCAGGTCGCCGATATCGATGCCCAGCTCCAGAGCGCTGGTGGAAATCACCGCCAGCAGCTCTCCGGAACTCAGCTTCGCCTCGATGTCCCGCCGTTCGGAAGGCAGAAAGCCCGCGCGGTAAGCACTGATCACATCGGCAAACTTTCCGGACTGTTCCGCCCATATGGCGATCAGTTCCGTGAGCTTTCGGGACTGGGCATACACGATGGTCCGAAGACCCCGATGAAGGGCGGCCTTGAGCAGCTGAATCGCCGTTGAAACAGGCCCGGCCATCGGATTCATGAAAACGATGTGCCGCTTGCCCCGGGGCGCGCCGCTGGCATCGATGGTGCTGACCGGCACGCCGGTGAGCTGGTGACACAACTCGCCGGGATTGCCGATGGTGGCTGAACTTGCCACAAACACGGGATCGCTGCCGTAATGGTGGCAGATCCGGCGAAACCGGCGAAACACATGGGCCATGTGCGACCCCATCACCCCCCGGTAGGTGTGAATTTCGTCGATAACCACAAAGACGAGCCGCTCGAAGAAGATCCGCCACGCATCATGATAGGGCAGAATGGACAGGTGCATCATGTCCGGGTTGGTCATGACCACGGCAGGCGGATTATTGCGAATTTTTTTGCGCGTGTGGCTGGTGGTGTCACCGTCATAAATCGCACCGGTCATTGTCTCCTGCATGCCCGCCGCCTGTGCGACTTCAGAAAACGCCCGCAGCTGATCTTGAGCAAGCGCTTTTAAAGGGAAAATATACAGGGCTTTTGCGGACGGGTCAGTGCGCAGCTTTCCCAGCACGGGGAGCGTATATATCAGGGTCTTGCCGCTGGCCGTGGGCGTGGCGACAACGACCCCCTGCCCCGCGTTAACGGCGGCAATGCCATTGGCCTGATGGGTATACAGGCCGTTTATCCCAAGCGCGGAAAGCAGATCGTCCATCCCCACGTTTCTGCTTTCGGACGGCGGGGCGATACGGGGCGGGATCTTCGGCATTGTTTTATGATACACCACTTCACCGGCCATGCGGGGGGATGCGACCAGGGACTGAATGTACTCCTCCACGGTCCCCCGCGGAACTGCTTCCATCTCTGGCCCGGCACCGCTGATAATCGCTTCGGGTTCACCAAAAGACGGGGGTGCTTTTTCCTTGTTGCCTGCCCTGATTTTCATTGCTTTTCCATCATAAAAAATTCTTCCCTCTTGCCCCAAAAACCTGTATATGTTATACGATAGCTTTAACGAAATGCCAAAAGGAGATTCCAATGTGCGGTGCTTTTTTTATTGAAGGAGTGATGACCATGTGGAAAACCGGTAAAATGATCGTTTGGACACTGCTGGCGCTGTTTGCCACAACCACAGCCTGCTGGGCGCAGAGCGCCAGCTTTGATCTCGGTGTAAGCTCCCAGAATATCCGTGTCAACGGCCAGGTGGAAATGGATTACGGCCGCTCCATACTTTATGCCGGGGCCGGCGGCCTTTACATTGAAGATGATTACACCCTTTACCATCTCAAAGGGGGCCTGAAACAGAACCTGTTTTCCCCGGCACTGACCCTTGGTATGGGGTTGAAGGGGGTGATCGGTGAAGCCGAAGTCTATCAATATGATTACAATATTTCCGCCGTAGGCTTCAATGTGCTGGGCACCTATGATTTGTCAAAAACCACGGCCGACATTCCCGTGACCTTCAGCGCTGATATCACGGCCGCGCCCGACCCGTTAAGCTACAACGACTGCAGCGAATATCTCGAATACACCGTCGCGGCCAGCATCAACATTATCGACAACGGGGCCCTGGTGGCGGGATATACCCGCATTGAAACCGAACTCAAAAGCCACGGCATTGAATTTGATAAAGATGAGGATTCAGTGTTTCTGGGATTTCAGCTGAAGCTGGAAAATTGATATTTTAGGGGTGAGTGGTGAGGTGTGAGGTTCTTGAGAAAAAGGGACGATTCTTGCCTCACTCCTCACCACTCATAACTCAAAACTCACTCCTCACAACTCATCTCTTCCTATTCCACAAGCTTTGCCATGGCATCGGCCACCGCGGCAAAAGCCCGGGTGACAGGGGTGTCGGGATTCTGCTCCTGGTAGGAGGTTCCGGCATCGCCGCATTCCACCATTTTTACATCAAAGGGAATTTCCCCCAGGTAATTGACGCCCATGGCTTCGGCTGTCCGCCGGCCGCCGCCGCTGCCGAACAGTTCCACGGCTTTCCCGCAGTGGGGGCAGGTAAAACCGCTCATGTTTTCGATCAACCCAAAAGCTTCCATCTTTACCGTCTTGCAGAAATTGATGGACTTTCGAATGTCCGCCAGCGCCACCTCCTGGGGCGTGGTGACGATAATCGCCTTTGCACCGGGGATAACCTGCGCCACGGTTAGCGGCTCGTCGCCGGTGCCGGGTGGCGAGTCAATGATCAGAAAATCCAGTTCCCCCCAGTCCACATCCCCGATAAACTGCTGAATCACCGAATGCTTCACAGGGCCACGCCAGATAATGGCGTCATCCTTGCTCTGGCTCAGCGACTCGATCGAGATCGCCCCCAGATTGTCGGAATACTTCACCGGAAGCATCTTCCGGTCCTGGGTCACGCCGGGCATGGCCGTCAGCCCAAGCATTCTGGGAATATCAGGGCCATGAATATCCACATCCATCAAACCCACCTTGTAGCCCTTGTTGGCCAGTGCGATGGACAGATTCACCGACGTGCTGGATTTGCCCACGCCCCCCTTGCCGCTCATGATGATGAATTTGTGCTTGATCCTGCTCAGAGACTGTTTGATAGCCTCGGCCGGATCTTTTTTCTGCTGCTGTTGATGCTGCTGCTTGGTTTCGCAGAACGAAACCCCTTCCTGCGTCTTGGCCATTTTTCCATTTCCTTCCTTATTATTTTGTTACAAAAAGTCGTTTTGAGATGGACAATAACCCTCTTTTTCAAAAATGCAACTGTTGATACCAATGTCCGTGGCATCATTCCGGCGGTGTTGACAGCTTTTCCCTGCATGAAGGACATTCAACCGTATTGTCGTTTTCAGCTTCAGCGGCCGTGGTCCACTGGGTATTGCACTTACTGCAGACAAACTTGAGGAGTTCCCCATCCGCGGTCCGGTATTCGCCCCCTTCAATACGGATGGCCATCCCGTTCACCAGGGCAGCGGCGACCGACTTTCGCGCCTTCTGCACAATTCTGCCGAAGGTGGCCCGGGAAACCCCCATGCGTTTTCCGGCCGCTTCATGGGAAAGCCCCATAAGATCCGCAAGCCGCAACGCCTCATACTCATCCACGGTCAGCGAAACCTCCGTCAGCAGCCGCAACGGCACGCCCCGGGGCTTAAAGTACGTTACATTCGGATCGCAGATAATATTTCTTTTTTTCTTTGGCCTGGGCATAATTAATTTATGAGCATATACTCATAATCTTTATACAAATTTTATTTCTCATTGTCAAGCAAGATGGATAAAACCATCACCTGCCGCCGAACATCTTTCGAAACCCCCGGCGCTCATTGGCCAGGGCCGCCTCAAAGGTGGTTGCATTCCGATACTCAATGCACTTCTTGATGGTAAGGGCCAGCTCAAAATTGACGGCGCAGAACTGACCGGCAATCTCCTTTGCCCGATCCAGAAGCGCATCCGGCGCCACCACCTCGTTTACCAGACCGCTTTGCAGGGCCTTTTCCGCCGAAATCGGCTGGCAGGTCAGGGAAAATTGCTTGGCCATCCGCTGGCCCACGGCCTGTTGAAGCAGCTGGGTCATGCCCCACCCCGGATGGATTCCTACCTTGGCATGGGAATCGATAAAGATGGCGTTCTCCGATGCGATCAGAAAATCACAATTCAACGCCAGTTCAAACCCGCCGGTAATGGCATGGCCGTTCACCGCTCCGATAATCGGCTTTTCACACTCGCCCATCACCACCACCATATCCCGGCCATCCCCCCTCGGGTCCATCAGGTTGTCCGTTGCCAGACAGTCCAGATCCAGCCCCGAACAAAACGCCTTGCCGTTGCCAGTAATAATCACCGCCTTTACCGCATCATCGGCGGCCGCCCTGTCGATCCCCTCATACAACCCCCGCAGCAGCGCCTCATTAATCGCATTCCGCCGCTCAGGCCGGTTCAGGGTTATTACGGCTATGCCCTGGTCACATAGATACAAAACTGGTCGTTCCATGAAGAAACCTCACTTAATTTCAGTGAATCAAATTTTAAAAATAAACAAATCAATTCAATATAGCATTCACCTCGTTATTTCACTGGCTAAGACACGTAACCGTCTCTCTCATCATTCATTTTCGTCTCGGTTTAACCCCTGCTTCAATCCCTTTAAAAAAGCCGTTCTGTATTTTGTGATCTCAGGAATTTTTTTCCAATACCCCCGAAAACAACAATAGACAAGATCGACGATTATTGTCGCACAGAAAATACTTTTAAAAACAAGAGGGTTTTGATATATCTCTCCCATTCCCTGCTGCCGCATGGCCTTACCAATATTCACTGTACGATCTGTCAAACGATTAATGTCAAGTTCATGTGAATGATACACCACCGCGTCAGGACAGTACTGGATGTGCTGCCCTGCCTTAACAACCCTGTGTGCCCACTCTAAATCCTCTGCAAATGAAATCTCCTCTGAAAACGGCATGGTTTTTAGAAAAGACGATGAAACTGCAGCATTAGCATTACTGAAGTTGATGTTCTGAAAATGCAAAATTTTCTTAATGGGGCCGGGTTGCTTGGGAAAAGCCCGGTAAATGTTCCATTCTTCAAATACATTTACACCGGGCATGGGTATTTGCCTGCCAAAACTAACCGAAGCTTCAGATATCAATATCGGCCGGACCAGGTTTTTGAGCCAAAATCGATTGACAGGGGGGCTATGCGCAGACAAAAAAACGATGATATCACCTGTTGTATATAAAAGCGAGCGGTTCAGCGCCCGACCATAGGTAAACTCCTTTTGGGGAATATTTTTTACCACCGCACCGAAGCTTGATGCAATAGCGCATGTTTCGTCACTTGAGTCATTATCAAGCACAACGACTTCATCGGCTTTCATATGCTGGGCCATTACTTGCCGAAGGGTCTTCCCAAGCCATTTTGCTTCGTTATGTGTGCGAATAAATATCGATATTTTTTTCATCAGGCCATCACCGATGTTCCAGAAAGATTGTCCGGGTACCCCAGCCCATACATATCGAGTAGTGTCGGGAAAATATCCACCATCTGAATCAGACTGCCCTGTTCGAGAGAGATCGATTTGGGCGGGTTGGTCAACAACACTGCCCCGATATTATCCTGACAGCTGGGGTCATAACCATGCATACCACGTGGCGGAAACCCTTTTGCTTGATAATAATTTGGGAAAAGAACATGACCGGGGTCCAGGAGAAAAAACAAGTCTCCGTTTGTATTGTCCGAAAACCGTATATGATAAGCGGCCATGTCCGTTTCTGATAATATTCGCCCCCATTCCAATGTTTGCAGCACTTTAAAGATCGTTTCCTGCGCATCTGGATTAAAAAACCAGAAACGTGCTATCGTAGAGTCTTTAAAAACGATGAAATCTTCTGGTTGCTTAAACGGCAGAGACGATAAGACCTCTTCAATATCATGATAATGATGAACCGGTACCATGCCATGATCTGCAGACACCAGCAGCTGCACGTTTTTATAATACCTCAACGCCAACTGGTGAACAGTCTTTACCTGATTGTCCACAGCAGCGATGGCAAGTGCCATTTCCTTAGATTCTGGACCATATTTATGCCCGACCCAATCACACGCTGAAAAGTGCAAATGAGCAAAACCGGGGCATATCGCTGGCAGTTGTTTCGTGAAATGCCCAATCATTGTCTTATCGGCTTCAAACAGATCATTTGCAATCATGCGTGAATAAATGCGGCGTATCGTCTCCGCCATGTTTTTAGGACGGGCAAACCCATAGTATAAAATACGTTCTTTTTCTGCCCGCAAAAGATTGTAAAGAGTGGGCCACGACAAATAATTTTCATCGGTTTGCCGATCTCTTTCGGTAATGTCAAACAAGGGGAAACGATCAAAAGGCATGTTACCAATAAAGGCTGTTTCCCGGATTACGGGAGCGGAGTGTGTCAGGCGAATCCATGCGCTGCCTGCTAGCCGAAGAAACCGGGTAGGGACGATCCCAGAAGCGGCTGCCAGCAATCGGAACAGCCAAGGCTGAAAAATAGATTCATCCGGCCGAAAAACATATTCAAAACAAAAATTTGTTTCTTCTGGATGTCTACCGGCACACATGGCCGGACGGGTCGAAATAAAGCCGAAAGGTTCACAGACCTGCCCCTTCCATTCCGCGATCGTCTTAAGATAGGTTGTTTTTTCCAGATAGTCATGGCGGAATGCATCTAATATAATAAAAATCGTCAGATCCTCCGGCCAATCATCATGAGAGTTTACAGCCATATGCGCTGTTCCTCCATTTCTCAATCAGTGCTGAAAGCTCCTCTATCGATTTTTGCGTTATCCCGTGAACAGAATCGCTGCAATCGGCATCTCCCGTTTTACTTACATAACTCCCCAACCAACGGACCATTTCGCAATAAACATCGACAAGAGGATGAACGCTTTGGGAAGGAAACCGTACTTTACTTTTTCCGGTCTGAACATACCGGGCAACCGCGACCCACCAAGAACTGGAAACAATATCCACCTGAACCGGCTGATGTTGCCGAAAAGCCAAAAGAATAGCATCTTCTTCTGTTGCATCAGGCGCATCATACGCCCAAGCTAAAAAGCGCAAAAGAAAAAGGTAATAATATTTGCCGATGAAATCTGCATACACCTGAAAGGGCCTGAAGTGACCCGGTTCAGGTGTCTTTTTAAATACCACGGCCATCTGTAGTAATGCCATCATATCATCATCCAGTATTTCCCAGAGTGAATGAGAATGCTCCATGGTCTTTTGTCTGCATACGATCTTAAACTGTTCCGTAACTCTACCATTATATAATCCTTCAGAAATTAGAAGGGATATCATCATAGCAAACAGTGGTTTGCTTAACTGGACCTGAACGTATTCCGGCTTCGGGGAGGACTTGTTTAGTTCCTTCAAACCGATAAGCAGACTTCCAAGCCGATTAAAAAGCAGCTTCAACCCATCCGCCACATAAATTTTTGATGGATCAAGAATACGGGGACGATGCCTTGAACATGCATAAATATCCTCTCCCCATAACCATTGTTTATAATTTTGAATATCATAATTCTGGATTGTTGGTTCCGGGTCTACCAGCTCTTCAAAACTTTCAATCACAAGATCGACCTGAAAACCGAACCGACCGTCATTGACAGCCTGTTGAATCCGGCGCATTTTCAGGAGGCATTGAATGGATTTCTTTTTTACGATTACAAGAATATCAAGATCATTATATATCTTTAAACGTCCTCTCACAACAGCACACGTCAACTCTGAACGGGGAGCGCCGCCTATTAAATATAAAGCAACCGCATACCGTCCGCCGCCTTCCTTCAAAAAAACGTTACGGATAATATTGCAATAATTCTGTATGGTGCTTGCTCTTGTCATTCAACTTATCCCGGCGATTAAATCTGAAAAATTTAATACAACATGACCAAAAAATGATGCCTCTGCATCAGGTCGCGAAATCTGGCTTCCTCGCTTTTAAGAACTGGTCGAACGATCAATTTTTGCAAATACATGAATTCTTCTCGGCTATTACAATTTGGCAACAATATACACCAAAATTGATCGCTTTATCAGAAATTTCTTTAACTTTTTATTTTATAATTCTATTTCAAAGAACGAATTGGGTCTGAATTACCTTTGACATCTGTTTTCCGGGCAGATATAAAGAGATACAATTACTATCAATCATGGTGATTTTAAACCATTAACCTAATCCCCAAAATCTTTGTAATTATTTATGAAAAAAAAATACAGCAGACAATTGTCATCCTCGGAACGGATCTATCTTGCGTATAATTCAATCTGCCCGCCGTTTTCAAATCAAATGATCCTTGAAGGGGACGGTAAACCGGACATTGATGCTTTTCGTAATGCAATTGAGAAAGCATCCATGGCAAATCCGGGAAGCAGGGTGAAAATTAAAGGTTTTCTTGGAGCAACGCGATTGGTTGACTCCGGCGTTACGCCTGAATTAAGAGTCGCTAACGGGAATGAGTGGAATGGACTGGGACCTGAAAACGCACCATTTCTGCTGAAAGATATTTCGCCTGTGGACGCCGGAGGATGTGAAGTCGTAATTATTGAGGGCAATCCTCAAAGAATCGCTTTTCGAACCCACCACAGCATTATGGATGCAAGAGGTACCTTGCTGTGGGCGGCAGACATTTTCAGGGTTTTGCGAAATGAGGCCCCCTTAGGATCAGATTCAACCATCACTGAACCGGAGATTGCCGGCACTTATCAGAAAAATGGACGAATCCCTCCGGGACATAATTTTATTGCTCCAACGGGGAAACCTGAAGGGTGCGACAGGGGTGTTGCCTGGCAACGATTAAGCATTCAAGGTAAAAAGCCGGAACTTCTGCCTATGGTCGCTTTTTTATTAGCCAATGAGGCAAGAAAATATTCTGATGGGAATGTCCGGATTGCCGTTCCGGTTGACATGAGGTTCAGGCAAGAGGGATTACGATCCACGGGAAACCTTACAAATCTGATTTATCTCGATATTTCACCCGATACAACCGTCGATGAAATTGCTTCAAATATTAAATTTCAGCTTGAAAATAAATATGACGGGATGATTTATAAAAGAGATGGTCTTATCCGGTTTATCCCCCTTTCTTTGATAAAAAAGGAGGTACTTAAAGAGATTTCAGACAAAAACCGAACCGGATTATACCGGAATTCAGGGATCTTATCCAACCCCGGAAAATTATCCCCAGATCAGTTTTCAGGTGGCAATTTTACCATGAAAACAGGTTTTTTTATTCCACCGGGTCAGGAGTCCATGCCGATTTTCGTAGCCATGTCGGGAACAGACACTTCAGTTGAGATAGTATTTTCAATTCCAAAGACTCTTGCAAGTAGCGGGCGAATGGAAAAGCTTATTAAGGCAGTTGAAAATGGTCTGACTTCCGGCGCAGCAATTCCCGGTCATAACAAAATTAATTGACAAATACCGTTATGATCGGAAAGAGACAATATTTTACTATCTTTTATGTTCAAAAAGCAATTTTTGATGGTGAAACTATAATACACTGCAAGTCAAATGTCGATCTATTTTAAGTTGATATCTATAGTGGATACTCGTGAAACGAATCAAAAAGGCAGCCTTTCTCTTGCCAAGCTTCAAGTGTCATGTCAAGCATCAATTGACGGATAGAGTCGAGCCAATTTAATTCTGGCATCAACCGCAGTAAACTGCCAATTCACTTTTGACTTTTTGTTATTACGGTAGAAATATAGCACGCTTTATGCGTCAATGTAAGCTTGACATGACACTAGCTGATCTGAAAACCCCCTCCCATACCTGTGACGACCCTGTTGATCATCCATCACGACGCAGCCTCAATCTTACATTTTCCTATTGACAATACAATGATATGGGATATAAAGTTTTCAAAAATAAGAGGAACAAACGTTTTTCGTCACAATATTTAAGAAAAGTGGTAAAATAATATGCAAATAGAGGCTTTAATGGTACACAAGGATATCAAAGCAACAGCTATAGAGCAACTAAAAAAAGTACCCGGAATGGAAGCGGCTGCTCAGGGCACAGAAGAAAAAAATTGCCAGCCTGTTATTGAATAAAGCTGTGGCCGGATATGATACAAAACAGCCTGTAATTAATTCCAGGGAAGACTTACTCGGTTTGCCTAAACAGAAGTCATCCTCCAGGATTATGAATTTAGAGCAGATGTCCAAATTTGTAGATAATCATAAGAATAGCCGGCTGTTTCATGATACGGGGAACGGCCTTTTAATTTGCTAAAAAAGCGCGAAGGTCTTGATGAGGTGAGAGTCAGAAGCCAGCACGGACTGCTGGCACGGACCACCTTTACAAACATGACGACATCGCTGGTAGAAATAGCAGGAACAAGAAGAAAAAAGGAAAAGGAGAAAAAACCTCGACAGCTGGAGTTGCAAGCAGCGGAACCCAAAAAGTTTCGGCAAACGGAATAACTGTATAGTGCTGACAGGTTTGTACTGGACCAGATCAAAGTTGTTCAAATGCTGAGGCTGACTTTTTAACACGCTTTTAATAAGGAGGGGTCAGTGGAAACAATCAACAAAGCTGTACCATACGAGTGCCTTTCAAAGAAGAACAAACAGGAGGCCAACGGCACCTGTTTTTACAATGTAGCCGCTGATAAAAATCTGATGATCCAGGACGGGACGTACGACTTCTTTTCGATTAATCTGAATAATACCTCATTTAGTAAAATTAAAGATATCCTGGCCGGATGTGAGGAAATTGAAAATGAATGCTGGAATGCTCAGGAGGCTTTTGCTGAGTATGCCGCCAAGAGTGATTTTTTATATTACTCTGAAAGGGACGGTGTTATTTCAGGTTTTTTTCTTGTCTCTTTTTTCATTGTTGATCAATGCTGCATCATCAGCATGGATGAAATTATGGTGAGAAACAGTGAGCAGGGTAAAAAACTAGGCCTGAAACTTGCTCTTACAGCTTTCAGGGATTTTGCTAATTTTGAATCCGGAAATAAAAAATTCAAATCCATCTCTCTGATGTCGATTACCCCTAACAAAAAGATAATGAACAGTTATTTCAAAGGGTCGTTATTAACGAATCTTAAAGTATTCGATTCGACATTTAATCCCTCAACTGAGTTAAAAAATATCCATAAAAAATGTTTAAAAAAAGTCGGCTACAGTCTGGTTCAGGATACTCACCCGTTTTTTATAAAAAATGTTTTCCCGGGCTCGAATAAGATGGAAAAAACAAAGGAAAAAGAAATCGCATATAACAAAAGACTACAGTCAATTATTCCCGATGATTTTGATCCGGTTAAAAGAGGGGACTCTCTTTGTTTTATGTTAAAAACCAACCGAATATTTTTCAGTATTATCTGCCTGATTTTTATGCAAAAAACCTTCGGCTTTCGATTTTGGATGACTAAAAGACTGGGTATTAAACCTTTTTATAAAAGAAAATAAGAGTTGGATTAATTTGTTTATGCCAAAATTTATTAGAAATATCATTCAAGGTGCTGTCAGTGTTCATGCGAATATGTTTTTGCCCAAAAATATTCAAAGACGTATCAGTGAAAAAAAATTCGTTGAAACCGTAAAAAATGCTGTTTCAGATGTGCCTTTCTACCGGCAAAGATTCGCTGAAGCCGGTATCAGCGCAGGGGATATCCATTCATTGAATGATATTCAAAAACTCCCCTTTTTATCAAAAGAGGATGTCAGGAATAATTTTCCGGAGAACATTGTCTCGAAAAAATTCAACATTAATGAGTGTTATTACTCTGCCACAACAGGATCAACAGGTCGGTCACTGCCTATTATTTTTTCAGCAAAAACCTTTGCCTACTATCTGACGACAAGCCTCAGGGTGTATACACTTGTGGGCTACAGGCCCTGGCATAAGATTGCCTATATAAAATATACAAAGGTTGAAACACCGGATCTGGGACCTTTTTTCAAAACAATTCATATTCCGTCAATAGAGAGAATCGAAGAGCAGATAAAGAAATTGAAAAACAGCAGGGCAAATATACTCACCGGTTATGCCTCAATTATATTAGAGCTCGCTAAAAATGTTCTGACGGAAGATTTGAGAGAGATTAACCTGAAGTTTATTTCGGTCAACTCTGAAATGTCCACAAAAAGCCAGCGTGACTATATTTCTAATGTTTTTAATTGTCCTGTCTATGATGAATATTCGACTGAAGAGACCTGGATGATTGCATCCCAGTGCAGAGCCGGCAGTTATCACATCTTTTCGGACAATGTATGGATTGAGTTTCTTGATAAAGATGGCAGAAATGTTAAACCCGGTGAGACTGGTGAGATCATTATAACAACCCTTAACAGTCCTGCAATGCCCTTAATCAGATATAAGATAGGTGATCTCGGCGTGCCCGGCAAGGCGAACTGTTCCTGTGGATGTGGTTTTCAGGTGCTGGAATCCTTTGAAGGCAGAGCAGACGATTCTTTTGTTCTCCCGGACGGGTCATTTGTTTCATCTTTGAAGCTTCTGAATACTTTCACCATGTATATTAAAAAGTATTTACATCTGATTGAGGAATTCAGAATTGTTCAGAGAACACCAGAGCAGGTAGAGATTGAGCTTGTCAGGGGCCGGGATTATTCAGATGTGCATGTTCAGGAACTTACCGCCAGCCTGAGTCGTATACTTGGTGATTCCGTGGAAATTATTATTCGTAATGTTGATGAAATCACATTTGAGGGAATTAAAAGAAAGGCGATTGAGTCATTAGTTTAAAGCTGATTATCATCGTCATTAGGCCGGTTCATTGAATTTACCGTATTGTTAACGACTTTTTCGACCTCTTTTGTATAAGCAAAAAGATAAAAGAGTAAAAAAACAAACCAATTAACTCAACAGTCCAAAGTTTAACAGCCTTATGCCGCAAGCGGCATTTTGTCATCATTGGACTTTTTGCTCTTTGATATAATTATTCGGTAAATCACGCTATTCCTGTTTAAAGTTGACCTCGATTTTGAATCGATAGCTGTAGGCCCGGATGATATCGGCTGCCGGAAGCTTTAAATCGGAGCACATCAGAATAAAGCGATCCAGATCAGATCAAGGCATAAAACAGAGACGGTTTTGCTTTGCCCATAAACCTCAAGACGCATCTGCTCAAACAATTCGGTTTCGAATAGATCCATAAACTTTCGTTTGGTCCCGTATTTCCGGGGCCGGACGCGTTTTCCGGCGCTTGGCGGCTCCGCGCCCGCCTACCACCGCGCTGGCTTACCCTGTAGCTTTCGGATCTATTCTACCCCTTCATGCAGCTCTGCACAAAGGGGGATACAAAAGATTTCTTTTTACCCAGCCAGCCACAAGCCCGATAGCCCCATAATGATGACCGTAAATATACGGAGCTTTACCGGAGTTATCTGATTCCTGGTGTAAAATGACGGCTTCAGTTGGAGTCACCGCTCAAAGGCGCTCACGCCACAATGGTCGAGCCGGACCATAAAACCGAAAATAACGCGACGACGAACCAGTTAAATGCCGCCGTTCGGGCAAAGCAGCTGCGAAAAGTCGATAATATATGGCTAATGGTCTCTATCATGATATCAATCCTGTTTCCTTGGAGGGCGTTTCTTTTACCGCAAATGTGTTGGGCACGGTTTTAATAAACGTTTTGCCGGCTTTAATCTTTTTCAGGATAGCGGAGACCACCGAATCCCGTTCAAGTGTAACCTGGAACTGGGTTTCTGCCAGGTCGATAATTTCAGATACATGCAAGGGGCGGCCGGCGGTGCGTAGTATGTGTCTGATGATTTCGATATTTGACGTACATTTATTGGGTTTCGCTTTAGCCCGCCCCTGAAGCCGGTCAATGATTTAGAGTTTGCTTCTGCAACCTCTTTTTGATACTGCAAATAATCGTCAAATAGGTCCATTCGTACCCTCCTTTTCGATTGTTGTTGAATTAGAGGATACACGACTCAAGGATGTATATCTGAAGCGTAAGCTGATAAAGAAAAATATCAAAAGCGGAGGTCAATCAATGAATAAAAGATATAGCCGTCAGGTGTCTGATTCAGAGCGTTTGTGGATACTTATGGATGAATTATGTCCTCCCTATGCAAACCAGATGGTCCTGGAAGGCAAGGGGCAATTTGATATCATAAAATGGGAAAAGGCAGTGCGTGAAGCCTCAATGGCAAATCCCGGAAGTCGTTTGAAGCATAAAGGTGTGTTAAAGTACAGCAAATGGGTTGATTCGGGGAAAACACCCATGCTGCGTGTCGTCGACGGTGGTGACTGGGACGGTTTAAGTCCTGAAAATGCACCATTTCTAAAAAATAAATTATCATTGAAAACAGGCTCATCATGTGAAGTGGTCCTGGTTAAAGGGAAAAAACATGATTCGGTTATTTTTCGAACCAGCCATGCTGTCATGGATGGTTCTGGCACACAGATATGGGCAAAGGACATTTTCAGGATTCTCAGAGGTGAGGAGCCGATAGGCTCTGATTGTACCATGACAGATGCCGATCTGGCGAAAACGTTTCAGGACAGGTACAGAACCCCACTACCCGATGAACATATTGCACCAACCGGTAAGGCGACGAGAACCCGGCGCGGTGTTACATGGCGAAGAATAAAACTCAAGGGACATTATTCAAAAATACTTCCGAGGGTGATACTGATTACGGCAAAGGAAGCGTGGAAGTACAGCGACGGAATTGTAAGGTTTTGTATCCCGGTTGACCTAAGACATCGAAAAGAGGGACTCAGATCAACCGGCAACCTCTCTATCGGCATTTATATTGAAGTGACAGAAGATTCAACGGTTGAGTCAATTTCAACTGATATTAAAAATCAGCTTGAAAATAAAAATGACGGGGTTTTAACCAATGGACAGATAATGTTTGAATACCTGCCTCTATGGCTGTTGAAATATAAGGCGGGTCAGATTGTTAAAAAACAGCAGAAATCCGGTTTATACAGCCTTTCAGGAATCATTTCCAATCTTGGCTTAATTAATCCGTCAGAGTTTACCTATGCCGGGTTTAAACCCGAAACCTGTTTTTTTATTCCTCCCGGAATAGAAGCACTTCCTTATTTTGCAACAATTTCGGGCATGGGGGGGAATCTGGAGATACTGGTGACACTACCTGAGGCTTTTGCAGAGACAATCAGGTTTGACAATATAATGGATTCATTAGAACAGGCATTTAAAAAGAGACCCGGCAAATTTTCTCAAAATTAAAGGTGCCCCCCCCCAATGTTGCAAAAGTTTTCCATATATTACATAACATCACTTAAAATGCTGCCTATAACGTTAATTGATTAAAAGATACCTAATTGAAATTATATATAATTATCCTTCTTTGCTATATTTTTTATGCAATGTTGGGGTTGATTTTTAAAAAACAAAAAAGGGGAAATAGAGATGAACAATTCAAATTTTAAGCTGTATCTTAATCTGGCGTTGGTGTCGGTTACTGCGGTGTTGGTGGTTGCAGTTTCCGCATCATTTGCATGTGACATTGCTGTTGTTTCCGGAAAAGTGACAACAAACGGAAGGCCATTGATCTGGAAAAACAGAGACAACTCAGTGGACTGGCATCAGCAGATGAGATATTTTGAAGCTGAGACACCCGAAGCCGGTGGATATATGATGGTTTACAATTATGATGAAATTGCAAGAATGAATAACGGAGATAAGATTAATCCGTCCGGCGGATTAAATGCAGCCGGATTTGCCAATGCATGTACTTCTGTTTATGAGGATTTTAACCCGATCCACGAAGCATTTAACATCAATACGGATCTGATCCGAGAATCGCTTCAAAAATGTGTCACTGTAGAAGATTTTGAAAGTCTGTTGATGAACTGGCGTGATTTACATCCCGGCAAAGTTATCAGCGGTAATTTTGTTGTGATCGATGCCTCCGGTGGTGCGTCATTATTTGAGTGTTATACCGGAAACAATCTGTTGCTGGACATTAAATTCACAAAGTTTGATGCCAATAACGGTGAGGTTAAAGAATATGTAAATGGAGAATACGTTGTTCTTGAAGAGGCTGTTGACGATTTTATCGGATTTTATAATAGAGCGAATAATCACACTAATCCGGATTATATTACAATCAATTTTGGTGAAGAGAGAAAAATCAGAGCGACAGATATTTTAAACGATCTCGCCACAGCTGATAATTTAAATTACAGAACCGTAATGCGTGAGGTCTCTAAAGATGTTACAGGCGATCAGGTATACAACCCAGGATCGTCGGATGAACGCTACAGTACGACATATTGTATCAGCCGGAATAATACACGGTTAGGCCTTGTTGTTGATGGGGTTGAAGCCGGTGAAAATCCAGCATTAAGTACATTCTGGTGTGCACTGGGAGAACCCTCTATTGCAGTTTATGCCCCCTATTTTGTAGCAGCAGAAGAGGTCTCATATTTATCCTATATTGACGGGATTGGTCTTGACGGAACTCTGTACGATTTTAACGCAACATCCATGATGACCCGCGCTTCAAACCGGCGTGAAGCATTTGATAAACTCATATATAAAGCAAATACCGGCAATGCATTCTTCGGGATGGATTACAAATTAATGAACAAACTAGAACTCTACAAGGTTCAGGCATGGTCGTTTGTTCTTGAGGATGATGTTCTGGATAAAACAGAGGATTACATCGACGATATGAGGGACTCCCCCGTGCTGATAACGCGGAGCAATCTGTCATTGTTTTCTAATTATTGTGTTGAATACATCTATAATAATTATCAAAAAGCCTCTTTTGATTTTTATCCATGGACGTTTATAAAGCCCTGGGAATAAAACCCGGCGTTATAGCTTATAGCACATAAATTGATACCACTTTATTTATTATAAGGTGAAGAATATATCAACTCATATGCGAATATCTATAAGTTGAATAGAATAAAGACTAAAAATAGTTAATGGAATTCTTATCGATGGAAGTTATTGATTCAAATATTTATAAAACGCTGATTCAGGAATCTGATTCTGACGGAGCCGAAATAACACAGGCAACCAAAAAGGGGCGTACTCGATCATGGTTTATTTTCCTGAAAAAAATCATGCCGTGGGCCGCTGCTGTTATACTTCTGTCCTACCTGTTTTATTACATTGATATTAAAGCCTTTTTAACTGCCCTTCTAAAAGCTGATCCTGGTGCTTACTTCTTCTGGCTGATTACTTTTGGAATAACAGCATTTGTTTTAGACGTTCAAAATCTCAGGTATCTGTTTTTAAAATTTAACTATGATGTCCCATTAAGAAAATTATTTAATATAAGGGGCGTATCCTATCTGGCAATGATTGTAAATTACACCATTGGTATTGGAAGTATCTCATTATTTCTGAAACGTGATGCAGGCATCCCTCTTTTTCGCAGTGCCTCAATTTTGCTTGTATATAATTCAGCCACTCAGAATTGTCTTGCATTTCTTACAGCTGTTGGTTTCCTGTTTTATCAGGTTCCTTCAACGATTGCAGATTCAGTATTTATCATTTCCATAAGTATTTTCTCTGTTTCAATAGTGATTATCAGCGTACTGAAATATTTAAATGGTAATGGAAAATTAGACAGGTTTACAGCACTTGAGATAGTGAAGGTGTTTTATGAGCTTCCATGGAAAAGTTATATTTTAATTACATTCTGGCGTTGTATTTATTACCTGAGCTTTCTGGTCTTTTTTTATTTTGCGGTTCGGGCATTCAACATGGATATTCCGATAGCAGCTATTGTGGTGTATGTACCAATGATTCTTTTAATAATCAGCCTCCCTGTTGCCCCCTTTGGGCTGGGCACGTCGCAGGGGGCAATGATTCTTTTTTTTAAAGACTATGGCTCAGAATCGACAATTTTTGCGTTCAGCATTGCATATTCAACATCTATAATCATTGTAAGAGGGTTGATCGGGCTTTTATTTTTGTCAAATATACCGGAATGGTTCCTGAATATTAAAACGACTAAAGGAGAATAAAATGAAAAAGTTAATATCTGTTGTTCTGGTTTTGATGCTCACCTTATCCACGGCATTTTCAATGGGGCATAAACCATCCCCCCCCGTCGTTGCAGATGATGATTTCGTCAATGATGACAGCATACCCGGCGAAGCAATTCTGGTTTTCGGTGGTGATGTCATGCTGGATAGAAATGTTGAAAAAGCGGTAGAGAGGTATGGTGACGGGGATTATACCTACCCCTTTCATAAGATAGCCGATTATCTGGAAAGTGCTGACCTCCTTTTTGCAAACCTTGAAAGTCAGATATCAAACAAGGGTATGATAAATATGTTTAAATCTGCCCCGTGGTTCAGGGCTGATCCGGATGCTGCGAAAGGACTCAGGGATGTCGGATTTGATATTGTCTCTATGGCAAACAACCATGTGTTTGATTATGGGTCGGTAGGGATGAAGGACTGTTTTAAACAGCTTGATTCTGTTGGCATTAAATATTGCGGTGCCGGTTTAACCCATGAAGATGCTTATGGCCCGGTAATTATGGACGTAAATGATATTAAGATTGCATTTCTTGCCTATACAAATCACGGGTCGCCATTATGGCAGGCAACTGCTGAGCGCTCATTGTTGAGTGAACTTCTGGAAGCCCAGGCCATTATAGGGGATGATAATAATCTTTTTCCGGAAATGGAAA
This sequence comes from Thermodesulfobacteriota bacterium, assembly GCA_034189225.1. Classification (GTDB taxonomy): domain Bacteria; phylum Desulfobacterota; class Desulfobacteria; order Desulfobacterales; family Desulfosudaceae; genus JAXHTY01. The sequence continues at coordinate 29,700 of JAXHVL010000026.1, forward strand.
ATGTTTTTGAGCAAATGATTGCCGACGATTTTACTAATGAGCTCTTTACAACCACCCCCACGTCCGGTGTTGCCTGGCTGTATATTACACAACTTGAGGCAGGCATTGCAAAAGCCCGGGAAGCAGCTGATATCGTCGTTGTCTCTTTTCATTTTGGAATGGACTACGACATGGTACCAAGCAGCGCCCAGGACCGATATGCACACCTGGCAATAGACAGAAGAGCCGATCTTGTTATCGGCCACAGCCCCCATGTGCAGCAGCCTGTTGTTAAATATAACGACGGTTATATAGCCTATTCCCTTGGCAATTTTGTTTTTGATCAGCGATCGGACTATCACCCTGACAGCACAAGAAGCATTCTTCTTGAAGTCGCCGTTAAAGATCGAAAAATTTCTGAGGTTAAAACAAAAAATATTAAAATAAATGAAGGGACATGGACCACTGAGTTTGAATAAGGGAAAGAACTGTATGGAAACGAATCGCCGGCTGGAAAAAAAACTGTCAGAACTGATGCCTTTAAACCATTTTCTGGCAACAGGGTTTTCAAGAAACAGTCTCTTTCTGCTGATTAAAGCATACGGCTGGGGAAAAGGGGATGAGATGATTGTTCCGGCATTTACCTGCCCGGTTATTCCGAAAACAATAGAGTTGTCAGGCATGGTCCCCGTGCCTGTTGACTCGGAAGCGGATGGGCTTAATATTGATTCGGACCAGTTCGTCTCTTCAATTACAGAGAATACCCGTGCCGTTTATGTGGTTCATACATATGGAACGCCGGCTAACATTGACAGGATTGTTGCTGTTGCCAGGGGGAAAGGGCTTATTGTTATTGAGGATCTAGCCCATGCCCTGTTTTCAAGCTACAACGGAAAACAGCTCGGCACATTTGGCGATTTTGCAATTTTAAGTTTTACAAAAAAAATTATTAATTTTGAGGGCGGTGCCATTGGGACAGATAATACATATATTTACAGAAAAATGTCCGCACTTGCTGAAAAGTACAATGCACCTGCAAAGGTATCACAGGCTGATTTGGTCGATAAATATGTCCGGAGTCTTGGGGCATGGTGGGAATCGACTTTTTCATTACCGGCGTTACTATTAATGAAGTTTAATGATTTTTTAAATGAGCTGATTTATAAGGGCGAATATGGAATCAGGGTTGACGATTCAAAGTTTATATCAGATCCTTTAAGCAGCAAAATTACATTGTCTCAGCTGGATATGATGAAGGCAGGAAAAAAAACGGCTAACTTTAGTCGTTATAAAGAAAAATTCAAGAATTACCTGGTGATAATTGATGTTGACGGGGAAGGCGATAATACGTTGCCCGATTATTATACGGGTATCCCTCTTAAAAAGAGAGGGTTTTTTAAGCTTTTATCTTTTCGAACATGGCATAATATTAACCCCATAGGAAAATACCCAAGAGCCGATTATCTTTACGCAAATTATAGAATTTTTACGAAAATCATAATGTGGTTTAAATAAAAACTTCCTCCGGCGCCCAGCTTTTAAACAGCTGGACAAATGGGATGCGATTTGTGCGAGCAATCAATCGGCTATTTACAATCTTGAAAGTTGGATAAAGCATACACTATTGGGTGTCCACCGCCAAAATTGCAAAAACCAGACATAATCAGCTACAGAATCAGCTATTATAATGATTCATATACTTTATATATTGATAAGTGACTGATTTAAAAACGAATAATTACAGGAGATTGTTGCGATCCAACCGCCATTTGCGGTCATTGACATAAATCAAAACAAATCCCAAGGCCATCCACATAAAAAGAGAAGCAAACGGCATATACAGCAGCACCATACCACCCGTTGTTGCAATAATCGGGACCCAATCAGGACGCCGAGGCTTTGAAAGCACCTTGCATGCAAGCCAGTAATTAAGCTGCCCAAAAAGAAGCCAGGAAAAAAGAAGGGCAACAATCAACACCTCAGGCGAATGATGGCGGAGCAAAAAAATAATGATCAGGTCAACAGCCAGTTTTAAGCCCGTAGAAAAAGTACTTAAATAGGGCTTTCCAGCGGCGACAAACACTGATGTCATAACCGGTAATATCAACCGGGAGAATTGTCCCAGCAACAGGATCGAAGCAAAAAAAGAGGCCTTTGACAATTCTTGAGAAAAAAAATAACCGATAAAAGGCTTGATTAAAATCACCAGCGGTAAAACGACCATAAATGAGATTAGGTGCAGCCGCTTTTCCCATTTTGCGAAAAATTCTCCTGCCTGTATAATGCCTTGAGAATGCAGCGTTGTACTCATTTTCGGAAGGATCAGGGCTTCTCCCATAGCGTTCAAGCGTGCAGGATAAAGTGTGAGTAAAAATGTAAAAGAGAGCAGTTGATAGGTACTTTCCGAGTAAACATCTTTTAGTAATATGATCGGACAATTGTCAAAAGCCAAAACGAATAGTGCGCCAATACTCAACAATAGAGAAAACCGGATGAGCTCCCGCCATGAAACGACGTTAGACGGGCTGAATGACGGTAATGATGAACCGGTTGACATTTTTCTGTTCCAGATCACAAGAGCCAAACCATATACACACGCAGACAATAAATAACCCATTGTAATCATACAAAAAAGTTCAGATAAAGAATCGGTCTCAACAACATAGGCCACAAAAAGAAACAGCGCGCCTATAAAAACCATCTCATATCGCTGTAACCCCCTGAAAATTGCCTGAAATAAAAGAAAAATGCCTTGAGCGACCAATAAAAAACAGGCCCAGAAAATCGTTTGAATATCAATTCCGCCACCAAAAAGTCTGAGATAAAGCCACAATCCGATTGCGGCAAGTAACAACAAAACCATTTTAATCGTAAGCCCTTGAAAAATGAGCGTCATGCATCTATTTCTATCCTGCTGTGCCGCATATATGGCAAGATACCGCATCAACGCACCGTGAAGTCCGACCAGTGTGAACGCCAGCGCCAAATTAATACTTGCATAACAGTATGCAAAATCGCTGAATTGCCCCGGAAAAAATGAAGCACGTCTCATCGCGATAAATTGAAACAGAAGTAAGGTGATAAAATGACCGGCGACCCAAACCAATGAACGGTAAGATGTCTTGGGTATGGTCGTCTGGCTGGCTGGATTGCTCATCATCATTTATGCCAAAGAAGGCTACTCGCTCCCTAAAAAAGTCATGATACAACACCTGTCAATATTATCTAATGGCGCATATTTTTTTTAACGGTTCCGGTAATTTTGCTCCCATCGCCATGCAGAACGCAGCATTTCCTCCAGGGAACGTTTGGCTTTCCATCCCAATACTTGATTGGCAAAAGACGTATCACTCCAAATCTGTTCGGCATCACCAGGTCGCTGCTTTTTGATTCTGTAATTCAGGGCGATTCCGGAAACTTTTTCAAATAATCGAATAACTTCCCTTACTGAATACCCTTTACCGGTTCCCAAGTTAAAAACTTCAAAACCGGCCTGATTTTCTCCAGTTACTAAACGGTGTATCGCCCTTAAATGAGCGTTCGCAAGATCTACTACATGAAGGTAATCACGAATACAAGTCCCGTCTGGCGTGTCATAATCATCCCCGTAGACATCAAAACAATGTCTCACTCCGACCGCAGTCTGAGTAATACTCGGAACCAGATTATTCGGTAGCCCTAACGGCAGTTCCCCGATAAATGACGTCTCATGAGCACCTATGGGATTAAAATAGCGTAAAGAGAGGGCTTGCAAAGAAGGAGTGGCTTGGACGACATCCCGTATTATACTTTCTGATATCTGTTTTGTCTTACCATATGGAGACGTATTGGATTTAAAAGGACTTTTTTCGGTAACTGGCAGTTCATCAGGTTGCCCGTATACAGTGCAAGAGGAGGAAAACACAAGATGGGAAATTCTGTTGATCACCATCTCTTCCAGCAGATTGATTAGGGACAGAACATTATTTCGATAATACTTTAAAGGATTGTCAACGGACTCCCTTACCGATTTAAAGGCGGCAAAATGTATCACCGCTTTGATATTTGCATGATTTTGGAAAAAAGCACTCAGCGCCTGACGGTTTTTTAAGTCAAGTTTCTCAAAGATCGGCCTTTTACCGGTAATTTTTTCTATCCCCTCCATTACATGGACTTCAGAATTTGAAAGATCGTCCACGACAATTGCTTCATACCCGTTATTTAATAATTCTACAACCGTATGAGAACCTATGTATCCAGCTCCGCCCGTTACCAGAATATGCTCTTGCGTCATCGCCTCACCATAACTTTACACAATATTTCTAAAAAATTCTTAAGCGTTCGGTAATAACACAACAGCACAGGGTATGTACCATTTCAAGTCCGAACACTACAAGTTTATATAGTTTCCCCTCTCGCTTTAGTCACATTTTCATACCTTCGCCTCACAGTTTTTACGCTCAAACGATTTGCAAAATCGGCCGGGTGTGGCCTATTTCAACCACTTCATTTGAATATTTTTAATTAACCATACGGGAAAAAGAAAAAAAAACGGAACAACAAGTCCGACGCTTGCAAGATAAGCAACCCATTTCTTGACAGACGTCAACCCAAGGTGGTTATTTTTTAAAACGATACCAATGAGAAACAACGGATAACAGGCAAAAAATTTTAGGGTAGTGTAGTGTTTAGCCAGGACATAAAAACGATTCCATGTGATACGAGTCATTTTGACAAATTGATTGAATGAACCGATTTTCTTGGGGACTTGATTGTGGTATAAGCCAGTTTGCGGAGAAACGATTATTCGCCCTCGCTTGCTGAGACGCAAGGACAATTCTGTGTCTTCACAGTACATCGAAATTTCAGCATCAAACAAGTCTTCCTCCGGCCCAATCGCTTTTCGCCGGATAAAAGCCCCGCCGCCCGAGACAAAATTTCCGTCCTGGACCACCGGTGCGATACGCTTATAAGCAATGTATCCAAATATTGTAAGACTATACACGTAAGCAGGCATATTTTCCATCGGGATGGAGCGCCACTCATCTAAGGACATGATCCATGGCATTATCATGTTGGTATTGAGAGCCACCACCTCTGAATATTTTTCAAACAGGGCGGTACTTTCCCGAAGAAAAGACGCATCCAGAATCGTATCTTGATTCACACAGCAAATAATATCACCCGTGGCAAATTGAAAGGCAACATTGTTACTTTTAACAAACCCCAACGTCTCCTTTCCTTCAATTAAAGTGACCCAGCGATAGTGCTTTTTTATGATGTCAACCGTCGTATCTGAAGAATTATCATCTCTAATAATGACTTCTATGGTTCCGCTGGGTATTTCAAGTGCTGCAATGGAATCAAGCAGTAAAACGATATCGTCTTGACCGTTAAATGTAGATATTAAAAAAGATATTTTCATATAGAGGACGAATCAAATAAAGTTATAATCGTATACTCCGTATAAAGTATTTTTTCGTTTATCTCCACCAACTTCTTATCACGATCTTCGCAAAATTGAGTCCGTACTTCCAGTCCTTGCCTTTTTTGCTTTTTCCGTATCTGCGCTTTCGAATGGTAATCGGTGCTTCGCCGACGCGAAAGCCTGATTTTGAGGCATTGATCAGGAGTTCACTGGTATGGTACTGATCTTCCCCCAGATAAACCCGGCTGACAACATTGGTTCTAAATGCGCGAAAACCACTGGAGGGGTCTGTAATTTTCAACCCGGTGAGGCGATTGATAAAAAAGCTAAAAAAATAAATCCCGGCCAGGCGGAAAAAACTGTCTTTTTCACGACTGCCGATAATACGTGAACCTATCACAATATCATACCGGTCTGCAATCAATGGCGCGAGCAAAGCGGGGATTTCGCCGGGGTCATGCTGACCGTCGGCGTCCATGGTAATGCAAACATCCACACCGGCTTTTTCCAGGATATCATAGCCAAAACGCAAGGCGGCACCGCCGCCCCTGTTAATGGGTGAACGTACTGCAAAGGCGCCGGCAGCCAGGGCAATATCATAGGTAGAATCCCTGCTGCCGTCATCAACCACGACAACACAGATCTTTTTATCCTCTATAGCGGCAGGAATACGGGGGAGGAGTTCACGCAAATTATTCTCCTCGTTGTATGCGGGGATTAAAACGGCAGCATCAACCCCCTTCAATGTGTCATCAATTTTCTCAAAAAACTTTTCAATGCTCACCGCCCGGACAAAGCGATCAAACTGATACTTCTGTTTCAGAAAAGCGATGCGCATAAAAATCACAAAAAACCACAGCACGATCACAGCAAAAATCAGCAGTGCCAGCAGTCTTCCGCGTTCCGCACCTTTGAGGGCAAGCATTCCCTGAAGGATGTTCACTATGGAAGGATCAATAGAAAGCGCAACCAGAAACATTCCGGATGCGGAAAAAAGAAAAAAGTTGAGCCGGTTCCACTTTTCCCCGCGGAATAACCTGAAGCTCAGGAAAAAGAGAATTATCCCCAGCGCAAGACCAAGAATTCTGAGGTTTGACATGCCATACTCTCTCAAATATTGTAGGTTATAGTGAGATTATTCATAAAACCAAATAAAGTCAAATACGAAACTCGTCGTTATAAAATCTTCTATCAGGAAAATAAATACGCTCTCTTTTATGCTGTTTTTCTGCAAGTTATGATATAATTAGCATAATAAGGCAGGGGTTTATATCTCACCGTCATCTTGCATTTGGGTTCGAAGCAGATAAGGGGTTTGAATGAAAAAGATACTCGCCGTTGATATTGACGCCATCACAATCAACATCATATCGAGCCTGATGACTGAGCACACCACCGACTTTGAGATCCTGACCACGGATAAGATGGAGGAGATGCATGATATTTTTAAAAGCCTCTCCGTTGATGTAGCCATCATCGATATTAAAAAGCCCTCGACCAACGACATCGAGATTCTGAAATTCATTGCCAAGACCTATACCAAAACGCCGCTGATCGCGATGACCGCTTTTGAAACCATCGAGATTGAATCCGCCATCAAGTCCATCGGGTCCCTTCAGTATTTTGAAAAACCGGTGGACTTCAAGGAACTGGCCGATAAAATCGCCGAGGTCCTGGAAAGCAGCGTCAGAGGGGAAATTCACGGCATAAGCCTTGCCTCTTTTCTTCAGATGTCGGAAATGGAAAAAACCTCCTGCTCACTCAAGGTCAAAACCAGTGAAAAGGAAGGCCGCCTGTTCATGATCAAGGGCGCACTGATTGCCGCCGAAGCCGGAGAGTTAACAGGCAAAGACGCGGTCTATGAAATTCTGGGATGGGACAGCCCGGTCATCGAGATCGAAGACGCCGAGCCCAACCGTAGAAAAGAAATCAGCACCCCCTTGATGAGCCTTCTCATGGAAGGACTTCGGCGAAAAGACGAAGAGAGCGGGAAAGTCGACAAATCCAAAATATCCGCCCAGAAAGCCAAGAACATTTCCATTGTGTCAAGCGCCGATCGCATCAAAGGCATTGTCAAACCCCAAAAAGAAAAGGATACACCAGAAACAGGCCCAAAACCCGAAACCGGTGATATTCCCCAAGACTTCGGGGAATATATGGATGCCCAGGGCAAAATTACAGATGCCGGAAAGCTCCTGAAACGGAAACGGATCATTGCCAATACCCTGAAAATTGCTGCCGGCATGATCATTCTCATTGCCATTGCCCTCACCTGGCAGTTTATGGTCAAGCCCTGGCTGGTGCAACGCAATTACGAAAAAACCATTGCTCAGGTCCGGAATGCCGGCGGGCTGCAGAGCAAACTGGGCATCCTTAATGACTATCTCACCGCCCACCCAGACAGCCAATATGCCTCAAAACTCCAACAGATAAAAAAGGAGACGCTGGAAGCGATCAAGACCCGGGATTTTGAACAGACCCTGGAAAAAGTGGACAAGCTGGCTATCAATGAGGATTACAAGGCGAAAGCCGAGGCGATTTACAATAACTTTCTCAAACAATACCCCGACAGTAATTTCGCCCGGGAGATCCAAGAACGAATCGCTGAAATTCCGGCTATTATTGATGACGCCGAATTCCGGGCGCTTATGGATATACCGGCAAATCAATACAGCAAACGCCTGACGGCTTACCGGCAGTACCTGAAGAATCATCCCGACGGCAAGAACACCCCCAAAGTACAAAAAATGATCACCCGCCTGGGGGAAAACCTGTTTCAGCATATTAAAATTAAAAAAAGCCAGTGCGATGAAAAAAACAAATGGCAGCCATGCATTCTGCTCTGTCAATATTTTACAAAAAATTTTCAATCCCATAAACGCCTGGATGAAGTCAAACAGCTCCGCAAGACCATGGAAGATCAACGCGACCTGATCCGGCTGACGGCAGAAGCCGCGGAAAATGAAGAATACTCCCAGAAAACAAAACAGCTATACCAGCAATATCTGAAAAAGAATCCGGATACAACGATCCGGTCAACGCTGGAAGCAAGAATCGCCCGGATCGAAAAAAAGCAAAACCAGGAAAAAACATGGAACGATCTGCTTGCCTACGTCCAGAACAATGAAAACAGTGTTTTTAAACGCACGGGAAAGATGGAACAGTATATTAAAAGCAATCCGCCCTCAGTATACGCGGAGGAAGCAGCGTCCATCCTTTCCTGGCTGAAAAAAGAAAAACAGGAAGAACTGGACCGAATCGCCCGGCAAAAAGCCCTGGCCGAGAAAAAGCGGCAGAAGAAGGCGGACCTTGATCGCAAAAAAGATAAAATACGGGAACGCATAAAAAAAGCCGGCAACCGCTATGTGGAAAAAGTCACGAACACGATAACCGATACACAGACCGGCCTTACATGGTGCATGCTGGATTCTTTCTCAGCAACAGGCGAGTGCATGGATCATAAATCCGCCACTAAATATGTCGACAACCTGAATACCGGCGGATTTGACGACTGGCGACTGCCGGATCCCAGCGAACTCATGGTGATATACAACGACACCCCCCGATTCCCGGCAGAAGGCGCCAACTGGTACTGGACGAATGAAGTTTTTTCAGCAGCATGGCAGAAAAAAGCACATATCGTAAAACTCAATCCCAACGGTCATTGGATTAAGTCTGAAGTCCTCCTCCTGGACCGTTGTGGGGGTGTAAGAGCGGTCAGGCCGTGAAAAGTCCTCATGGTCAACAAAAAGCAACTCCCACCAAACCTGACAAAATAAGCTGCAATCTTTGCTCAATGAGTGAGCGACTTTGCCATCAAAGTTGGCCGACGAATCTCCCTTGACATATTATTGCTTCCAGTCGAAAATAGCGACATCTTATAATGAGTGGACAATATACTGGGGCAGTCTTATATGCCTGTTTATGAATACACGGCCATAAACGCCAAAGGGAAAACGGTTTCCGGGATTATTGATGCGGATGGGGAGATGGCCGCCAGGGAGAAACTGCGGGCGGAGAAGATTTTTCCCGCCTCCATCACGGAGGCCTATGATGAAAAGGGGAAAAAGGGCCGGCTGCACTCTCGGGGGATCCGGCTCTTTTCGGGGATCAAGGCCGGTGAACTCACCATGATGACCCGCCAGCTCTCCACGCTGGTTGGCTCAGGCTTTCCCCTGGTTTCGGCGATATACGCCCTGATACCCCAGGCCGGGTCGCCTGCCCTGAAACGGGTACTTTCCCGTCTGAAGGATGCCATTGAAGAGGGCAACAGCTTTGCTGATGCGCTGAGCAATTTTCCGGACGTCTTTTCCCCCGTCTATATCAACATGGTACGTGCCGGAGAGGCATCGGGGACGCTGGAAATCGTTCTGGAACGCCTGGCGGAGATCAATGAAAATCAGCAGAAGCAGAGGAACCAGATCAAATCCATCCTGGCCTATCCCGCGATCATGACCCTTCTAGGCGGTGGTATTCTGTTTTTTCTGCTGACCTACATCGTGCCGCAGTTGACATCCATTTTTTCAGACATGGGCCAGGCGCTTCCCGCCCCCACCCGGTTTATTATTGCGGCCAGCGACTTTCTTAAAGCCTATTGGTGGCTTTTAATGATTGGCCTGGTCATTATTTACGTGTCCGTCAAACGCATCCGGAAAACGCCGAGGGGGGTTTATACCACAGACCGCTTCCTGCTGTTTCTCCCCGGAATCGGCACACTGGCACGAAAAATTGCCGTGGCGCGCTTTTCCGGCACTCTGGGATCGCTGCTGGAAAACGGGATACCTATGCTCACGGCCATGGATATTGTGAAAAACATCGCCGGCAACGTGCTTATCGCTGACGCCATCAAAGAAGCCTCGGATAAAGTTGAGAAAGGCATGGGGCTGGGGGTGAGCCTGGAAGAGACGGAACAGTTTCCGCACCTTTCCGTGCAGATGATTAAAGTCGGGGAACAGAGCGGTGACCTTGAAGACATGTTGAAACGCACGGCCGACGTTTTTGAAAACGAGGTTGAATCCGCGCTGGTGGGCCTGACCTCGCTGCTGGAGCCACTGATCGTGGTCCTGATGGGGGTGGTCATCGGGTTTATCGTTCTGGCCATAATTCTGCCGATTTTTGAAATCAACCAGCTGGTGGGCTAGTGTCATGTCAATTGTCAAATGTTAATAAAATCCGGATGGAAGGCTAAAGCCTTCCGCTACATGTGCATTCTTATGCCGCCATCGGCAAGTGTAGCGGAAGCCTTCAGGCTTCCAGGTTCTCCAGGTGGCATAAATAACAATTTCCAACCCGGTTCCCACGCTCCTGCGTGGGAACCGGTAACGGCAACTGGACAGCAACACGTGCCCAGCCACTTGCAGCGCAGCCGAGCAGGAGTGATTTTTTCGGAAGACGCGCGCAGACTGTTTGAGCAGACGAGGCTTAACGCATTTGCACAAAAGGACAGGCGAGTTTCTGCCCGCACCGAAAAAACCATCGCTGCGAGGGTAGCCGAAGGCCCAGCTGCGGGGCGCCCTTTCTTTTGCATACTTTTCTTTGATGGTCTCGTAAAAAGTCTGATTTTTTGATCATGAAGCGCATGAAGATCATGAAGAAATAAAAAATTAACAATAATTTCAACTTCATGCTCTTCATGTTCTTCATGGTTGAAATAAAAATATCTCTTTATGGTACTTTTTACAAAGCCGTCTTCTTTGGGCGAGCAAAGAAAAGTATGCTCGTAAACCCATGCAACGTAGCCTGTCGAAAGGCGATAGACATCCAGTTTCTCGTGTCCAAGCGCCGTATCTCTTCGATCCCGATAGCGATCCCGATTTCGATTTGGATTATCCTAACCACGAAGACACGCGGCATTGCCTTTTGACTTTTCTTCGCGATTGTGGTATATTTATAGATGTAAACATCCGACCCCAGAGGGGCCGGTTTTGGTTATCCCTATAAGGGGTATTGTTTATAGTCTGAACTCACCTTCGTATCCTTCGTGAACTTCGTGGTTCAATACTGCCGGTATCAGAAAGGAATATCAATGGAAATGCCAATGGCTGGAGATTGGCTGTCAGGGGAAGTAGATGTGCCGTGGGGCCGTAGATCATTTAAAAATGCGTCGGCCCGTTGTCGGTTGTATTTATGGGCCGCGGAAATCGAACCGTAAATATTACCGGCATAAAACCCGAGCTCAACACCGGCAATAATGCACCCAAGCGCCTCGTTGCCGTTATCAAAGGCCTCAACAGCGGCGATGATCATGCCGGCATTGAACAAAAAGGCGATCAGGGCATCCTGGTAACGGTCCGTGTAAAGATAGCCCGCTCCCGGTACAACGGCGAGGCCGCCAGCAAGGCGCGGCCTTTTCATCGACGCCATCAGCCCATCCGGCGCGGTCCTTGCCCTGTCAAGTCCGGCAATCAACCGGCCGACAGGATATTCTCCCCTGCTCTTCTCACTGATACGGGCAAAATAAGATTGAGCGGTATCAAGGGTTGCGGCGGTCAACGGGCGGGCGGTTTCAAGGTATATCCAGCCGATCTCGTAGCAGGCCCTGTCGTGGATGGCTCTATCATCTACCCGGTTCATCAGGTTTTTCAGGTTGGCCACGGCCCGGGCTCCCATTGCCATTGCCGTATAACACCGGCTGGCCATGAAACCGGCATCAATAGAAAATTCACCGGCATAATCGGTCCCGGCGATGTGCCCAAAACGGGCCAGTGCAGTTTCATATGCCTTTTGGTGAAAAAAGCCCATGGCGATCCGATAGCGGGCATAATCGACCCTGTCGTGTTCCGGGAAAAAAAAGCAGAACCGCTGGTATTCGGTGACGGCCGCGTCATATTGTTCAATGGCAAAAAAATGATCCGCCAGGGCCAATTGCTGCCGGGCATCAATCTGAAGGGGTCGGGGCTGAAGGGGTTGGGCGTTCAACGGACCGGCAGGCATCATCCATGCCCCTGCCGCGATAAAAAGCATCAGCGCGAACGTGACCCGGAAATTTTTCCTATTCTGTCCACCAGAAATCATTGCTCTCCACCGGGTCATGACATTTCGGCTTGCCGTTCACAAAAATCCGGGGGGACACCGCCAACTCATTCCGGCCGCACCGCATCAGCCGGTCGCAGGTCATGATCCATCCCATGATCGCGCCGTGCTTTTGAAAGGCATTGCTACTGTACTGGGAACAGGTGGGGTGCATGGGGCAGCGATCCCCGTCAATGGGGGAAATGTATTTTTTGAACAACGAAATAGCGTCATCCGCCGCGGTTTTCATAACGGCGCCGGACGGCTTCGATGTTGCCCCGTCCACGGTTGTATCGCCACCGAAAACCGGCCCCGCGAGAACGAGTAGCATCAACAGTATGCAAAATCCCTTTAGCGAAAACATATTCATCATCTTTGGACTTTCTACGAAGCCACTACCGCTGGGTAACGCGCAGCACCTCCGCAATGCTGGTCACGCCCGCCAGAATCTTCCGAACCCCATCGTCCCGAAGCGTTCTCATCCCCTGCCGAATAGCGGCGGCTTCAATGCGGCCCGAGTCATGGGTGGTGAGAATCATCTTCTTGATGGTTTCATCCAGCACCATGATCTCGAAAATCCCCACGCGGCCGCTGTAGCCCGTGTTCAGGCATTTGGTGCAGCCCATGCGACGATAGATGGTCTTGCCTTCAAAAAGGGCCGGTGCCGCATTGATGCTCTTGATCGCCTCTTCGTCCGGCGCATACGGTTGCTTGCAATGGGGACAGAGAACCCGGACCAATCGCTGGGCCACCACCGCAATCACCGACGAGGAGATCAAAAACGGCTCCACGCCGATATCCACGAGCCGGGTAATGGCGCTGGCGGAATCGTTGGTGTGCAGGGTCGAAAACACAAGATGGCCGGTAAGGGCCGACTGAACAGCGATCTCCGCGGTTTCCTTATCCCGGATTTCACCGATCAGGATCACGTCCGGATCCTGCCGCACGATAGACCGCAGCCCCCGGGCAAAGGTCAGCCCGATCTTCTGGTTCACGTGAATCTGGTTGATCCCGTTTATCTGGTACTCCACCGGGTCTTCGATGGTGATAATATTAATATCAGGTTTATTGATGGTTGACAACGCCCCATACAGCGTAGTGGTTTTTCCGGAACCCGTGGGCCCGGTTACAAGAATGATCCCGTTTGCGTAATGGATCAAACGGCTGAAGAGCTGGTATTTCTCATCGGGGAGCCCCAGTTCCTGAAGCTCCAGCATGGCGCCGGATTTATTCAAAAGCCGCAATACCAGCCGTTCGCCGGCGGTAATGGGAATGGAGGACACCCGTATATCAATCTCCTGGTCCCCGATTCTCACCTGAAGCCGGCCGTCCTGGGGCAGCCGTTTTTCCGCGATGTTCATGTCCGCCATGACCTTGATACGGGATACCAGCGCCGGTTGAATCCGCTTGGGCGGGGTGAGAAAATCATACAGGATGCCATCCACACGGTATCGAATTTTGAAACTGTCCTGATACGCCTCGATATGAATATCGCTGGCCTGGGCTTTTACCGACTGGGAAACGATATGGTTCACCAGCTTGATAATGGGGGCGTCACTGGCATCATCCAGCAGGTCTGCGGTCTGGTCGATTTCCTCGATTATGTCCTCGGTGCTCTCCATGTCCCGCACAAGGGCTTCGGCCGAGCTTTCACCGGTATCATACAGGTAAGCGATCGACGTCAGGATGGCTTCCCGCGTGGTCAGCACCAGGGAATAATCCGCTACCCCCAGGAGTCGAACTAGATCGTCCAGCGGATTCAATCGCGAAGGATCATTGATGGCGATGCGGCAGACCGGGGCATCCCCGTTATCCGGGGTATTGATTCGTTTTACCGGAACCATGCCGAATTTTTTCAAAAAAGCGGCTGGAACCGCCATCACCAGCTCCCGAAGGGCTTCTTCGGCCATCACATCCTCTTCGAAAGGAATCCCGTAGAGCACCGCCCAGGCGGACAGCAACTGGTTTTCCGTAATAATTTTGCGCCGCACCAGCAGTTCCCCGATATTCGGCCGACCGCTTTCTGCAAGCCGTTGAATCTTCTCGGCCTGCTGGGCCGTAATGTCGGGTATATTTTTTAATATTTCCAGAAATTCGGTACTCATCTCGTGATTCCACGCCTTTTTGCGTTATTCCGGCGACTCCGGCAGCCGTTCCTCGATCGATTCATCAGGCGAGTAAGTTGGATCGACCGTTTTCTCATCACCTTCCCGTGCGTCTGTATCCAACGGCTTTTTATCCGTTTCGCCGGATTCCGGTGTGACATCCCCATTTCCCGCCACTCCGGAGTCCTTTTCCACGTCCTCTCCCGACGATTGCTCTTTTGCCCCTGGATACATTTTGAAGCTCCCCTTTCTCAAGCTTTCAAGATGGGCCTTTTTTTCATCGTATACAACATCCGCCTCTTCCGCAGTCTTGATCACATGGGGGGTCAGAAATACAAACAGGTTGGTCTTGTCCGAGGAATCGGAAAGCGTTTTAAACAGCCAGCCCAGACCGGGAATATCCCCGAGGCAGGGGACCTTGTACTGCACCTCGGTCATGCTGTCATCGATCAACCCGCCGATCACAATGGTGTGTCTGTCGTGAACGATCACATTGGTATCTATGGTACGTTTCAGGGTGGCAGGCCGATCCGCAGACACAGTGGTCATCTGATCCAGCTTGGTGACCTCCTGGATGATATCCAGCCGGATCAAACGGTTCTCATTAATCTGAGGTTTTATTTTCAGGGAGATGCCCACATCCTTGTATTCGTAATTGCTGTAGGTCTCCGTGGAGGCGGTAGTGCCGATCTTGGTGAGATAGGGGATGTTTTTGCCCACGGTGATGGTAGCTTCTTCGTTGTCCGTGGTCATGATCTGAGGAGTGGAAAGTATATGAACATTCTTATCCTTTTTAAAAGCCTGCACAATTGCCGCCACATTGGGGTACAAGACCCCGCCGATTTCAATGGCTTCGCCGAAAGCCCCCAGAGAAAAGCCCGCCGGCAGAGACCCCACGCCGGTAGCCGGGCCCAGCATGCCGGCAATATTTTGATAGCCACTGTCGCTGGCGCCGCCGAAGCCGCCGCCGTATCCACCCTCTTTGTCCTCGTAGCTGGCTTCTCCCATGACGGACCATTCCACCCCCAGCTCAAAATTCTTACTCACATTCACCTCTGCGATGAGGCATTCGATATACACCATGGAGCGGGGGATGTCCAGCTGCTTGATAATTTCCTCCAGGGCAACAAAGTCATTGCGTTCCGCCATGATGATCAGGCTGTTGGTGGCGGTATCCGCCGTGATATTCACATCCTTGGAAATCACCGGTGCCTTGTTCTTGCCGGCGCCTTCGGCCTGCTTGCCCGGCAGTGACTGAAGGACTTCGGCCAGCTCCTCGGCATCGGCGTTCTTGAGATAATACACGTGAATTCGCTCCTTGCCCTGGGGCACCTTCCGGTCCAGCAGTGTGATCAGCTCTTCCACCTGCTTGGTTTCCGCCTCGCTGGCAAGCATCACCACGGCATTGGCCCGATCGTCGGCCACAAGCTTTACACGCTCCGCAACCGGTTCCTTGCTCCGTCCCCGTCCGGAATCCCGGAAAACCGTTTCCAGAATGGGCACCAGCTTGGAAGCATCGGAAAATTCCAGCGGAATGACCGACACCTGCCGGCCGATGCCGGTAACATCAATGGCCTCCAGAATCCGCATAAGCCGCTTGATATTTGAATACACATCCGTGAGAATCAGCATATTGGTCGAATCATAGGAAAGAATAACGCTGTCCTTGGACACGAGGGGCGTAAAAAGGCGTTTGATCTCGTCCGCATCCGCATATTTCAGGGGGATGATCTGGGTCACCACCTTGTCCTCGGCGTCTTTTGTTTCATCGACCAGCCGGGTTTCGATGCTCTTGGCCCGGGCATCGCTGGATTTAACGATCTTGATGATCTCGCCGGCCTCAACGGTGGTGTACCCATGGACCTCCAGCACGGACTCAAACACCCGGTACGCCTCGTCCACGGATATTTTTGACGGCGAAATCACCGTCACCTTATCCCGAACATGCTCATCCACGACAAAGTTCTTGCCGGTTATCTCACTGATAAACTTTATAAATACGGTCAGCTCCACATCGTTGAAATCCACCGATACGGTGCGCTCGTCTTTGGGGTCATTCCGGGTGCCGGCGGGCGGCGGCCCACCGCCTTGTCTTTCATCGGATTGATCACCGTCAGGCGACACATTCCTTGCCAGGGCGGCACCGGTCCGGGTTATCTGCTTCATCGCCCTTTTGAAGCCCGGCGAAGGGCCGGATTCCGCCGCCTGCAGCAGATGATGACCACCGCCGAACACCACCATGCCGACACATGCCAACAATCCCCACAGAATCACCCGTACACGATTATGGGCCGTTTTTGTCTGCGCTCCCCCTGCCCTTCTTTTTAAACACCGCATCACTTATCACCTGCAAATGTCATCGAATGTTGTATTTTATGAACTCTTTCTGACCACCCCGCTTTACCTCGAGCATCACTTCAGCGGCCGAACTCAAACTCCGGTAAACCGCCATGCAGTCATCCACGGTATTGATCTGCTTACCATTCAACCCGACAATGACATCTTTGCTTTGCAGCCCCATGTCACTGAAAATCGACCCCGACGACACGCTGTCCAGACTGAGTCCGTCCGGCCGGCCGTTGGAGAAGTGAGGCCGGATACGGACCTTTCGCATCAGTTCATTGACATTGTTAAATGCCGTCTCGACCTCGCTCCGGTTCAGCGTGACATTTCGCACCCGGCCGGCACGGTCGGCAGCGGCGGATCTTTCCTGCCGTCCGCTATCCAGCCCACGGCCGAAAGCATTATTGCCTTCCAGGCCTGCCAGACTCTCCTCCATCTCCAGGACCTCATCCGTACCGTTTATCGTAAGGACTACCTTTTTTCGTAAAATGAGTTTCACCGTGGCGTTGTCGATGGTGTCCCCCACTTTATACAGATTCTGTTTCCGCTTGCGGGTATGTTCGATCACCGCATAGGAATCTTCCTTCATTCCCGCGATGGTTCCCAGCAACTTTAAATCAAGATCCGTCTTCTTCAGGTTTTCCACATCAATCTGCATTGGCGCTTTCTGTTCAGTGGCGGCTGCCTGGAAAATATTCCTGGACGCGATGGCCAAATAGTCACTCAGGCTTTTGGCACGGGATGTTTTTGAAACCCGTGTGTCTTTTTCTTTCATCACCGCCACAGGCGTGTAATCCGCCAACTGATCCGCCGCAATCGTATAGGCAAAATCCACACCAGCATAAACCGTCACAGCGATCAACACCAGATTGAGTGCCAGCACCAGATGCCGCAACATATCTGTATTTATCTGTCTGACCATCCTTCCTCAACACCCTCTTTGCGCCTTGCCGGCCTCACTGAATTGAAACTCCCGGAGCACTGACGGTCCCGTCGATTCGCACCGGATATCCTTTCTGCCCTGGATTTTTTCTTATAATCAGATCCAGTGGCAGAATTTTTCCGAGTTTTTTAACGAAATCCGAATGCGGTTTTACAAAGCCCTCCAGGTCAAGAACGCTCTCCGGATAGGGCCGCCGCAATCGGATATCCCCGGTAAATTCGACATCCATCTGACCGCCCCGGGCCACACAACGGTTCACGGTTAGACTTTGTTCATCGCCAGCCAGTTCTGCTTCCACCGTTTTAAAAGTTAGTTTATCCATGCCCATGAGCGGTGGCTCAAATATCACACCGAGTTCTTTCACTGAAAATTCAGAAGAAAACTGATAGGCAGCCCCATTAATGGTGCCGGTCACGCGTCCGTCGATTGTACCGGACAACGGATAATCCAATAATTCCTTTAATTCCTTTAGGGTTCCCAGATCAATGCCGGAAATTTTTGCGTCCAGAGTTCCGGCATGGCCTTGATTGTCTGCATTGCAGTCCAGCCGGCATCTGCCCTGGACAACCCCGTCAAAGACCCTTATTTTGAACCGAAAGGCCGGCTTTCCGCCGAATATCGTCGAAACAACAGGGCTGAAGGCGGCACCATCCGGCTGGATAACGAACCGGTTCTCATAATATACGGCCGGTTCCGAAAGCCTTATGCCCGGCGGAAACACACCAAGACCCAGGCCGCCAATCTCAAGGGACAAGGCCGGGTCCACCCGTTTTATATTTTTTTCAATAAATGTGCGAACGGCGTCTTCCGGAAAAAGCAGAATCAAAAAGATCACTATCAATCCTGCAATATAAACAAAATAGCCGACCGCCTTTTTCTTTCCTGGGCTCATTGATTCTTCTTTCAGTTGTCATCTTTCGCCGGGAAAAAAGGGGGACAGTTTACTTAATTGGTGACATATTTCCGGATGCCTCTGCCTTCGTCAATTAAGTGAAACTGTCCCCTTTTTTCGAAATCCACCACCGTTCTTCACCCTTTAAACGTCTCCACCTGCATTAAGGCATCCACACCGCCTGTTTTGCTTTCCTGACGGGTAATGGAAAGCCGTTTTACAAATATCATGTTGGGTGAGGCCTCGATCATATACAGGTAATTCACCAGATTTTTCAGGCTCACCGCATCCAGTTTCATCTCCACCACGGAAAGCGCCTGACCGCCTTCTCCTGCATTGGCGGTGGAGGGTTTCATGTAAACAATATTCCCCTTCACCCCCGCTTTTCCGGCAAGGGTATCAAGAAACGAGAACAGCGTAAAGCCGGCCTCCCTTGACTGAAAGCGAGCCGAGGCGCTGGATGTCTTTTGCCGAATGGCATCGTATTCCTTTTGCAGGGCCATCATCTCACTGAGCGTCTGTTCTTTGGCCGTCAGAACCCGATCCAGCCTTTCCTGTTTGCCGGTAAGGGGCACGATCACCAGTCGGATGATCAGAAAAAGAATCACGGCAACCGCGCCGAGGAGAAATACATATCGCTCCCGCGGATTCAAATTGTTAAGATAGGCCTTGACCCTGTATATCAACTCGTTCAGTCTCACAACAACGCCACCTGTAATTTAAACCGGACCCGTTGATCAATCTTGTCCATATTTGCAGAGGTGATTTCGATCCGGCCGAAATACTCACTCTTCCCCAGCTGGTTTTTGATCGTATCCACTGAATTAAAGGCATCCGTATGGCCGGAAATAACCACATCGTTGGGACCGGCCACAAGCCGGCTGACCACCACATCCAGGCCATCAGGCGTCAATCGGCTGACTTCATTAAGAATATCGACACAATTGGCTTGCCGGCGCATGTCCTTCGGCAGACCGCTACTTTCCTTCAGCCTTTCGATCTGGTTACGCATCTGTGCCACGGGGTCCACGATGCGCTGAATCTCGGGAAACGATTGCTTGAAGATGGCGTTTATCCGGGCATCCATCTCCGCAATGGCATGATTTTTCTGATACAGTTCATAAAAAAAGCCGGCCGACCATATCACCAGCACCAGCAGCGCAAGCGCCCCTGTTTTTGCAAACACACCGGTGAATTGCCGCCATTCCCGCGCAACAGCAAACTCCCCTTTTCTAAAATTCAACAACGGCACGTTCGTCTGCTTGACAAGCGCAAGGCAAAGTGCCACATCCATTCTGGCCGGCACCCACTGTTGATCCGGCAATTGATGGTTCGGGGGGCCGCCGTCTCTCATCAATCCGGTCTCCACCGCCATATCCATCGGTGTCACTGAAATGCCGAAGGTTTCCTCAAGCTTCTCGGCAAGCCCTTTTGCCGGCAGAACATCCCCTGTTAAATACACCCGGCCACCCCCCCTGTTCTCAGCGGCTTGTTCCCGGCAGGCCAACAGTGAATGACGAACCTGCGCGGTGATCTTCTTCAACCGGCTCTCCGTCGGGATACCGTCATTGAGCGCAAAGGACCGGACAAAATAAGGCCTTCCCCCGTGGATGGCCGCAACGGTCCCGCCCGCGGCATCCGCCTCCACAAAAGCCCCCGTATCCTGAAACGAAGATATCATTGCGGCCACTGCGTATCCACGGGGTACTATCACCGACGGATCCAGGCCCAAGTCGGAAAACCGGTCAAGACAGTCACTGATCCGTTCCCTGGGAATCACGGCGGCCAAAACCTCGGCACCGTCCCGGTTTTCCGAAGCGGTGGCACCAACAACGAAATCGATGATCACCTCGTTTATCGGGAATGGCAAAAGGGGTTCCAGTTCAAAGGTAATTACTTTTTCAATTTTTTTGGGGTCGGCAAACGGCATCTGGATGCGACGATAGGAAACCCAGTCATCCGGCACCGATGCCACGCAAACGGCGCCGGTAATATCCACATGTCGTTGTAAAGCCTCGAGGGCATCGGCCACGCAGTCCCAGCAATTCCTTTCCTCCATGGGGATGGACGCATGGGCCTCGATTCTACGCTCACTGCCATAAGCACCGAGAAAGACCGCGCATACATCCCTGCGCCGGATATCTATGCCCAGAATATTGCCGTTCATATCGGTCCCCTCTTCCACAAATGGATTGGGATGTTACTATATAGTATTATGACCGCCACTTCAACACCCGGCATCGCCATTTGCCCGTTTCCTCATCTTTTTCTCTTTTCACGACCGCCGTGGTGGAAACCGCCGTCTCTTCGAATTTCGCCCTGGCCTTAATTTGAAAAATATCACTGGCCGTTGTAGTGAGGTTGGCATCAATGGTCAGTTCGCTGCAACCGTGCACACTTCTATACCAGGTCGGGCTTGACAGGTCATGAACATAATTGCCGTTTGACATCTCCTGCCGGAAATCGGATATTTCCACCGCCAGGTAGTTGTCTTCCAGTGGCAACAGTGCCGACAGCACAAACACGGGGGCGGTATTGATATTAATGGCCCCGGAAAAGGTAAATCCCGTCCCGTCTGCCGCTTCCGTCATCCCGGCTGTTGTCACCCATGAAGAAACCCCGTAAAGCTCCCCTATCATGTTGAAAAGTTGCGGGGATAACCCTTTTACCAGAACCAGTTCACTTACATCAATCACCGGCCCGTTCCGACAGGTGTAAGGCGGGTCAAGGTCCCGGTAATACGAGGATTCCGCCCCTTCCAGACCGGTAATGGCATCATCATCCTCGTAATCCAGCCAGTCTTTCACGGCATTGATAATCGATACTGGCTCAATGGCCGTCTCCGGCCCTTCGGCCCCCATGTTAACCATCTGCAACAGCCTGTACCACATGACCTTCTGGGGCTCGTTAAACTGTTTTCCACCGGGATATTGCACCAGGGCATTGACCTGGATTCGCCCCAGCAGGTCGCTGATAGAGATGGTAAGCTCCCCCCTGTCAAACGGGAAATCCTTGACAACGGCAGCCAGATGGACTTCATCCGCCCATGGCTCCTGAATGGAATCAATTTCCGTTTCCGTTTTATCCTTGATCAGTACCGCCTTGCACATATCGATACCGGAGGCCGCCATGGCGGATAAGTTCGCCCTGGTTTTAAACACCGCGGCATCGTCAATTCCCACCCGCACGCGGCGATTTAGTTCAAACACCACGGCTGTCAGCAGCGTTATCATCATGATGGTAATGATGATGGCAACACCACTTTTATTGGTCACCGCTTGCTTTACCGCCTGCCCCATCATTGAATTTTCTCTCTGTAAACGGGAAGTGACACCAGTGTTCGGAACCGATAGGTTGCGGCGTCTTTTTCCAGTTCCAGTTCAATTCCCACCGCACGGGGGGTTGCATAATCAAAATCCCGGGCTTCCGAGTCCCAGTAATCATATTCCCGACCCTGCTCATCATAAAATGTCAGTCTCAGCGACTTCACATTCTCGCACAATACAGGATCGTTTCCAGCTTCCGCCCCGGCATCATCGGTCCGCATAACGGCATCCCGCCGCATCAGCACAACCGCGCCGGTATCGTTCTGATGAAGATAATAATGAATCCGGCCAGCATCCGCCGGAATCCCGCCGCCCAGGGGAAGGTGGGAAAAGGCGACAAAGGAAAGACTGGCCGAATCACCGTAGGACTGCTCAGCCCTGAAACGGTAGGGATCCGGATCGTCCTCAAAATCCGGGGGCTCATAGGCCGGCGGTCTGGCCACATAAACGGCGTGCAGATCCTCGCTCATGCGATCCAGGCAGACCCGGGCCGACCGATAGACCGAAATACCTTCTTCCACCGCGCCCACGTTAGAAAATAACAGGTTAAACGACCCGAACAGCATGGTGAATACCACGGCGGCAAGGGCGATGGCCACGAGAATCTCCATCAGGGTGAAACCGGCCGGGTGTTTTTTAAATTTTTTTCGAATATCCGGACCTTTGAACATTGTTGCACTCGTAAAAAATCACTTTGGGACGGCAAAATGATAAATCTATCTGGCCGCCTAAAGGCGGGGGCTTTAACCTTGATGGAGACCAGTCACATGCGCGTGTATTTGTTTCTTGCCGTTGTTTTGCTGTACAACCCAATCGATTATCCATATTTTATGCAAATTTTCGCTCGCCAAGGCGCCAAGATCGCCAAGGATATTCTTTGCATCCTCTGCGATCTTTGCGTCTTGGCGAGCGTCAGCGTTATTCCAGAAACGCATACCGCCGCAGCCGGTAAGTCCGTTCGCCATCGTTCAATTGCACCACCACGTCAATTCTTTTTACATCCTGTGCCGCGCTCTCCAGGGTGGGAGAATCGGTATTGCGGATGGCAATCTCCCATGCATATCCCGCATACCCCTCGGCATTCCCGTTACGCCGGCCGTTTCTGCCGTGCATGCCGGCCACGGCTTCGGCCATTTTTCCCTGGGCGATTATGGGCGCCACGGTATAAAAACGGGTGGCCGTCTCCGCGGTGATGGTCTGGGAAAACAGCCGGAACAGACCGGTGAACGCCAATGCAAAAATCGCCATGGCGACCATGATTTCAATCAGGGTAAATCCGCTTTTTGTATCGGTTTTCATGGTTTTATTCAAACATCCAGTAATCGTAAAAAATTTTCACTTCCGGTAGAAAGGGTGCAAAATAATACGATATGCGTTCATCTCCATCCTGAATGTGAATAACGGCCCTGTCCGAATACCCTTTCTCATAGAACCGGATCGTATGGCTGCCGGTCCGAATGGTTCGGCCGCCGGCAAAGGTCACATCCATGATCTGCATATCGCCGGAAAGATCATAGCTTTGGGTTGATGTATCGGCGGTTTGCGATACCCCCGGATTTTCCGCCCCCGAAGAAGCGAATTCCCCGGTACCTGTCATTTCCGTGGCGTCCCCGGTCGGCGCCGGCATGGCCACCAGCCGGTTACCGGTGATATCCACCTGCAGCATGTGAGGTTGCTGTGTCTTTACGGCCCGCGTTCGAAGGGAGAGCCCCTGGGCGATTATCCAGCGGGATGCCTCATCCCGACTGTCAGTGGCAAGAAAACCGGAAAACCTGGGGAAGGAGAAAAAAAGCATCAGCGCAATGAGCGCCACCACCACGATCAGCTCGATAAGCGTAAACCCCGCCATAGCGGACCGGACCGTTTGAGGAACGCGAGCAGGCATTTTTTTTATCCCAAGGGATCGGGCAAAAGAACAATTTATGGATGGGCACGAATAAGAGTAAGAAAAAAGCAACAACAAAGGCCGTCCCATCATTGACTATCTCGTGTATGGCGCCCATGGGGGTGGGATAAAAAAAAGTGCGGTTTCAAGAGGCGGCAAAAACGGTCATAACGGCGGCGCGCTTCGCCGGTATCAATCTTTCTGCAAAGCCATCCGGTCATTCTAGCTCCCAGCTCTTTATATCCGCGTTGACACCTTCACCGCCGGGGGCGCCATCGCCACCATAGGAAACGATGTCAAAATCGTTGTGAACCCCCGGACAAAGATAAATAAATTCATTGCTCCACGGATCCTTGGGCACTTTCCCCTTCTCAATATACCCGCCTTGGCGCCACTCGCTCACATTGCCCGTCTCCGGCTTGGAGACAAGGGCTTCCAGTCCCTGCTCGGTGGTGGGATATGTGCCGGTGTCCAGCTTATACAGTTTCAGGGCGGTCTCCAGCGCCTCGATGGTCATCTTTGCCTTCAGCTGCTTGGCCTCATCGGGCCGGCCGAGAATTCGCGGCCCCACTGTTACGGCAAGTATACCCAGGATCACCAGTACCACCATCAGTTCAATAAGGGTGAAACCAGGACTGAGTCTTTTATGCAGTTTTTTTGATAGACCAAGCATTCTAAAACCGCCCTTTCAATGACGGCTTCGTAAAAAGTCCAATATCTGCGTTGCGATGCATCTCTCGTCATGTCACGTACAGCTAAGTACGCTCCATTCCTCGATATTGAAATAGACACGCCGCATCTTGAACTTTTTACTTTGCCGTCCTAAAGTGACTTTTTACGAGACTCTCTTCAATGACCCCAAAAAAAGGGGGTCAGCCTGATCCGGTACGTGCGGATGCCTGAATGCCCCCTGACAAATCAATCCCATTTAACGATTGAAGCCGGATATACCCATTAACCGTTAATTTTTTCCCGCAGCCCCTGTGAACATTTGAATGTCACAACCCGTCTGCGATCCAGCATCAGGTCCTGGCCGGTGGCCGGGTTTCTTCCTTTACGGGCATTTTTGTCCTTTACACAAAACTTCCCAAACCCACTGATCATCAGATCTTCACCGTCTTCGAGGGTCTGCTTGATAATTTCCAGCAGCTCTTCAACCAGCTCGTCACATTTTTTTCGCGGAAGTCCCGTCTCTTCCTGTACAGAATCAATTATCCTGCTTTTTGTCAAAGTCATGCCGTCACTCCTTTAAAGAAAACATTCCACCGACGTCTATCGTTATTCCCTTATCATGGTTTTTTATCAATGCAGGCTCCTTTATTCAACTGTCTGATATAGATACGATTAAACAGGACCTTTGTCAAGAGATTATAATTTTTTAACTAGTGCCCATCCATAAATTGCTATTTTGCCCGATTTCTGCGTCAGGCTCAAATTTTAATCCTCAAAATACACTAAGTATTCCTCCGGTTAAAATTTTCGCCTTCCTTGAACTCGACCAAAATATCTAATTTCTGGACGGACACTAACTAAACCTGAACCTGAACAATACCAGGCTCGCATTCCTTTTTCAAGCCAGACCGGCATCCCAGTTCCACATTCCCGGGCGTTTTTTCAGGGTGACGTGGCCGGGCAGGGACTCGACCAGATGGAAAAACCTGACATAGCCGGCATCGGCAAGCTGTTTCCGTTTACCGCTCAGGTCCACCCGCCAGTCGGGATACACCCAGTAGCACTGATCATGCGCCGCCAGCCAGGCATTCTCCTTTTTCGGGCTTGAAAATACAAGGTTTTCCGCCAAGCCTTCCGGCTTTATCCGCGACAGGCACAGTGGCCAGTTCCCCGTTACCACAACGCCCAGCGGCAGCATGCTCTGAGCTGGAAGCCGCAGAAAATCAGGGCCTTCCAGTTCCGGACTGACCACGACGCCTGAAAACCCCATGCCGGCAAGCACCTTTATGGACAAACAATTGGTTTGATTGCAGAATGGACCGGCCCATATCTCAAATGGCGGCTGGCGGGAGTCAAAAAAAGCGATCTGCCACGGGGCATTGGCCACAAACCGTCTTGCGCCTCTGGCAATCATCCCCGCAATGGATTCTGCATATGCGGCCGCATCCGTCTCCCATATCACCGGCGGAAGCCACCACCAGCAAGCCGCCGCCTGCTTGCCGGAAAGCCGGTCTGTGGCCTTTGGCGAAAGCCAGATACCGACTTCTTTGTCCCGGGCGGAGGATGATTTTCCGCTCGTTCGGTAAACATGCATTTCCGCCGCAGATTGACGTCTCGTCCCGCATTTCGGCAGCTTCGGCTTTTTGTTGTCCAGCGGCGCCGGCGTTTCCGGCACTTCCTCAAAAGCGACTTCAAGATCCCGCACTTTATCGGCCAGTGCCGGCTCGAGCCTGTCGATCAGAAACACGGGCGCTGCCTTGGGCGGCAATTTCCCGGGCAGGCGGACATGCAGCCGTCCTCTTTTGGGCACAAACCGCCGGGGCCGGTAAAGCTGATGCCCCGGCTGATCCTCATACCCGATGCGCAGAAGGTCGCCGGCAAGCAGCATGGTCGAAGGAACGATATGGCTGTTTTTCCCGCCGCCCCGGATACGGCCCACAAGCATGCCCGAAGCGGTATGATCACCGGTATTGGCAGGGGAGAACGAACGCTGGGGCAAAAAATGATAATGGGTGGTCTTCCGGCCCAGTGCCTGCTCCAGAAACCCGAGCGCCGCCTGTTTCGCCTTGGGGTCGGTGCCTTCATCCCGCAGAAGCTTATAAGCCGTCGTAGTGTAATAAACATAGTGCGGGCCCTTTTTCCGGCCTTCGATTTTCCAGGCGGCGATGGCCTTAAGTGGCAGAAGGGTTTTCACCAGCACGTCCACGGAAAAATCGAGACAGGAAAAAAAGCGGCCGGTATCCTTACCGGCTGCATACATTCGCCGGCAGGGCTGCACGCACCGACCCCGAAGACCGCTTTTTCCTCCCATGTAGCTGCTCCAGTAACAGCGGCCGGAAACCCCGTAGCAGAGGGCGCCGTGAACGAACACTTCCAGTCGCATTCCAGCGGGGCATGCCGCTGCGGCCTTCTTGATCTCATCGATGGTAAACTCTCGGGGCAGCACCACGTTGTGAACGCCCAGCCGATGGACAGCATCAAAGGCGCCGGAAAAGGTGACGGCCGCAAGGGTGGATAAATGAATTTCACCGGTAAAGCCGGCCTGAGCCGCCAGTTCAATCGCGCCAAGGTCCTGAACGATGAGGCCATCCGGCCGAATATGCCGCGCAAGGGTCCGGACCAGCCCATAGGCCTGCTGCAATTCATCGGGTTTGATAAGAGTGTTCAACGCTACATATACCCGGCTGCCCTTCTCATGGGCGAAAGTCACCAGCCGGGCCAGTTCCGCAGGAGTAAAGTTATCCGCCTTCATCCTGGCGGAAAAAGACTTCAGGCCGCAATACAAAGCGTCGGCGCCGGCTGCAAGGGCGGCCATGAACGCTTCCCGGTTCCCGGCCGGCGCAAGAATCAGGGGCTTATGATCACCTTTACTTTCCATAATAAGATGGAATTATACGCTTGATTGTCGCCGCCGGCAAGTGATATAACCAGAATATTCGGTGGCAATCCGCACTGAATCTGAACATTTCACAGAGCCATCAGGGAAGAATGACAATGAAAATAGCAATAAGCGGAAAAGGCGGGGTGGGCAAAACCACTCTCGCGGCCCTGCTGATACGGGCATTGAGTGATGACGGCAAGAAAGTCCTGGCCATTGACGCGGACCCGGATGCAAACCTGGCGGCGGCCGTGGGTATCCCCGATGCCGACAAAATCGTTCCCATTGCCGACATGAAGGAGCTGATTGCCGAACGCACCGAATCCCAGCCCGGCACCATCGGCGGATTTTTCAAACTGAACCCCAAGGTGGACGACCTGCCGGAAGCCCTGTCCGCCAAGCTGGACAACATCAAGCTGATGAAGCTCGGCGGGGTAAAGGGCGGCGGCGCGGGCTGCATCTGCCCGGAAAGCGCCTTGCTCAAGGCATTGATCACCCACATCACCCTGCTCCGGGACGAGGTAGTGGTCATGGACATGGAAGCAGGCCTGGAACACCTGGGCCGGGCAACGGCCAGCGCTGTCAACCGCCTGATTGTGGTGGTGGAACCCGGCCGGCGGAGCATTGAAACGGCCCTGCAGGTAAAACAACTGGCCGGAGAAATCAACCTGAACCGGATATCCGTTTTCGGCAACAAAATCCGCAGTGAAAAGGATAAAACCTTTCTGCAAACCCATCTTCCCGACTTTGAGTTTGCCGGATTCCTGGCCTACGACGAGGCCTTGGTGGACGCGGATCTCTCCGGCACCTCGCCCTATGATGCCTCCCCTGCCATGAAGAAAACCGCCGTTGAAATTTTAAACGGAATCAACCCATCGTGAGTGACAAAACCGACCATAACCAAAGCAAACGCAGGCCCCATCACCGGCGAAAGCCCCCGGCGGCCGCCTCCAAAAAACGCTCCGCCCCGCGGCGGCTTAAACCCGGCAGTGACCCGAAACTCAAAAACATATTTTCTACCATCGGCGTTCCCGAGCAGGCGCCGTTTTCCCCGGACCCCTTCCAGCGGCAGGCCCTGGAAGCGATAAGGGAAGCAGACTGCATCGTTACCGCGCCCACTGGCTCTGGAAAAACCTGGATCGCGGAACAGGTCATTGAACGCATGCTGGAACAAGGCCGGAAAACCTGGTATGCCTCGCCGTTGAAGGCACTGAGCAACGCCATGTACGAATCGTTTTCCCGGCTGTTCGGGGATGAAAACACCGGCATCCTCACCGGCGACCGAAAGGAAAATCCCGGTGCCCCGGTAATTATCGGCACCACGGAAATCCTTCGCAACCAGCTCTACGATTCCATGTACAGTGGCGAAGATCTGGACACGGACTTTGTCATCCTGGACGAAGCCCATTTTCTCGGGGATAGGGAACGGGGCGTTGTCTGGGAAGAAGTGATGATCTACCTGCCCCGGCGCATTCCGCTTCTGCTGCTTTCGGCCACTATCGGCAACCCCGGTGAAATCGCCGGCTGGCTTCAGGCTATCCGGGACAAACAATGCGAAGTGGTGCGGGAAACCAAACGACCGGTCGAGCTTTACCCGCTCATTCTCCATCCGTCCGGAACCCTGTTCCCGCTGCTGTCCGGACACGGCAAGCCCGGGCGGCCCGGGATGTACAAAAAGACACTGAACTTTATCCAGGCCAAAAACAAACCACGCCTGGCGCCCCCGCATCGGCTGCCGCCCATGAACGACATTCTCCGGATTTTGCGGAAATACAACCTGCTGCCCGCCATTTTCTTCATGAAATCCCGGGCCGACTGTGACAAGGCCCTGGCCCTCTGCGACGACCACGCCCTGCAGCAGAATCCCGAACGAAAACAGGCGCTGGCGGACCGCGTGGACAAAATCGTTACAAACATCCCTTACCTGGCCGAGCATAAGCAACTGGGATACATTAAAAACAGAGCAGTGGCGGCCCACCACAGCGGCCATCTGCCCCTGTGGAAAAAATGCGTGGAAATCCTGATGAACGAAGGATATCTGGATGCCGTGTTCGCCACGTCCACCGTGGCCGCCGGCGTAAATTTTCCGGCCCGCACCGTGGTGATCCTGAACTCGGACCGGTTCAACGGCAAGGAATTCCTGCCGCTTTCGCCCATCGAATTTCACCAGATGACCGGCCGGGCCGGCCGCCGCGGCAAGGACAATATCGGTTTTGCCCTTCTGCTGCCGGGCAAGTTCATGGATGTGCGGCATATTGTCAAACTGACGGGCTCCACACCCTCCCACATCAACAGCCAGATCAAAATCAACTTTTCCATGACCCTCAACCTCCTGCTGGGCCATTCGCCCTCTCAGGTCAGGGAATTGCTGAAGCATTCTTTTGCCCTGTATCAGCACACCAAAGCAAACCCCGATGAAACCGATGCGGAAACGGCGGTGGAAGAAGGGTATCTCTGGCATGAATTTCTCCGGCACCTGGAATTTCTGCAGGAAACCGGTTATGCTGATGAAAACGGGCAGTTAACCGAAGAGGGGGGCTGGGCATCCAAGCTGCGGGTGGATCACCCCGTCATGATTGCCGAAGGCTTCCGGCGGGAACTGTTTCCGTCGGCCGATCCGGCCCTGCTGGCCGCTATTATCGCCTCCTTTGTCAATGAACGACAGACCGACGACAACGTCAATGTCCGGAAAAATGCATCCAAACGGCTCAAGTCCGCCTTCAACCACATAAAAAACCAGCTGACCCCCTTCACTAAACACATGCGGCAGAAAGGGTTCCTTCCCTCGGATCTCTACCTGGCCCCGGCCCTCACCATTTATCAATGGGCCGCCGGCTATCCATGGGACCGTGTGGCGGCGGAGGCGGACATCGAGGAGGGAGACCTTGCCAACCTGGTGTTCCGGACATCCGACAACCTGCGCCACATCGCCAACCTTTATGATATCTTCCCCGACGCCGCCCGCAGCGCAACAGAAGCCATCGGCCTGATCATGAAAGAACCGGTTGTGTGACGCATAGCCCATCAGGGCCGAAAAGGATTCACAATAACGAGTCTGTCGTTTAACTTAAAGCCGTGCTGCATGTCTTCAGAAATCAGAAAATCGGCTTCACTTTCCAGAGCGGTGGCGCCAATCAGGCTGTCCCAGAATGAAAATTGAAAATTTTTTCTTATTTCAGATGCCTGCAATAAAATATCCTCAGAGAAATCAAAAACGGTATATTTTTTATACAGGGAAAGAATCAGAGAAGAAAGTCGGGATTCTGAAAATCCAGCTTTTTTTAACAGGTTCACACATATCTCATTGATAACTTGTGTGCTGAGAATGATTTCACCACCGGTGATGACCGTCTGGGCGATTTGCAGTTTTTCTTCATTTGCGGTCCGAATAAAGGCATAAAGCCACACATTGGTATCAACAAAGCAACAGGCGTCAGGGGCAATGCGAAGGTCATCGCTCATAGATATCTTCTCGCGTCGACGGCACAAAAGTATCCAATTTCACAGGATCCTGCAAAAGCTCATCAATAGCTTCAGTATTCTGGCCGGGGGTATCGCTGAGAAGGATAACCTTGACCGACTTCCCCAGTTTTTTATTATATTTCCGGGGAACGTGAATTACGCCATTCTTAATTCTGGCTTTAAATTCTATTGCTTCCATCTTCCCTCACCTCAAATAGTTATGTTAACCATACCACAAGAACATGAAAAAGTAAAAAGCCGGTGGCGGAACTGAAGCTGATTTTCTCTCAATCCACCGGCACCAGCCGAAGGGCGAAATTTTTCATTTCATAAATAAAGATACCATCCACCTTCAGAAAGCCATCGGCGTGGAGGGTTGGATAGGGCGATTCCACGATTCGGGTGATGTCGGCGTCCACGGTGACCATGTGGTTGGCGGGAATCACCTGACCGCGATAGATCCATTCATGTTCGTTTTCAGGTAGAAACTCAAACCGGTGGGTCTTCTCCAGCGCCGGCCAGCGCTGAATACCGGCGAATTTCATGAGCTGGATAAAGGATTCCAGTCCCAGGGACCCCGGGCACACAGGATCCTGGTAGAAGTGGGGCTTGAAAAACCATTCGTCCGGGTCCACGGTTTTGGTACCCCGGACAAACCCCAGGCCGTGGGTTCCGCCATCCGGTATCCAGGCCGTGATCTTATCGATCATGCGAAGGGCTCTGGCGGGCATGGCAAGAGGCGGGGCCGGGACCTGCTCCGGATCGTCCGGTGAAATGGGCGCGGCAGGTTCAAATTCTTGGCATGCCGCGTTTTCAAAATGTTCAGGGTCAGGCTCATAAGCGCGCTCCCGTGCCCTGGGAACCCCCACCTGCCGGGCCAGTGCAGCCCCGGAAAAAAACCCGAAATAGGTGGTCCCCTCATACACCATCCGGTTGTCGTCGTCTGACAACACCTGGATGTCGAAATGCTGGACTATCATTCCGCCGGATTCAGAAACCTTGGTCATACGGGCGCGCATGGTCAGTGTCTTTTTTTCGTTTATCAGATCCAGGTGCTGAACGCCCGTACCCCCCAGGTTTCTGAACTTCAGGTCTTTTTCGCTTCGCAAAGCCGAGCCAGCGTAGGCGGCCAGCCATCCGCAGGGCTGAAGCGCAATCTCGAGCAGCACGGCAAAGGGCATGGAAGGCTGACGGTTGGCCCGGAAGTACCAGTCATCCGGCACCACCGTGTATTCGGCTTCAATCCAGCCGCCGGGCCTGACCGCCCACTGTTCATGGTCGATACAGGTCACCCGGTCCATGAAAAAATACGGCGGGCCGGGCAACCGGGCGATGACGCGGTCGTTGTCGAATATCCGGTAGGGTTCGCCGAATGCCTCGGAAGGCTTGCCCACCGCATAGGCCAGCAGTTGTTCCCGACTGAACAGGGTGGGTTTTTCACCCGTTCCGGAAGGAACCTTTGTTCCCCGGTCCCCCCATAAACCTTCCAGCTCGTCTTTTGTCAGCCCGGTAATCTTCAACGACATCTGCTCAAACATCACGATACGTTCGCCGTCCGCATGCATAAAGGCGTCGGCGATCACATAGGGTTCGGGGGTGTATCCAATTTCAGCGACCTCCACCTCGTAAATCACCTGCTTTGTATCGGCTGTGACCGGCCCCCGGCACTTCAGGACGCTTCCCCGGTCCGGCACCGGCTCAAAGCAGACATCTTCCCGCCCGGACACCCATCCCATGCGCAGCAGCAGGACCCGAAGGGCATGCTCGCAGCACTGGTACATCAAGGTACCGGGCATGACCATGTCATCCACAAAGTGACAGGTGAGAAACCAGTCATCCGGGTGAATGTCCGCCTCGGCCCGAATGTTGCCCAGCCTGTAGCGGCCGCCTTCCGGCTCAAGGGATTTCACCCGGTGAATCAGGGCCATACGGCCGCCGGGCAGGCTGAGGGATTCGGACAGACGGAGACCGGCGAACAGCTCGCCGAAGCAGGCTTCGAGATCGCCCCGCCGAAGCGCTTCGATCCGGTCATCGTCATAGGATTCACTATAAACGGGCACCAGCGGCCGCCACCCGGATATTTTGCCTTCCCGCGGCTGCATGTCCTCCTTTTTCAGGACAATACCGCCGGATTCCTTGACTTCCCGTGAGGTAAAAAAACCGGCACACCCGTTGCGCATGGTGATCACGTGGCGGCCGTGAATGTACCCTTCAAATTCGAAAAAGAAAAGATAGGTCTCCCCCTGGCGCACAAACCGGTGAATGGCGATCTCATAGCGGATCACGTCGCCGGGCCTGGGCAGGCCTTCGTGAAAGGTGGCCACCGCGTCCAGCAGACGGTAGCTGCGCTTTGCTTTGACCACCAGATCGATGCCAAGGTATGAACAGAGAAACAGATCAGCCTGGCCCGCCTCGATGGCGATGCACACGGGGACCCGTCCCCCGTCGAGGTACCAGGCCCCCGGATGAACATCGTGTTCGGTAACCACTTTTCCGGGTCCCAAAGACCCCTTTTCCCCTTCCACGGACAGAATCCGGTCCACCAGCATCAGGGGTTCATCCGGCAGGCGCACCCGCACATCGTAGGTATCCACAACGGCAAATTCCGGCCCCAGCACCTTTGCCACCGACCCCACGGCGAACTCCATGCACATCGACCGGTCAAAGGCCGGCATTTCCCTTTCCGGCGAAGCGGGAGGTGTCGCAGGTTTGGCAGACGGCGAATCCAGGTGGTTTGCGCCGCCTTGGCCCCCGCCATCCGCCAGCGGAAGGTTATCCGCAACCTCCCGGATAATGGCGGGATCGCCGGTCCCGAGGGCCTTTTCCAGCAATTGTGCCTGCAGGGCAAAGGCCTGGGCATACACGTCGTTCATGTATCCGGAAAATTCCAGAAAGGCTTGATGCGCATCCGCGGTAGCGCCGGCATCCCGAACCACTTCCGCCATGAGCTCTTCCCAGGTTTTTTCATCCGGACGGCCATATTCGCTTGCGGGTGCATATCCGGTTTGGCTTTGGTTCCGGCCGGCCTGTGGGATGTCCACGGTCACGCCATGCGGTATTCGATCGCCGGGCCGGTCATCTTCCAGCGTTTGCCCGGCCGGTTGTTCAGCCGCCGGCTGCCGGCCCTTTTCTTCCGGCCCCAACGCACCGGCCGGAAGTGGCGGTAATTCGAGGGGTCTGCCGGTGGGCACCATAACCCCCTGGGCATCGGCCATCCCGGTATCGACGCTTTCCTGAACCTCAGTGTCCCCGTAGAGCCAGTCCAGGTCCACCCTTACCCGCTCGGCGATCAGGGTGCCCAGAAATTTGAGAATGGTAAGATAACCGTTTCCCGAGCGATTGCAGGCGGAAACGGCCAGGTGGGGATCGTCTCCCAGTATCCGGTCAATCATCCGGGTGCAGGAGTTGTGCGGCCCCATTTCCAGAAACACCCGCATCCCGTCCTTGTAAGCGTGGCTGACGGTTCGGGGAAAATCAAACCCGTAGAGGGCCTGATCCAGGATAGACTGAGCCGCCTTTTCCGATGTCAGCCGATGGGCCCGGCCCTTGACGCAACTATAGTAACGGACCCCTTCCTGCACCACAACCGGAAACCGGTGGAGTTCTTTATAGGCCTCTCTGACCGGGACGGCGGCGTCGCAGTGCACCGTGACAACCCCTTCCAGGAATACTGCTTCGCAGCCCATGGATTTGACCACCTCGGCCACCTGGGGCCCCCGGCCGCCGATAACGCATTCCACGTCTGTATTCACGATCAGCAGGTATACGGCGGGAAAGCCTCGAATCGCTTTCTTTACGGTGCCCGCATTCCGGTTGACCACGGCCACGCGCCAATCCACATCTTCATCCGGCGGAACATGCCATACCTCACGGGCCGCATTGCACGGACCGGCCAGCTGAGTGGTGAACAGATCCGAGTTGCGCATCCGATCCAGCATCTCGCTGCGCTGGCGCCAGGCACCCGTGGCGAACAGGCCGGCGGACTCGCCAAGGCTGTAACCGATGACCCCCTCCGGTGAGACGCCGAACTGCCGGGTCACGGCGGTCATCAGCCCGCCATGGGAAACCTGGCCGATGATCATGGTCAGGGGATCGGCCGCGATCTTCCGGCGGGCGTCTTCTTCCCATCCCGGCGCCCACGAATGCCGCCACGGATAATATGAGGCCGGCAGAAACCGGTCCTTCAGTTTCCTGGCATCCGCATCAAGCATCCGCATGACTTCGGGAAAGGTCACCCCGATCTCCCGTCCCATGCCAAGGTAATGGTTGCCGGAACCGGGGTATACAAATGCAATGTTCCCATTCTGGGAACCCACTGGCGTCAGGCTCGTGGAATACCGGATGCCGCGCATGCCGGTAATACTGCTCTGCCGGTTCTCCGTGATAAGGGTCCGGGCTTCGTTGACGAACCGGCCCAGCTCCACCAGGTCGCCGGCCACGATGGTCACGGCGTAATCCTTTTGAAAATCGATGCCGGTTTTCTGATACCAGCGGCGGGCCACGGCTTCCAGGGTCACATCTTTTTCGTCGATGCTGCGGATATCGGCGTACAGCGTATCAAGGCCGGCCAGCAGTTCCCGGTTGGTATCGCCCTCAACCACGAACAGGCCGGGCGTTCCCGGGGGCGTGCCCAGAGGGCGTTTCCTTTCGGCAGCCACCTTCGATAGCAGCCGCCCCGACATATCGGGCGTGTATTCAAAGCCTTCCAGCACCAGGTGGGTACAGGCGCCGGTACCGGCGATGGCAGATACGCAGGCATATCGCGGACCTTCCTCTCGGTTGCGGAGCCAGTACTGGGGAAACCCGGGCATGTAAAAACCGGACTTCTTAAACCCTTCATGGGCCGGGCTCGTGTAATTGACCAGCGGTGGAATAATTTCCTGGTACAGACAAAGCGCGGTCTTTACAAAGGACGCCAGCCCGGCAGCGGCACCCGCATGACCGATCAGCGGGGACGTCGATCCCAGAGCGCGGCATTTTTCAGTGCCTCCCGGCTGCTCAGACACATCATCCCCGCCGAAATACCGGCACAGCGCCCGGGACTCCACCCCGTCGGTAAAGGGATCGCCACTGCCATGGGTTTCCACATAAGAAATTCGTTCCGGGGATATGCGGGCATCGGCAAAGGCCCGGTCAAGTGCGGTCTGAAAGGCAGTCTCCAGGGACAGGGCGTGGTCCTCTTCATCATCAAAGGCATCCCGCGCAACAGCACTGCCTATCCCCCTTATAACGCCATATATTCTGTCACCATCGGCAACGGCATCGTCCAGTCGTTTTAACACAAGAGCAACCGCCCCTTCACCGGGAAGGGTGCCATCGGTTTGGCAGTCCAGCGGCATAACCGTGCGCTTCCGGCTATAGGGCCGAAGCCGGTCATCGGCCAGAATCCGCCGGAGATCACCGGGCAGGTCCACCGCACCGGCAAGAAAGCACCCGGTTTCATAAAGCTGAAGGGACCGTACCCCGATCTCCAGGGCATGCAAGCCGGACGCTTCCTCGCAGGAAACCACGAATCCCGGGCCGCCGAGCTGAAACTGCTTGGCGATACGGCTTGCCATGATCCCCCCCAGTGCGCCCACCACCCGGGAAGATGTCAGCGGCGGTGAACACGCATCCCTTGCAGATTGTATCCAGGCATCCATGCCATCGGCCGAAAGATTCAGGCCGTATCTTTTGCGCCAGGCTTCCGCCTCTTTGGAAAAACACCACCGGAAATGGTAATCATTGGCCTGTACATCAAAGTCCATGCCCATGACCACCCCCATGTGGGGCCGCTTTTCCCGAAGGGGCAGGCCGGCGTCTTTCATGGCACCGGCCGCGGCCTTGAGGGCCATAATATGCTGGGGAAGAATGTCCCCGATCTCTTTCGGGGGAATATGAAATTCACTGATCAGCAGTCCTGCCTCGTCTACAAAGGCACCGTGGTCAATATCCGTGCCCCCGAGAGTCTTTCGGACGATTTCGTCAAAACCGCTCCAGCGACTTCCGCTTCGCTTGTTCAGCAGGGAATCGCCCCGCAGCATGGCCTCCTGAAACCGGCGAAGGCAGGCGGTTTTTCCGAAAATGGCTTCCATGCCCACCACGGCAACGGCCGGGGCCTCATCGCGGATGGCGTTTCGAAGGCCGCTCACCGCAACAGCGCTGCCGGTCTCCAGGCTGCCGGCAGCTGTCTGCTCCGGCCACTTTTCCAGCAGCACATGGGCATTGATTCCACCGAATCCGAAGGAACTGACCGCCGCCCGCAACGGCGCTCCCTTTTCTTTTGGATGCCAGGGTTCCGGGACTGTGCTTACCCGGAAGGGGCTTTCCATCAGGGGGCTGTCGTCAGCGGGCTTATCGAAGTTGGCGCCCGGCGGAATCGTGCTGTGCGCAAACCCCAGCAGGGTCTTGATCATGCCTGCCGCCCCGGCGCCGGTGAGCAGATGACCCACCATGGACTTGACCGACCCGATGGGGCACTGGCCGGGTGTCCATTCACTCCCCTCCCACAGGGTGCGCATGCTGGCAAGTTCCACCGCATCGCCCACCGGAGTGCCGGTTCCGTGACATTCCACAAATCCAACATCCGAGGGCCCCCAGCCTGCCAGACGATAGGCAGTACGCATGGCCCGAAGCTGCCCTTCGCTTTCCGGCGACAGCAGATTGCCAGTCATGTCGTTGGACAGGCCAATGCCCCGGATAAGACCGTAGATATGATCCCCGTCGGCAAGGGCGTCGTCCAAACGCTTGAGCACCATGATCCCGGCGCCCTCTCCCACCACAAGCCCGTCCGCATCGACGTCAAAGGGACGGCAGATGCCGGACCTGGAAAGGGCCTGAAGCTGGGAAAAACCCACCTGGGTATAGAGAATCTCCGGCCGGGAGACGCCGCCGGCCAGCATGGCATCGGCCCGGCCGGCCTGAAGCTCGTCGCAGGCCAGCTTGACGGCGTAAAGCGAGGAAGAACAGGCCGCATCCAGGGTGTATGCGGTACCGCCGAGACGAAGGGCCTTGGCCAGAAGCAGGGCCGGCAGGCTGGTGACTTTTGCCGAAAACAAGGCGGCCCGGTCAAAAGAAAGGTCGTCTTCCGCCGCGCCATGCGTCGCGTTTCCGAAAACAGCACTACGGACGCCGCGGCCGATGATTCGATTGGAAAGGGCGGCGGATCCCACCGTCGGCAGGGCAATCGCCGCCAGCACCACGCCGGTGGTCCGGCGGCTGATGGTGGAGGCCACGGATTGGTCAAACGCCTCTCGTGCGGCGGCCAGTGTAAAATGATACAACGGGTCAAGAGACCTGAGAAATGCGCTGTCAATCTCAAACCCCTCGCCGTCGAACGCCAGGTCGATCACCCCTGCCCGTTTGGAAAATGCCTTGTCCCGGGCGAACTTGGGGCTGTATATCTCGTCCGGCGGGACCACCCAGCGGTGGGACGGAATTTCCGTTATGGCGTCCACTCCCTGGATAATATTTTCCCATAAGGCCCGGGTGTCCGGAGCACCGGGGAAAACCCCGCCCATTCCGACAATGGCGATTGGCTGATAATTTTTCATAAAAATTTCAAATGTTAAACCACTTGTTTACCCAAAGCCGCTTCCAAGGAACTCGTTTTTTTATGGAAGGCTAAAGCCTTCCGTTACATGAATTGAGGCCATTATCGAATCAGGGGATATTACCTCGGTTTGTGTAGCGGAGGTCTTTAGACCTCCATAAGTTACTTCCCGCAAAAACACCGTGGCGGGGTTGGAAGCTTTTTACGAGATCATCAATCTCTGGGTAAAAAAAATACGAGCGGCTTACTGGTCTCACTCAAGGTTAAAGCCCCGCCTTTAGGCGGGCAGATTTATCACTCCCGTTTAATGTTCTATGCATCGAATAGATGCCGGTTTTTTCCGGGCATCTATTCGATGCATATATCTTCGTGCCCTTCGTGCTCTTCGTGGTAATAAATATCAGCTCAAATGAACCCCGAAGCTCACGAAGAACACGAAGGGTGAGTTCAAGAACCATGTGCCTTCGTGTTTCGAATTTAATATTGAGTACCATTTTGAACCTGAGAAAGATGGTAATTTCAAGACGGAGCATTAACGGGTCTGTAGACCCGTATCCCGGCTTTCAGCCGTTTGTTTCAACCCATCCCGCCACAAAGGCCGGGGTGGTTGTTGAGTTTTTAAATGCATTTGCCAGGGTCTTGTCCATGACCGCCTCATAGCCGGTCATGGTAGCGACAACGGTGTCGTTACTGTCAAGAAAGGTAATATCTCCTCTGATCCGCTGGCTTGCCCGGTTTTTTATTGCCAGCACCGCCCGGACGCCGTCAGCGGGGAAGGCCTGCCGGTACTGGCGGAACGCATCGAACGCCACGGGCAGCGACACCATGCCGGTATTTTCATAGCACCAGATAATGGCCATCTGAAAAGCGGCATCCAGTACCAGGGGATCGGCCAGCCATACATTCCGCAAAGGATCCTGAATCCATTGCCGGGGTTCGGGGGCACTGTGCAATTCAGCGCTGATGCCGTCGCCGGTGCAGGCCATGACCGTCTGAATCCCGTGGAGTGCCTCCCCATGAAACAGAATAGTATCGTAAATGTCGGCCTGGGACCGGCCGTACGTCCGCTTCGCCAGGTCAGCGGGCATGGTAAACGACGGGGGAGCGTCATAATCCTGAGCCAGCACGGCGCTGGCGGTATAATAAAGCATGTCCGCATCCGCATCGGCATTGCGGATTTCTACATCCACCTCATAGGCATTCCCGTTTTTGCG
Organism: Thermodesulfobacteriota bacterium; assembly: GCA_034189225.1. GTDB lineage: Bacteria > Desulfobacterota > Desulfobacteria > Desulfobacterales > Desulfosudaceae > JAXHTY01. The sequence goes on from JAXHVL010000026.1 coordinate 69,348, forward strand.
GGCTTTCCCCGCCAATACGGCGATGGAAGCCGATGTGCCGTTTAGTTTGATGCCGGCCGTTACCCGCATGTTGTCGATACCGGCGAGCAGAAGGCCTGGGTTGGCATGAAGTGCGCCGCTGCCGAGCCACTCAAACGCCAGGGCAAAGGGGACCACCGGGGTCCCATCCAGCTTATGGGCCTGAAGCACGGGCAGGGATTCGAGACTGATGGCCCGTTCAAATGCAGTGGACAAGCCGTTTTTCTTTTTTGCGGGCAGCGCGGTGGCGGATCTTTCCCCGGCAGCATCTTCCGCCAGATCCGCAAACCCCGCGCCAATGACTACCTCGGTATCTTCGCCCGGCCTGCCGGCCATCTCCGCCATCATGCACCGGGCGCCGGCCGCCAGGGGAATCATGCGGATATTGTTCTTTTCGAACTCCCGGCGCAGTGAAGGCGTCACCATGCCGCCGTCCCATGGCCCCCAGTTGACGGCTACGGAGCGGCAATTGGGAAGGGTGGAAGCAAGCCGCTGGGCGATTTTGTTCAGCACTTCATTGGCCATGGCATAATCCGCCTGGCCCTTGTTGCCCATGCGCGCGCTTACGGAAGAAAACAGGACAATGTACCGCAGCGGGTCGTCTTTTGCGGCGGATAGCAGGGCATTCAGGCCCATTACCTTGGTATCAAAAACCTTTTCAAACTGCTCCCGCGTCTTGTCTGCAATAAACCGGTCTTCCAGAACCCCTGCACCGTGAATGATAGCGCTGATCGGGCCGATGGATTGCCGCACCTCGTCAATGATCTTTCTGACCGCCCCGGTATCCCGGACATCCACTGGATAATAAGCAACCTTGCGGCAGTTTTGGTTCAGGGTTTCGAGAGTGGCCGTAATCTCCCGTGCCCCCATGTATCTGCGGTAATGATGGTCGATTCCCACCGGGGTCGGCTTCTGTCCGGCAAACAGATGGGCCATGATCACCTTCTTTATCTCGGGTTCATCGGTCAGGCCGTTGAGCCATTCCGGTTCCGGTTCCGGCAGTGGCGTCCGGCCCAGCAGCACCATGGCGGCCCCCGTTTCCCGGGCCAGGGCGATGGCACATTGAGCGGTGACGCCGCGGGCGCCGCCGGAGATCAGGACCACATCCCCGGGCCCCAGATCGGGTGTCCCCTGGGGATAGTCGGACGGTTCCAGCGCGATCACCCGCCGATTCGCATTCGACAAGCCGGCTTCCACCGGTCCATCCAGGGCGAGTATCTCGGCGGCCACAGCGCCCGCAGCAGCCGGGTCGCTTTTCCATTCGGGATCCACGTCAATGGCATGGCAGGCAACGGCTTCCCATTCAATGGCCGCGGTCTTGACGAGCCCGAAGAGCGCTGCCTGAAGCGGGTTGAAGGTGCCGCCGCCGAACCCCAGGGCCCCATCCATGGCGGTCACCACGGCAAACACGGCCGATTTTTCCGGCCCCTGTTTCTCCGCAAAGCAGGGGGCCGCCCGCGTCACCAGCTCAAACGCATCCTTGATAAACCCTTCATCCATTTCCGTCCAGAGTTCCCCTTCGGTCACCGGCATATCCGCCGCCACCACCAGGCCGGCGGCATTGCTGAAGTCCGGCGCATCGGAAAGGTCCGTCAGAACGGTGGTGGCAACCCCCTTCTTTTTCAGGGCATCGCCGATGGCCTGTCCCCATTTCGGGGTATTGCCAAAGATAAAAACCGGAGCATTCGAGGCCGGCGTCAGCGTATTGCCGATTTCCAGGGGCCGGTCCAGCAGGCGTATGGTCCGTCGGGGTACCGGCGCATCTTCTTTCGCCGTTATGGTTGCGGTGGATGCCGCGGCCGCCGTTTCCGCCTGCGGTTGTTCCGTCCCGAACGATTCAGCCGCCGGAGCGCCGCCGGCCAGACCGATCAGATGGGTGCATATTTCGCCCATGGTCCGCATCTCGGCCAGGTCCTCGGGCGCGGCAGATGGTATGTCCGGTTGCTCCTCCTCGAACACCGACAATATCTCCACCCGCTTGATGGAATCGATGCCAAGGTCGTTCTCGATGTCCATGTCCAGCGTGAGCATGTCCACTGGATAACCCGTCACCCGGCTCACGATGTCCAGCATGGCCGTTTCGATGGCCCCCGCCGGCACACCGCTTCCTGATGGTCCACCGGCAGCTGCAGACGCATCCCCGCCCCCCGCACCGGCCAGACCGATCAGATGCTTGCATATCTCGCCCATGGTCCGCATCTCGGCCAGGTCCTCGGGCGCGGCCGACGGTATGTCCGGATGCTCCTCCTCGAACACCGACAATATCTCCACCCGCTTGATGGAATCGATGCCAAGGTCGTTCTCGATGTCCATGTCCAGCGTGAGCATGTCCACGGGATAGCCCGTCACCCGGCTCACAATGTCCAGCATGGCCGTTTCGATACGTCCGGCATCCACATTGCTGCCTGCGGCCGGCGTGGCTGGAATTTCCGCCATGGCCGGCACCGGTTCAGGTGACGGTTCAGGCGATGGCGGTGCTGCCGCCGGCGACGGCGATGCCGGACGCTCTTTCGCAGTCTCCCGGGCAGGCGCAGCCTGCGATGTTTCGGTAAACGCGGACGACTCGATGCGACGGCCCCCGAGAACGGATTCGCTGAGGCTGCGGGTCTTTTCCATGACCACGCCAAGGGCCTTGCCCGCCTCGGACTGGGTATCCAGAAACCGGCGGTGGGCGTCGGCGGTCTGCTGCTGGAGCGCCTGCATGGATTTGAGGCTGTCGGAAACCACCTTGAGGGCATCCTTGACCATGTTGCTGTCCATGGACACTGCCGGCTCCCGGCCCGGTGCCGGTTCTCCGGAAGCCGGTTCAGCGTCGACGGCCGGCGCAAACGTTTTTTCAGGAAGCGGCGGCCGCTCCCTGACATAATTGGCCCCGCACAAAGGGATGGACATCTTCTGTTCCGCGGGGAGCTGCTCGGCGATCCCCTCCCAGTTGTGCAAAAGTACCGGCTGGCCAAGGGCCGCGAAAAAACAAAGGGTCTGGGCCAGGTCCCGTGTGCCGGATTTTCTGCCGGTGGAGGCATCCACAGACAAGGCATGAAAAGGTTTTCCCTTAAGAATGGCCTTGACCAGACCGGCCATAACGGTTTTCGGGCCGATCTCCAGAAAGGTATCCACGCCATCGGCGTACATGGCTTGAATCTCATCAATGAAATTTACGGGATTGAGAATCTGGGAACCCAGCACTTTCCGGGCCTCGCCGGGATCCGCCGGATAGGCCGCGGCCGTGGTGTTGGAAAACACAGGTATATCGCTGATGGTCAGTTCCTTCTTGCGGAGGTATTCCTTGAAGGGCTTGGCCGCATCCTGAACCAGTTCCGTGTGAAAGGCGGCGGATACGGGAAGTCTGGTGGCCCGCATGCGGTTTTCCTTGCAGATGGCGGCAGCACGGTCGATTTCCGATTCCCTGCCGGAGAGCACTCCTTGATCCGGGCTGTTACGGTTGGCCAGCACCAGGTCGAGACCGTTATCCGCGATAAGCCGCTCGATGGAGAGCAGGTCTCCCTTCACCGCCAGCATGGCGCCTTTTTCCTTGCCGGCGGCGGCCATGTATTTTCCCCTGGCCGCCGCCAGGGACAGAAAAGTCTCGTCATCCATCCATCCGGCCGCGCACAGGGCGGTTAGTTCGCCGAAACTGTGACCGCAGGCAGCATCGGCGGTAATATTGAACCGCTGGAGCACCCTGGCCATGGCCAGACTGGCGGCGCCGATGGCGGGCTGGGCGATATCCGTACTGCGCAGGGCCTCCTCGGCCGCTTTTTTATGAGCCTCCCGAAAACCGGGGGGGTATACATAATCGGAAAGGGGCTTGTCCCCGGCGTTTCTGAACTTGGCAAACTGGGCGTCGGCCAGTTCAAAAACCCGGTGGGCTTCTGGAAACAGGCACACCAGGTCCCTGGCCATATAAATATATTGACTGCCCTGCCCCGGAAAGATAAAAGCGGTTTTGCCGGGATTAACGGCGTTTTCCCCTTCAGATGTGCCGTAAATCAGTTTTTTCCCCGTAATCAGTCCGTCCGTGGTTTCTGTCAGGGTATTGATGGCCTCATGGATCACCCCTATGACGTCATCGCCACGTTCCACAATAATCATGGCCCGGTGGCTGTGAGCCGCATTGAATGCTTCGCGGGTGGCGGGGGCATGAAGGCCGATCCCGCGGAACAGGCCGCCCTCCTTTTCAGCATGGGATTGGACGGTCTGGACAAATTCATTCAGCTGCCGGAAGATATCGGCTTTTGAAGGCCCTGAGGCGGCCACGATTTCCACGCTTCCGTCCCATGCGGGCTGCGGTTTTTCCGGCTGATATTCGGACATGACCATATGAAAATTGCTGCCCCCGAACCCGAAGGAACTCAGGCCGGCACGGCGCGGGGACTTTTTGTGAGTAAGCCACGGACGCAGGGTGGTGCTGATATAAAAAGGAGAATTGTCAATGTCCAGCTTGGGATCCGGCTCGTCTACCTTCAGGGTGGGCGGAATCACCTTGTGATAAAGGGCCAGGGCCACCTTGGCCATGCTTGCCGATCCGGCGGCCGCCTTTGTATGCCCGATCATAGACTTGACAGACCCAAGCGCGCACCGTGCCGGCGTATCGTCCGCTTCGCGGTACACCCCGGCCAGGGCCTCGAATTCCACGGCGTCCCCCACCCGGGTGCCGGTTCCGTGCGCCTCCACCAGATCGACCGTGGCCGGATCGATCCCGCCATTTTCATAGGCCCGTTGCAACGCCCGGACCTGGCCCCTTGCCACCGGCGCGTAAATTCCGGCGGAACGGCCATCGCTGGAGGTGCCCACAGCATCAATAACCGCATAAATTCGGTCATTGTCCTTTTCCGCATCTTCCAGGCGCTTGAGCACAAAAAGGCCCAGGCCTTCACCCAGCACCGTTCCGTCGGCATCTTTTGAAAAGGGCCGGGCATCGCCGGAAAAGGAGAGCACGAAGGTTTTGGAAAAACACATGTGCATGAAAATGTCGTTCAGGGTGTCAATACCGCCGGTTATCATCATATCGGCACGGCCGGCCATCAGTTCCAGCACCGCCAGGTTGATGGCCGACAGGGAACTGGCACAGGCCGCGTCAATCACGCAGTTGGTGCCCCCCAGGTCTAACCGGTTGGCGATTCGGCCGGCGATGACATTGCCCAGAAGGCCGGGGAAAGAGCTTTCCTGCCAGGGCACGTAATCGTGGGCGATCTGTTCAATCACGTATTGCGCCTGTTCGGCGGGCACACCGGCCTTTTCCAGGGCCCTGCGCCACTTTGGAAACCCCAGCCGCGATGCCAGGGGAATCACCAGCTCCTGGGTACCTGTGGCCCCGAGAATAACCCCGGTGCGTTCCCGGTCCCATGAGCTGTTGTTGTCGCCATACCCGGCATCGGCAAGTGCCCGTTTCGCTACCAGCAGTCCCAGCAACTGTGACGTATCGGTGGCCTCCATGAGGTTGGGCGGCATGTTGAATTCGGTGGGGTCATAAGGCACCGATGGCAGAAACCCGCCCCGCTTGCAATAGACATAATCGCCGCCCGCCGGATTTTCCCGATAGTAATCGGCAGCTGACCAATGGGTCTCCGGTACATCGGTAATGGCATCCTCACCTCGGGAGATAAGCCGCCAGTATTCTTTCAGTCCGATGGAATCCGGAAAAAGCGCACCGATTCCGATGATTGCAATGCCACCAGCATTGGCTGTTTTTCTGTCTCTGGTCAATTGACTCACCCTCTGTTTTGTGAATATCCGCCCTTGCGGGAGCCTTTAAAAGGTTTCTCCTGTGAGGCCTTTTGTAGTCATTTTTTCTCATACTTTTCTTTGCTCGCCCAAAGAAAAGTATGCAAAAGAAAGGGCGCCCCGCAGCTTAGCCTTCGGCTTCCCTCGCAGGAACGGTTTTTTCGGCGCGGGCAGAAACTCGCCTGTCCTTTTGTGCAGATGCGTTAAGCCTCGTCTGCTCAGACAGTCTGCCCGCGTCTTCCGAAAAAACCGCCCCTGCTCGGCTGCGCTGCAAGGGGCGGGGCACGTGTTGCTGTTCAGTATTTCTCGACCAATCGAATGACATGGCGATAAACTCAAGAAAATCATATTGCAAGCAACTTTGCCAGGGTATCCGCCCTCATGGGCGTAAATGCGGCCGCTGCCGGCGGCAATTGAATGCCCTGGTTGCGCAACCAGGCCGCCCGGGTGACAACGGCGGCACCCACCAGAAGATTCAGGGCCACCGTTGTAAAATCACGGTTTTCCGCCTTTTCCAGAAACGACCCTTTGACCCATTCGTTAAACGCGCCGATGGCCGGCCCGCACCATATCTGATAGTCCACCTTGCGGTCGGGATCCCCGGTCACCCCCCACATGGAGGACCGTCCCAGGTAGGAACGGAAAACCAGGGCCATTTTGTGCCGGGGGTCCTTTTCTGCCCGCTCCACCTGCCTTGGATCCCGTTCCTGAAAAAACTTGCGGGTTTCGGCCCATTCCTCCTCAAAACTGCGGCGCAGAAAATTCTTTTCAATATTTTCCCGCTCCTTTTGCGGAAGCTGATCAAAGTCCCTGTACCGCACATAACAATCATGAAGCTTAGACGCCCGCATGGCAAACATGGTACCGCGTTTCAGCACCTGAACCTTGCCCCCCATCTCGAACATATCCGCTGCCGGCGCCATGGTAACGTCCGCCTGGCCGGCCTCCACCAGCATCTGGCGGACGGTACCGCAAACCCCCGCCTCGATGCAGGACTGGTTGACCGAACCGGTGATCACATATCCGGCGCCCATGGAAAAGGCCGCTGCCGTGGCAGCAGGTGTGGCGATGCCGCCGCCCAGGCCCACCGTGATCGAGCTGGTGTACGGATGCCGGGCGCAGATTTCATCCCGAAGCGCCAGCATGGTGGGCAGCAGGGCCAGGGCCGGCCGGTTGTCTGTATGGCCGCCCGAATCCGCTTCGGCCGTCAGGGCATCGGCCATGGGAATACGGACCGCAAGAGAAGCCTCTTCCGCACTGATAAGGCCCTGCTCAACCAGTTTTGAAAGGATTTTCTCCGGAGGCGGCGAAAAAAACCGGCTGGCCACTTCCACCCGGGAGACCTTGGCCACGACTTTATTGGGCACCACCACCTCGCCGTCAGGGCCGATGTGGATACCCTTGACCCGGTACATTACAATATAAGGCGTCAAACGCATATAGGCCGATGCACTGATCAGCCGAACCCCTTTTTTCAGATACAGATTCACAATCTGGTTTTCAAGGTTCGGATCTCCCGGTGAATGGATGAGGTTCATGCCAAAGGCAAGCCCCTGAAGCTCGGCCTGAAGCCGGTCAATGGCCTGTTCCACAGCCGAGGGCGCAAGGCCGGCTGCGCCGAAAAAACCCACCATTCCCGCTTTTGCAGCAGCCGCAACCATTTCAACCGAGGTTATGCCATTGGCCATGGCCCCGGCCACATAGGGATACCGGATACCCACCATACGTTTGAATGCCGGGTCACCGAAATTTTCCGGCGGCAGCGGCGGCGCAAAGCCGCACAAGGGCAGTTCGCCATCCTCCGCCTCGCCTTCTTTATGCAATTTTCCAGTACCGCCGGTGGCAACCGCCGGAACGCCATCTTTATCAACAATAAATACAGGACATTTTAAATCCAGCATCGCTTCCTTAAAAGCATCCGTGCCCTGCCTCAGCTCCCCTTTTCCGTTTGCCCGCCACATGCCATAGGCCTGCGGCATTTCGCTTATCACGCGCATATACACCTCATTTTATTTCAAATTTCATCACATAAACGGTGTTCCCCCTTTGATTCACTGATTGTCGAAATTTTTCAAAAATTTGTCAAGACATTACTCCACGCGTGATTGGACAAAACCCACCACGCATAGTATTATCGAGTATTATAACTAGTGTCCGTCCAGAAATTAGATATTTTGGTCGAGTTCAAGGAAGGCAAAAATTTTAACCGGAGGAATACTTTGCGTATTTTGAGGATTAAAATTTGAGCCTGACGCAGAAATCGGGCAAAATAGCAATTTATGGATGGGCACTAACTAGTGTCCATCCACGGGAATAACTACTTGAAAAAAATAAAAAAAGCGCATTTTGTGGTTGACTTTTTCTGCTTAGCGTAGTATATAAAAAGTCATCAACCATTCAATATCACTACGA
>JAXHVL010000027.1:0-22915 GCA_034189225.1 Thermodesulfobacteriota bacterium
ATTGGTACTCGCGGATAAAGCCGCGCGGATCGGTCACCCGGGTGCGCTGGCGGTACAGATCGTAGTCCAGGGTTTCGGTTTCGCCTTTCTGGTTGGCGTAATAAAAGGCCTTGTGGTTCCGATAGTAGGCAAAGGTGGTGGTTACATGATCGCCGTTGCGGTCGGCCGGCAATACCATATCCTTAAGCAGATGGCTGCTGTCCGCGTAAGTGTAAGTCGTGGTCTGGGAAAGCGGGTTTGTGACCGAGACCAGGTTGCCTGCGGCATCGTAGCCGAAAGACCAGACGCGGCCGCTCCAGTCGCTGACGCTTTGGATGTGCAGGTCGCCGCCGCTGTAGGTGAAGGTCAGTCCGTTGCGCCCGGAGACACCCAGATTGTCGCTAACGCCGGTCAAGCGGCCGTTTGCGTCGTAGGCCATGGTCAAGCGGTTGCCGTAGGGATCTTCGATGTAGGAAAGACGTGCGGTGCGGCCGGGAACGGTTTTCAAATCCGCCGGGCCGTCAAAGACATAGCGTGCGCCGTTTCGAAAGAGCATGGTGTACTGGCCCGCCGCGGGGGTGTCGAGCTGCAGTTGGTCGAACTCGCCCGGCGGGGCGGTCACGGCCAGGGTGGATTCGTTGACAAGGTAGGTGTGCTCGCCGCCGCGCTCGTCGATGTAGCTGATGGAGGCGGTCTTGCCGTTGCCGTTTTCGGGGGCCTTTCCGGCGCCGCTGCCGGGTGCGCAGTTGGGACAATCGCCGTAATCGTTTGCGCGCAGGCTCATGTTGTAGGAGTGGGTCCAGCCGAAGCCCAGGGGGCCGTCCTTTTCCGAGCGGGCCGGGGCCGAGTTGTAGCTGCGGGTGAAGACATAGTCCAGGCCCCGGCCCTTTAAGGTCAGGTCGGTCTCGTCGTGGTACATGTTGCCGGTCACCGTACTCACCGGGTCGTTGGTGGCCGGGGTGCGCAAAAGGTCGTTGTTGGTCTGGGCCACCAGGTTTTCGTCGGTGAAGACCTCGTTGTTGAAGGTGGGGGCGATGACCGAGGTGCCGGGCAGGGACGTGGCCAGGGTCACGGTCTGGCTGCCGTCCACCCAGCCGCCGCCGGCGGTGGCCACGGAGTTGTTGTCGATCAGGTAGCTTTGGCTGATCAGGTCGCCGCCGCTGCGGTCATAGATCTTCTCCAGGTAGACGGTGAAGCGGTACATGTCCCCTTCGGTGCGGCGGCCCGGGATCACGAATTCCCAGCGGCCGCCAGTTGTGCCGAGCATCACGCTGTTGCGGATGGTGGCCACGAGCACCCCGTCGTGCATGTTGGTGGCGGCGGGCACGCCGCGGTAGACGTAGTCAGCCGGCGCAAACCCGTTGTTGCGGTTGAAGTAGTTGAAATAGGTCTGGCCGATGTAGGAAGGAATGACCGTGTTGAACCAGTAATTTTGCAGTTGGCTGAGATACTGGTTAACGGTGCCGCTCAAGGTGGCGTTGCAGACGCTCTGGGTGCCCAGATCGGTGTTGCCGTAGCCCTGGCTGATCCATTCTTCCAACTGGTTTTCATTGACATCGATGCAGTCGCACCAGGCGTACAAGCCCTGGTTGGGGCTGTAATAGTAATTGGCCACCAGTTTGGCCGTGGAAGAAGTGGATGCATCCACGCTCTTCTTCATCAGCTCCATCTCGGCGCCGGTGGTGGCGTGGGTCCAGGCGGCCGGCCGGGTGCCGTAGATGTCGTCAAAGGGCGCGTAGATAAAACCTGAAGGGGGGTTGGCGTTGAAGCCGAAGCCGGCATAGGACGCGGCCATGTTGTTGCCGGAGCCGCTGTCTTGGGGCTTGAGCAGGCTGACGGCGCCTCCGGCCAGGGCCATCTGGATCCCGCGCACGGTGGAGACGGCGTCATAGCCGGTGAGTTCCTGCCAGATCTCGTGTTCCAGGGAAGACATCATGTGGCCGACCAGGACAAAGTGTTCGTTGGCCGTGGTCTCTTGCTCATCGATGCGCCACGCTCCGCTGAATTGCTGCCCTTTCATGTCGATGAGCAGGCCGCCGGGCATGACCGAAAACGCGGTGCCGTCGCCCAGATACTCCACGTCATAGGTCGAGCTGACCACGCCCACAAAGCCTTCGATGGGCGAAATGACGTGGTTCAGGGCGTCGAGGGTTCTGAGTCCGTCGACAAATTTGGCGAAATACTGGCTCATGGCCACGTACAGCAGGCCGCCGGTCAGGGCGTCCTGGGCACCGGGAGCGGCCAGAAGGGGCGGCTCGCCGATGTCGATGACGCCGTTGTGGTTCTGGTCCACGTAGGGCACGTGGTTGGCATCGTTGATGATGGGGTACTGGGCGTTGGCCGCCAGCAGCTGGTCGGCGGCGCGGTGGACCTGGGACCAGTTGGAGACATCGCCGCCGGTGCCGATGAGATAATAGCCGCCCACGATCAACGTGTGGTAGGCGACTTCGATCTGATTGTCTTCTTGGCCGGCTTGGGTGGCCGGTGCGCCGTCCAGGGTCAGATTCAAGCTGTAGGGCGACCCGATGGGAAAAAGAAGGCTGCCGCTGCTGACAAAGGGGGTGGCCACTAATTCTCCGCCCAGACGGACCTCGACCCGGTCGGCCTCGCCGTTGATGTCGATGGAGCTGTAGGTGATCGTCAGCCGCTTGGTGCTCAAATCGGCCAGCGCGTGCGGTCCGCCGATGCCGGTCGTAATGGAGATCGTGCCACCGCCCACGTACTGGGCCAGAATCGACATGCTGCCGTTGAGGTATTTGGCCCAGTCCTTGTTGGCGGCCACCGCGTCGTGGTCGGCCACGGCATCATAGGTCTCTACCGTGCCGACCACCTCGTAGGGCAAGGAGGCCGGCAGGATGCCGTCGTTGACAGCAATGATGGTCCCCCGGTCGGCGACGTCGTCCAGGGTCTTGCCGGGATTGTTGGCCGCCAGGTAATTCAGAATCTGTTCTTCGTAGATCTCCAGGGGATTTTTGTCCCGGAAATCGGCATCATCGTTTTTGGTAGCATTGTAATAACGGTCGTAATCAAAAGGCACTGCCGTGTAGATATCGATGAAGTCGTCGGAGGAATCCTTGAGCTTGAAGGAGGGATCCAGAGACATCCAGTGGCATTTACCCGGTTCGGCGCCGCAGTCGGTGGCCGCATCCCGGCCCGCGCCGCGATAGTTGTGGTAGGAAAGCTGCACCTGGACCCAGACATGCTCGAACTGGATATAGCCGTCGGCATCGGGACCGGCCACGTACTGGATGCCTTGGTCGTTCATGACGGCCGCCGCCAGGCCGGTGTCGTGCACGCCCAGCCAGTTGGCCACGTCCGCGGCCGGCACGCTGACGGTTCCCACGGCGTAACGTGCCGGGATGCCTTGTGAGCGGCACATGGCAATGAGCACCGGGCGATATCCACATCGCTGCCGCGCCTGCCCAGGAAGGTATTGATGCTGTTAGAGCGGGAACCATGGTAGAGGGCATACTCATGGGTGTTGTGGACAAACTCATAGATGGCCGCCGGTTTGGCAAGCTGCGCTGCCTTGGCCGCCAATTCTGTGCCTTCAAACAGCACCTCACGGGTTTCGGACAGCGGATCGGCCTGGGCGTTGTCCGGAGTCATACCGATTCCGATAAGAATACACAACCATACCATCAAAGATAAAATAGATGTCGCCTTTTTCATGATGTGCCTTTCTTATTGCTGATGCGTTGTCGCGCTGTATTTTGTCTTGTGCTTGCCTATGGTTTTCCGAGTCACTTCCCCAAAGGCCGGTGTTTGGTCCGATTTGTCATGGTAGGGGACTCGGTGGATCTATCTGTTTCCCGGATGATAGGTAGCCAGTTGAGTTTCAATTGACGCTTAATCTCTAAAAGGCGCCCTTGTCGCTGCGTTGCGGACAGCGAAATGGCGTGTTCAAGTTCGCTTTTCAGATTCCCCAAACGGGTAATGGTCGGCAGGGGCATGGACGAAAGTGCAGGATGAGCGTCTGTGTCCATGTTTTGCCGAGTGTTCTGTTTGGCAGCCAGGTCGTTGCCTTGCTGATTGATACGATTTGCAGTCCTGAGCATTTGTTCAATCGTGTCGGCCCGTTTTTCACGCCAAATGTCTTGGGGTTTATGCGTGGCTTCTGCCTGGGCTGATATAGTCTCCAATCGAAGCGTGTCACCGTCCATTGGCTTCGTGAGGGTGTCGAGCAAGTTGTGCAACTCATTCAAATCCTGACGCAGTTGCAACACCTCGTCGGGCGTCTGGTAGCTGCGTTTGGCCTGGAGCAGGGCACGACCGACTCCTTTGATTTGTTCCACTTGTTCTGCCGGCAGTTCTTTCAACGGTGAATCGTTCTGTGCTGCCACAGGGCTTGTCATGACAATTGATGCAAGAAGGGCGGCCGAAAAACATATAACTGCTATCAGCGATGCTGCACGGTGATCTTTTTTCATTTGATGTCTCCATTGTTTCTTCAGACCTAAAAATATCAAAGCGGCTGCCGCCAAAAGCAAGCCGTAAAAATCAAGGGCCGGCACGGATTGGGGGGACGATGGCACGGAACCTGGGTCCAGCGGATTCGATCCGGCCTGCAATTCATCCAGATCGCTGAAACCGTCGCCGTCGGCATCCTCGGTGTCGCTCAAGGGGTTCCCGTCCAGCAGCACGGTTTGCAAATTGGTCAGGCCTACCAGCGGTTGCAAACTGGTTATTTGATTGTTGCGCAAGTCTGCATAGGTCAAATTGACCGCATCCTCCAGCCCGCACAAATCGGTAATACCGGCATTGGATGCCGAAAGGTTTGTTATGCCCTGCATTTCACCGGCTGACACGGCGTCAGCGGCATTTTTGTTCAGTGCACTATTTAAGGCGTTGCGCATGTTGGCATCGCATACTTCGGACAAGGTTGCCTGGGCCTCCGGGTTCTTGCCCAGGGCCAAAGCCATGGCCCGAACCACCCGGGCCGTTGTGTAAGGATCATTCTCCCAATCACCTCCTGCGCTCTGATCGTTTTGCAGTGCGTTCAGGAGTTCATTGGCCTTCGTGATTTGATGGCCGGCAGACAGCAGTGCATATACTGCCTCGGCACGCAGCAAGGCGCTGTCATCGACACTCACCTGACCGGCCAGGTAGGCTTCAGCGTTGACCACGGCCGGATCGATCTGAGGATACAGCACTTGGTATTGACACAAGGCTTGGGTAACGATGGCCGTGGTCAAAGGATCGCTGACGGCCGCAGGCCCAATGCCCCATCCGCCGTCGCCATTTTGGCAGGACTGTAAATAACTTAACGCCGTTGCAAAATCGCTCCATCCGGTATCGCGAAGCATTGAAATTGACAGAGCCGTATCCAGAGGGGTCGAGCTGTACGACCCGGACAAGCCCCAGCCGGAAGCAGACTGTTGCCGGGCCTGGATGACCTCGTCTATCAGGGTCTGAACCGTATCGTCATGGGATAAAAGCGATAAAATCTTGCGTCCTTGATAATCCAAATTCTCAAAATCATGGTTTTCCATCCAGGCAATGCCGTCATAGTAAGCCCAGTTAAGCTTGTAGAAAGATCGCAGAGCGCCGACGGCTTCGCTGGTGTAAAGCGCCTTGACTGTTTGATCCGAGCCCCAACTGCCGTCTGCATTCTGCCGGCTGGTCAACCACGTCACAGCGGCCTGGCCGCTGTTTTCATAGGCAAATAAATAGGAAGATGACCCGCCGATGAAAATCAGCGCCAAAAGAATGAAACTGTAAGTATTTCGTCGCATGGTGATCGCTTCCTTTGATGAAGTAACCGACTGCGTTATGAAAAGGTCCGGGTCGCCGTGAAGCATCTGCTTACGTCTTCTATTGAGGCAACCTGAAACCGCTTTGGGTGTGTAAATAAAAATCTCGGTGTGTAGCAATTAGGAACATCTTCATTCCTGTGGCAGTTTACTTAGCCAACGATTATGAGTTTTGCATTAGAGATGTGTTAGTTTACGATTATTTCTATTTTTTTATTGGTTATTTTCATTTGCGCTATCCCATAAATCATAGCGAATTATTTACCCTAATCATCTGCATAAGCTTGTCATCCCCTTGTCGAAGTTCAACAGAGTGCTTTGCCTGGGCATGAGCCTTTATGTTTCTGATTCCGGACTTGCCGCAAATCGGACAAACAAATATCCGTTTTCCAAAGACATCAGTCTCATTTAGAACTTTTTTCCGTATCAATAAAAAAAACAACCCGAACGGCAGGATATAGATGAATGTAGATCTAACCAACACAAACAACAGCTCAGAACCTGCTGAGTGAAAATTCACATACGAAAAATATGTCCTCTGTAAAAAAAAACTATACTGAGCATCCACGGTTCGGTCCAGCCGGTTAAACTCGTCGTATGCGTTGTAGACCGTGGCGTTGTAGCTGTTTTTGGGCTGCACAGCCCGGCCGCGGCGTTGGCGTCGGTCAGGTGGGTCAGGTTGCCATTGGCATCGTATTGATATTGAGTTTCATATTCCAGGGGCGTGGTATCCCTGGTTTTGCGGCCCAGGGGGTCGTATTCGAACCGCATAGCATTGCCGTTGGCGTCGGTGGTCTGAATCAGATTGCCGGCGGCATCGTAGTCGTATGTGGTGGTGTTGCCGTAGATGTCGGTTTCGCTGATCATCCGGTCGGCGGCATCATAGGTGCGGGTGACATAGGTGCGAACATCGAAGCTTCCGTCCGGCTGCTTGTGGTGTACCTTGGTCTGGTGGACCTTGCCGTTTGCATCGTAAATGGTTTCACTGATGTGGCCATCGGCGTCGGTGACCCGGATGACCCGGCCCAGGGTATCATATTCGTACGTGGTGGTCAGGGAAAGCAGCGCGGGGTTGGTGGGCGAGGTGCGCCGGTGCAGGGTCTCGGTCTGTTTGCGGCCCAGGCTGTCATAGGTGTAGGTGACGGTGACCGTGCCGCCCGAGGTGGCCCCGCTGGTGACGGTCTGAATCAGATTCAAGCCTGATGCATTGTAGGTATAGTCGGTAGTACGCCGGCGGGCGGGATCGGCCGGGTCGATAAATTCGATCTTTTGCTGCAGGTTGCCGTTGTCGAAGTATTTGTACTCTTCCAGGGTGACGCGCTGGTCGGCGAGCATGGCCTCGACCTTTTCCAATTTTCCGCGCACAGCACCGGTGCCGGATACTGTGGTCTGGTAGTAGGTATAGAAGCGCTCGTTGCCGTTTTTGTCCTTTACGCGCGTGACCTGGTCGAACAGGCCATAGTCGTATTGCACCTCGTAATTGAGCGGATCGCGCTCCAAAGAGACATTGCCGCCGGTGTCGCTGGCCCCGCCGGAAAATGTGCGGTCGCCGCGGTAGGAGTAGGCTGTGGTGTAATTCAGGATCAATGGCATCCTGTCTGATTGGATAGGAACACAATCGGCAGTTAAAGAAGAAATTGATCCTTCCTGAACCGCTGTTTGACAATGCTTTCTGATCAAATGAGTCAAGGGCAGATCTGACCCCTTTATGACCCCTTTACGACTGACAATGCGTGTCGCCATGCCAAAGGTAAACAGGGATGCCTTGGGTAATTGCTGGCTTTGGTATCCCGATGTAGATACCCAGCGCGAGATCATTCTCAGTCTTAAGGATGAGCTGTTGCCACTCAATACATCCCTCGACCACGCCCAACGTGAAATCGACCTCATCCGCGAATACCGCACCCGCCTCATTTCCGACGTGGTCACCGGCAAGGTGGATGTGCGGCACCTGGCCCCGCCGGCGGGCAACGAAGACACCGAAGAAATGGCTGAAGCGCTTGAACCGCTGGAAGGTGACATCACTGATGCCGTGATTGATGATAAGGAGTCCGTCAATGAACCCGACTGATATCTCTAACGAAAATAGTCCCGACAAACAGGGGGATTATCCACGCCTGCTGGCCGAAATCAAGGAGCGCATCCGGTCTGCCCAGTATGAAGCCCTCAAGAAGGTCAACAAGGAGCTGGTTGGTCTGTACTGGGACATCGGACGGATGATCGTGGAACGACAGGCAGACGCGAAGCATGGTTCTGCAATTGCGGAACAGCTTTCCAGTGACCTTCGGGCTGAGTTTCCGGGGATCAGCGGATTTTCCCGGCGCAACATTTTTTACATACGGGAGTTCTATCTGCTCTACCGCGACGATGAGCGAGTGCAACCATTGGTTGCACAAATCGGCTGGACCCACAACCTGGTCATTCTTCAGCGCTGCAAAGACCCCCTGGAACGGGAATTTTATATCCGCATGACCCGGAAATTCGGTTGGTCGAAAAATGTGCTTATTCACCAGATTGACAACCAGAGCTATGAGAAATCGCTGGTGGGTCAGACCAATTTCGACCAGGCGCTGACGCCGGAGTTGCGCGCTCAGGCCAAATTGGCCGTAAAGGACGAGTACACCTTTGATTTTCTGGAGCTGGGTGAAGATCACAGCGAGCGTGAACTGGAACGGGCTCTCATCGCCCGGATCGAGGATTTTCTGCGGAGCATGGGTGGCATGTTTGCCTTCATGGGCAGTCAATACCGGCTGGAAGTGGACGAAAAAGAATTTTTCATCGACCTTCTCCTGTTTCACCGCCGCCTGCGCTGTCTTGTCGCCATTGAACTGAAAATCGGCGAATTTTTGCCGGAGTACGTCGGCAAGATGCAGTTTTACCTGACGGCGCTGGACCGGCAGGTTCGTCAGGGGGATGAAAACCCCTCCATCGGTATCATTCTCTGCAAGGAGAAAAACCGCACGATTGTGGAATATGCCCTGCACGACGCCCGCAAGCCCATGGGCGTGGCGACCTATGAAATCACCAGGACACTGCCGAAATCGTTGCAAGGCCAGCTACCGACGCCGAAAGAGATCGCCCATTTGCTGGAGGATTTATGACACCGACCGACACCAGCGAAAAAGGCCTGGAAACGCTGATCGTCGATTCGCTTGTCAACGAGGCGGGTTATGTGCCGGGCAGGAGGTTACGCCCAAAAAAACCGGGCAGAAAACCCAAGTCGGCTGAAAATTGGTATACTGGCACCGGAATTGCTCAACATTTATAAAAATCATTCCGCCACGCCAAAGAAATCGCAGATATGGCCGACAATATTAATCCATTCCCGGCATGCCTGCTTTTTTTGAAATCAGTCACAATTTGTTTGAAAAGATACCGCCGAGTTCATGCGGTGTTTCTTATGGTATGTCCAGCCCACCGGGTTCCACAAAATCCGCCATTACGGTTTTTTAGCCAATGGCCGCTCCCGACAAAAGATCGCTGACATTAAACGTTTGTTATCTTATGAGAATTGTGATACAGAAAAAGGCAATTCCAAAAATGACAGCAGAGTAACCTGCCCCAGGTTCCGGAAAGGGTTTTTGCTGCCGTTTATCCGGATACAGAGGCATAGGGAAATGTTCTTATCAAAGCGGATCAGGGGGCAATGCCTGTTCGATACGTCCTGACAAAATGACAGGCCAGAAGACATGGGTACTTTTCACCATATATATAGAAGCAGCAACTCGAACCAGTCGTTAAACTGACAAACTGGTCGGCACAGCCCCCAATCCGAAAAAAGATTACGGCCAAAAGCCGCAATTATTTTTTTCTTACCAGTTTGCAGCTTAACTCAGTGTTGGGCTCCAAGTCCGTAGGCAGAGGCGCCATAAATACAGGTAAGGACAACATATGCTGAAACTGACTGGCCGAGAAAAACAAGAGATCCTGTGTTATTTGGAATCGAGTAAGGATCGCATGTTTGACCTGAACAGTATTGCCAGAGAGTGTCCGCTAGGACGCCGCAAGATTGCGGTAAAGGTGGTGGACCTCTTTGGAAACGTTACAATGACCGCTATCGAGGTGACCGTCTAATGGCACAAGCAGATTTATTGGTCGAGCTGCTAAAGAGTGCGAGCAGCGGTGATCAATTGGCACTTCGCAAGGTTGCGGAAGCCTTGATCGAAGAAGAAAAGAGAAAGGGCCACAGGATTCTAGCGGATCGCCTGGCAAAATCCATACGGCCCAACACGTCAACGCCCGGCCGAGGCATCGCCCCGAGACAAAGCGGTGCCAGAGGTCATCATAAAGAGTTAATGTACGAGGTCGTGCCGGAGCGGGAATTGGACAGCCTTGTCTTGCCAGCGGGTATCCACGATCAGATTCGGGAGTTGGTGGAGGAACAGCACCGGGCCGAATTGCTGCACGCACACAGCTTGCGTGCGCGTAACCGGGTGTTGTTGGCTGGCCCACCTGGTAACGGTAAGACCACCTTGGCTGAAGCCTTGGCGTTCGAACTGATGTATCCACTCATTGTGGTGCGTTATGAAACATTGGTGGGAAGCTACTTGGGCGAGACATCAAGCCGCCTCAAGAATCTTCTTGACTATGTGAGAACGCAGCGTTGCTTGCTGTTTTTTGACGAATTTGAAACGCTTGGTAAAGAGCGAGGGGATACACACGAAACCGGGGAAATAAAACGCGTGGTCAGTTCTTTATTGCTCCAGATCGACGCACTGCCGGATTATGTTGTCGTGGTTGCGGCTAGTAACCATCCGGAACTGCTCGACAGGGCGGTATGGCGACGGTTCCAACTTCGAATGGAGCTGCCGCCCCCTAGTCGTAGGCAGCTTGCGCAACATATCACAGCCGTAGGTCGACGGTGCCAGACGAATTTTGGATATGCGCCAGAGACGCTTGCCAAACGCATGCTGGGCCAGAATTTCGCAGAAGTGGAAGAATTCTGCCTGAGTGTCGCCCGGCGCGCCGTTCTGGATAAGAAAACTGACGATGCACAGTCCATCACGAAACGCAAACTGGAACAGTGGCGGGAAAGATTAAGGCCCGTTACGGATGCTGGTAACACGGGGGAATAACCATGGCAGACCGTTTACCACTGTTGGTGTTTCCCCGTGCGAGAGCGATTGAGCCTCCTAAAGGGCGCGGCTTCCCTTCTGGTAAACCGCACTTGCCTGGCCACGAAAAACAAGCAGGTCGGCTGATGCGGCAACTGACCGAGCTTGAGGACAAATTTGATCGCTATAAGGCCAGTGTCAGTAGCGCTGTAGCTGGACTTGAACCTGAGACTGTTCTGGTTATAGAGATTGCTGGAAGTGTCGACGAATTCAAACAGGCCATTGACGCCACCGAGGGTTTGGAATGGCTTGGGGAATGGGATGTCGAGGACATTGAACCGGATGATGATTTTTACGAGCCGCCAAAGATAGGCGTCACCTTCTTCAAAAAGCGCATCGATCACGTTGATAGGAATCAATCACTGAAAATCCGGGATCTCTTGCGGGAACAAGAATTCATCGATAAAGACGGCCATCTCATAGTTGACGATTTAAAAGGCCTATCCTTGCCAGACGACCTTGAGGGGTTTCGAGAGGACATCACCAAGGCAGTTTACGACGCAAGACAAAAGTTACTTGCCGGTAAGCTGTTTGTTTCCATGGGGAACCAGCAGGGAATCAACGAGTTGCTAAGGTTATGGCAAATCTGGGAAAGAGGGGCCTCGTTGCCGCAGGGAAAGGCGAAATGGCGTGATGTATTCGCGCAGGCACTCCACATTCGACGTTGGGGTATAGAAGAAACGCTATACGAAACCGGGATGGTTGACCGGTGGCGCGATCTTGTGGAGCCGGTGAATCCCGATCAGGAGGTTCATTGCCAGATTGAGCTGTTCTATCGCGGTCGTTCAAATAAACGGAGAGAAACCGAAACGGCGATACGAGCCTTGCTGGGAGAGATCAACGGCGCGGAGTTGAGCGCTTTCCTGGACATGAAAGAAATTGCGTTTCATGCCGTGAAAGTGTCCTTGCCTGCCGGGCAGGTGCGCAATCTACTTGAGGCGTTGGATGCTGGCGAAGATGAACTGGATATTCAATTATTCAAATTCCCCGGCATTATGTATTTCAGACCTACAGGGCAAAGCCTGGTGATATTGGATAACGGCCCTGGAGTGGAGGTGGAGTTTCCGCAAGGTGCCCCGGAGTTGCCGCCAGTTGCTGCCATTTTGGATGGTGCTCCCAATCTGCAACATGACGCGTTGAGGGGTCGGTTATCGTTTGATGATCCAGACAACCTATTGGCTCAGTATCAGCCGGGAGAAAGAAAGCACGGCACCGCAATGGCCTCATTGGTGGTGCATGGGGCACTCGACGACGATGGAAATCATCCTTTGTCGAGTCAAGTGTACTGTCTGCCGGTAATGCAACCGAACCCCGGTGCCCGTGATCGGGAGGAGCATTTTCCCGACGAGGTGTTCTTCGAGGATCGGATTGAGCGTGCCGTTCGTCGTATGAAAGAAGGCGAAGGGGGTGCTCCGGCTCAAGCACCGTCCGTCAGCATCATCAACCTATCAATTGGCGATCCGGAACGGCCGTTTATTCACACCCCAAGTCCATGGGCAAGGCTGCTTGACTGGTTGGCGTGGAAATATCGAGTTTTGTTCTGTGTCAGCGCTGGCAACTACAGGGATGCTATTGATGTGGGTATTCCAAACAACGAGTTTGCTGCCTTGGCAGATGACCAGAAGATCGAACATGTCTTGAAGTGTATCGAACGCCAATTATCGCACCGGCGGCTACTGTCTCCCGCTGAATCACTTAATGCGCTTACCATTGGAGCCATGCATAAGGACGCTTCCGGGAATTATGAGCCGTCCCAACGCATTGACTTGCTACCTGACGCAGCGCTGTTTAGTCCGGTTTGCCGCTTTGGACATGGATTTCGGCGATCCGTGAAACCAGAGGTTCTTTTCCCGGGAGGCAAACAACTTTTTCGGGTGCCGCCACTCGACAAAGACCAAATCATTTTCCCAGATACTGGTGTCCGCGCGCCTGGTCAACAGGTAGCCTGGGATAGTGCACAAGAAGGTGAAGCCTCCAAGACAGTATTCACCAGGGGAACGAGCAACGCTACGGCATTGGCGACGAGAAACGCTGTAAAAATATACGACGTGCTCGCGGGCTTGAAGCAAGAACACGATGAGCAAATCCCGGATGAATTGATGAGCGTCCTCGTGAAGGCCTTGCTGGTTCACGGAGCCCATCATGAGGATCGCACCAAGGATTTTCTTTCCAAGGCACTGAAAAACAGCAACAACTCTCGGCGTTTTAAGGAAGTGATTGCGCGATATATTGGCTATGGCTCTGTCAACATCGAAAGAGTCCTGGCATGTACGGAGCAGCGCGCTACCGTTTTGGGAGCCGGTGAGATTCATGAGAATGAGGTTCACGAATACCGTTTCCCCTTGCCGCCCGGTCTGTCGGGTCGTAGTGATCGGCGACGTATGGTGGTTACGCTGGCGTGGTTTACTCCGATTAATCCCGCTCACCGCAATTTACGTGAGGCAAAGTTGACCTTTCACCCTGGCGAGAAGTGGAATGATTTGCCGTTGAAGCTGGAGAGAGTGGATGCGGACCACAACCAAGTAGCTCGTGGAACGGTGCAGCACGAGGTCTTGGAGGGACGCAGGCAGATTTCCGCGTATGAAGACGATGGGCACATACTGTTGCACGTGACGTGCAAGCCAGATGCGACTGAAAGTCTTGATGATGCCATTCCGTATGGATTGGCAGTGACATTGGAGGTAGCTGAAGAGGTGGATGTACCAATCTATGAGCAAGTTCGGGCGAGAATCAGGCCGGCGATTCCGGTTGGAGCAGGGGGCGGTATTCGGTAAAGGCCTTGACACCTATCCGTTCATTTCAAGCTCGATTAGGTAAATTCCGATGGAGACATTTCTAACTACTAACCCGACTTTCTGGTTAAGCTAGCCGACGGCCGTGTCGTGGTTGTGGAAATTAAGGGGCAAGAGGACCAGGATGTTCCCTTGAAAATAGTAAGGCTGCGGCAGTGGTATGAAGACGTCAATAAGGCGTAGACGCAAGTCAGGTATGACTTTGCTTCTGTAAACGATGCCGGTTTCGAAAAGTATGGCCCCAAGATTTCGCCGATATTCTGAATGGCTTTCGGCAATACGTAGAGACATCAGGTTCAACAAGGGCAGGTTACGCCCGCCTTTTAACCTGCACATTCCAATACCTGCACGGGAGCGGTGAAATGAATACAGGTAAGGACAACACATGCTGAAACTGACAGACCAGGAAAAACAGGAGATTATCCGCTATCTGGAAGTGGGCAGTGAATTGCCGGATAAGTATCGCTTTTTGCTGTTTGAGGACAAGCGGGAGGTGGAGCTGGTCTGGAACGGCAAGACCAACGAGGTCTGCAATATCGTGCTGCCGTTTCAGACCATCGAGCAGGTGGATGAGCCGCGGGCGGAAAAGCCCGAGGACACGGTGGATGATACCCCATTGTTTACGGCTGCGGGAATCTCGCTGGATGGTCGGGGGCGGCAGCTCAAGGGCTGGACCAACAAGCTGATCTGGGGCGATAACAAATTGATTCTGTCATCGCTGAAGAATGGGCCGCTCCGGGAGGAGATCGAGGCCCAGGGCGGGCTGAAGCTGATCTACATCGATCCGCCTTTTGACGTGGGCGCGGATTTTTCCATGGACATCGAGATCGGCGGCGACACCTTTACCAAAAAGCCCAACATCCTCGAAGAGATTGCCTACCGAGACACCTGGGGCAAGGGCGCGGACTCCTTTATCGCCATGATCTATGAGCGGCTGGTACTCATGCGTGACCTGCTGGCCGAGGATGGGAGTATTTATGTGCATTGTGATTGGCGGGTGACTGCCTTTATTCGAAACATATTGGATGAAGTTTTCGGTGCTAATGTTTTCCAAAACGAAATAATTTGGAAACGGCAGTCGCCAAGCAGCAGTAAAGCCCGAGCAAAGAAATACAGCGCAGATCATGACACGATCTATTTCTTCACGAAGTCAGAAAATTACGTGTTTAACAAGACATTCGGCGAATATCCCAAGGAAGAAATTGAAAAACGATTTAGGCAAAGCGATAAACGAGGGCGGTATAAAGATGCTGAGTTGGCCACTTATTCACAGGAAACATTCGAACGACTGAAAGCGGAAAATCGGTTGATTGTCACTTCGGGTGGGAAGTATCGGTACAAAATTTATCTCTCTGAAATTGAAGGAGTTTTAGTCGACACTTTATGGATAGATATACCGGCAGTAAATTCGCAGGCTTTGCAGGCAACCGGCTATGCTACCCAAAAACCCGAAGCCCTTCTCGAACGCATCATCAAAGCCTCCTCCAACGAAGGCGATCTCGTGGCCGACTTCTTTTGCGGTTCCGGCACGACAGCGGCGGTGGCGGAGAAACTGGGACGGAGATGGATTTGCACCGACCTGGGCAAGTTCGCCATCCATACCACCCGCAAGCGCATGATCGGGGTGCAGCGGCAGCTTAAAAATGAAGGCCAGGACTACCGGGCTTTTGAGATTCTTAACCTCGGTAAATACGAGCGGCAGCATTTCGTCGGAATTTATCCGCAGACCACACAGAGTAAAGGGTCCACAGATTTCGCAGATGGACGCAGATTAGAAGAAACTGAAAAAGAAAATCTGCGAGAATCGGCGCAATCTGCGGATGAAAATCCCCGAGCCCAGGCGCTTCAGCGGATAAAGGAAGAGAAAGAACAGGCTTTCATTGAGCTAATCCTTACAGCCTACCAGGCCGAGAAGGTGGAGCAGTTCAAACATTTCCACGGCAAGCGGGCCGGGCGTCTGGTGACCATCGGGCCGGTCAATCTGCCGGTGACCAGGCTGTTCGTGGAAGAGATCATCCTGGAATGCCGCAAGAAGCACATCACCAAGGTGGACATCCTCGGCTTTGAGTTTGAGATGGGCTTGTTCCCCAACGTGCTGGACGAGGCCCGGGGCAAGGGTATTGATATCGCGCCCAAATACATACCGGCGGAGGTCTTCGACAAGCGGGCGGTGGAGCGCAACCAGGTGGTTTTCCACGATGTGTCCTATATCGAGGTCAAGCCGCTTGTGACCAAGGCCAAGAAAACCAGGCCCGCCACGATAGCGGCGGAATTAACCGATTTTTCGGTTTTCTACTCGCAGGACAGCATCGCCCAGGCCGAAGAAGCGCTGGGCAAGACGAAACGGGCGGGCAGCAAGATCGTGGTCGAAAAGGGGCAGATCGTAAAACTCACCAAAGACAAAAAGGGCATCATCCAGCGTGAGCAGCTTACTCAGCACTGGACCGACTGGATCGACTACTGGAGCGTGGATTTCGACTTTGAGAGCAAGCGGGAGATCATTCGCGTGCAAGACCCGGAGAGCGGCGAGATACGCGAGGAGTGGACCGGCGACTATATCTTTGAAAACGAGTGGCAGAGTTTCCGCACCAGGAAAAACCGTTTGTTGGAACTGAAAAGTGTGGCTCACGAGGTGACGCCGGGGCGGCGTAAAATCGCGGTGAAGGTGGTGGACATTTTCGGCAACGACACCATGACGATTGTGGAGGTGACGGTATGAGCCAAAAGAGTCGTGAAATCGAGGTGCTGGATACGCGGATTACCATCTCGCGGATGGCTGAGGAGGATTTCATCTCGCTCACCGATATTGCGCGCCACCGGGACTCCGAACGTTCCGACGACCTTATTCGCAACTGGATCCGCAATCGTAACACCCTCGAGTTCCTTGGCATCTGGGAGCAGATTCACAACCCCGATTTTAATTCCGTCGAATTCGACGGGTTTAGAATGCAGGCGGGGCTCAACAGCTTCACTTTGACCCCCAAGCAGTGGATTCAGCGCACGGGAGCCAAGGGCATCGTTTCCAAGGCGGGGCGCTACGGCGGCACATTTGCCCATCGGGACATCGCCTTTGAGTTCGCCTCATGGATATCGGTGGAGTTTAAGCTCTACCTGATCAAGGAGTTCCAGCGTCTCCAGGAGGCCGAGCAGAAGCAGTTGGGCTGGGATGTGAAGCGAAACCTGACCAAGATCAACTACCGAATTCATACAGATGCCATTCAGACACACCTGATCCCGCCGGAGCTGACAGGCCGACAGGTCAGCCTGGTCTATGCCAGCGAGGCGGATGTCCTCAACATGGCGCTCTTCGGCATGACAGCGAAGCACAGTGGCGGGACGCGAATCCGGGCGAGAAAGGCAACATCCGGGATCAGGCCAACGCTTCTCAACTGGTTTGCCTGGCGAATCTGGAGAACCTGAACGCGCTCTTTATCAATGAAGGTATGGAGCAGCCCGAGCGCCTGAAAAAGCTCAATCGCATCGCCATCGAGCAGATGGAAATCCTGACCAGCGACCGGAATATCCAACGTATGGAAGGTGGGAACCGCGAATGAAAAAAATGGAAGGAAAAAGTAATGGCGTTGCATAAAGACTTCCCTGATTCTCCACACGCGATCATCGACCCGGAGGTGCGCTGGTTCCCGGCCGACGAGGCGATGCGCGAGACGACCATGGACAAGCTGATGCCGCCGTTGGTGGCGCAGTTGCGCCGCAAGGTCAAAGACTTTCGCGACAACGGTTATGTGGGCGCAAGCGACACCAGCAAGAGCCTGCTCAACTGGTGGTTCAAGGAGCCACACCTGCTGCCGAAGGCGGATGGCAGCATGTTTGATTTTCGTTACTATTTTGCCCAGCGCGAGGCCATCGAGACCATTGTCTATCTCTATGACGTGGTGGGAGCGAAGGACAAATACGACTTGATGCGTTTTGATGCCAGCGGCGCGGTGTCGGCGGGGATGTTTGACGAGAGCTGGCGGCGCTTTTGTGTCAAGATGGCCACCGGCAGCGGTAAGACCAAGGTGATGAGCCTGGCGCTGGCGTGGAGCTTCTACCACAAGCTCTATGAGCCGGGGTCTGAGCTTTCGCGCAATTTTCTGGTGGTCGCGCCTAACATCATCGTGCTGGATCGTATCTATCATGACTTTCAGGGCTTGCGGATCTTCTTTGAGGACCCGGTGTTGCCGGACAACGGCTATGATGGTCGCAACTGGCGGGACGATTTTCAGCTCAGCCTGCACAAGCAGGACGAGGTGAACGTGACCCGGGCGACGGGCAACATTTTTCTGACCAATATCCACCGGGTCTATTCCGGCGAGGAGATCATGCCTTCTCCCGATGACGAGAACACCATGGACTATTTCCTCGGGAAACGGCCCACGGGAAAAACGACCGATTCCAAGGTGGATCTGGGGATGATCGTGCGGGACATCGACGAGCTGATGATTCTCAATGACGAGGCACACCATATTCACGATGCCAGGCTGGCGTGGTTCAAATCGATTGAGGACATCCACAACCGGCTGTTGCAGAAAGGCGTCAGACTGAGCCTGCAAGTGGATGTGACGGCGACGCCCAAGCACAACAACGGTGCGATCTTCGTGCAAACAGTGGCTGATTATCCGCTGGTGGAGGCGATTTCGCAGAATGTAGTCAAGCACCCGGTGCTGCCGGACGGGGCCAGCCGGGGCAAGCTGGCGGAGAGGCAAAGCGCCAAGTTCACCGAGAAGTATGCCGATTATCTCGACCTGGGGGTGATCGAGTGGCGCAAGGCCTACGAGGAACACCAGAAGCTGGGCAAAAAGGCGATCCTCTTTGTGATGACCGACGACACCCGCAATTGCGACGAGGTAGCCGAATATCTGGAGAACCGCTACTCCGATTTTGCCGGGGCCGTGCTGACCATCCACACCAAGAACAACGGGGAAATTTCCGAGGCGGCCACGGGCAAGGCCAAGGAAGAGCTGGAGCTGCTGCGCAGAGAGTCGAACGAGATTGACTCCAACGACAGCCCCTACAAGGCCATTGTCTCTGTACTGATGCTCAAGGAAGGCTGGGATGTGCGAAACGTCACCACCATCGTTGGACTGCGCGCTTATTCGGCCAAGAGCAACATTTTGCCGGAGCAGACGCTGGGGCGGGGCTTGCGCAAAATGTATCCGGGGTTTACCGAGGAGTATATGAGCATAGTGGGCACCGACGCTTTTATGGATTTTGTCGAGTCGATTCAGGCTGAAGGCGTTGAGCTGGAACGCAAGGCCATGGGCCAGGGCACCGGGCCGAAAGCGCCGCTCATCGTCGAGGTGGATAACGAAAACACCCAAAAAGATATCGATGCCCTGGATATGGAAATCCCGGTGCTGTCACCGCGGGTGTATCGGGAATACAAGAACCTGTCGGACCTTGACCCCGGTGGCTCTTCGTTTCAGACGGTCGCTTATCAGGCATTCAGTGAAGAAGAGCAGCGGGAAATCGTTTTCAAGGACATCACCACGGGGGAAGTGTCCCATACCACGGTACTGGACAGCGCCGGCGTTGCCGATTACCGGAGTGTGATTCAGTGGTTTGTGACAACAATACTTAATGAGCTCAGGCTGAAGAGGAAAAAAGGCGCGCCGCCCCAGGGTTATGACGTGCTTTACGGCAAGGTGAAGCGTTTTGTCCAGGATTGCCTGTTTGGCAAGACGGTGGACCTGGAATCAGCCAATACGTTGCGCAACCTCTCTGAACTGGCCGCCACCAAAACGGTGATAGAGACTTTCAAGCAGGCGATCAACGCGCTGACGGTTCGCGAGAAGGGCGACGCAGAAATCCGGGACACCATCAAGCTGCGCAAGACCCGGCCTTTTGTGGTGAAAGACCAGGGCTACATGATTTCTAAAAAATCGGTGTTCAACCGGGTGGTTGGTGACAGCCGGTTTGAGCTGGTGTTCGCTGCTTTCCTTGAGCAATGCCCGGATGTGGCCGCCTATGCCAAGAACTATTACGCGGTGCATTTCAAGCTGGATTATGTCAATGCGGAAGGCGACATCTCGAACTACTACCCGGATTTCATGGTGCGGTTGAAGGATGGGCGCGTGGTGATTGTTGAAACCAAAGGTCAACAAGACCTGGACGTGCCGCCGAAGATGGAACGCTTGCGCCAGTGGTGCGAGGACGTAAACAAGGCACAGTCACAAGTCCGGTATGACTTTGCGTTTGTGGACGATGCTGGTTTCGAAAAATATGCTCCCAAGACGTTCGCCGATATTTTGAACGGTTTTCGGGAGTGCAAGGAAAAATAACATAAGGCCCTGCACCGGGCGGAAGCGTTCGACTTTTTTCCGGTCCATTGGATAGCAACACAGCACAAAAAATCCCGCCTCGTTTATCCGTCTGTGGGGGCATGAAGAGGAGGAATCTAGCCATGAAATCGGGGAGAAGGTTGGAAAATAAAAATTTGCAAAATAAAAAGGGGCTGGCTTTGATAGCCAACCCCTTATCGTTATTTTGGTAGCGGGGAGAGGATTCGAACCTCTGACCTTCGGGTTATGAGCCCGACGAGCTACCAGACTGCTCCACCCCGCAACATTGTTTAAGAACTTTATTATGTATAATATCTGTCAGGTTGTGTCAACCTTTTTTAAAGAATTTTTAATAAAAACTGTTATTGGCCCATAGCAGAACGGTCCGCCCGTAAAGGGTAAGCCGGGTGGTCCTGGTTTTTTCTTTACATATACCCCCGGGTTTGATATAATAAACTAGTGCCCATCCATAAATTGCTATTTTGCCCGATTTCTGCGTCAGGCTCAAATTTTAATCCTCAAAATACGCAAAGTATTCCTCCGGTTAAAATTTTCGCCTTCCTTGAACTCGACCAAAATATCTAATTTCTGGACGGACACAAACTAAAATTTGATGGGCAGCAGTTCAAGGCCGTTTGAAATTTTTTTAAGACCGAAAACAGTGGGATGACGACCTGCCAAACACAAAAGGGGGTGCGTACAATGAAAACAACGATTAAAAGCGTATTGCTCGGCATCGTCATCACGGGGTTGCTGGCGACTGCGTCAGCGGGGGAAATGGTTTCTGCGGAATCCGAAAGAGGCCACCTGTCAAGCGACCTGACACTCTATGAGCTTGAAACGGTCGTGGGCCGGGGGTTTATTTCGACCATGTCACCGGAAGAAATTCGCGATATCGATGCCCGGGGCTTGCTGCCGGGCCCGGAAGCCATTCAGCAGATGACCAGAGATCTGTACGATATCACCATTAAAGGCGTCAGGATCGTCATCGATACTTCCAAATTTTCAAAACAGGAACTGGTCGACACCATCAACGGCTGGGAACAGTTTCTGGTAAAATTGTAGTTTCATACCGTTCATCCATTTTCCAGTGGTCTACAAGGCGCCCGGGTATGTCAAATATCCGGGCGTTTTTTTATTCAGCGTGCAGGGGCAACCAAAACCGGCCGCTCAGGGGGCGGATGTTGACTGCCAAGTTTTTCAGTTTGCCGAAAACAGCCGAAAACAACTGAACAGCAACACGTGCCTCGCCCCTTGCAGCGCAGCTGAGCAGGGGCGGTTTTTTCGGAAGACGCGGGCAGACTGTCTGAGCAGACGAGGTTTAACGCACCTGCACAAAAGAACAGGCGAGTTTCTGCCCGAGCCGAAAAAACCGTTCCTGCGAGGGAAGCCGGAGGCCCCAAAATATCAAATAGACGCGGGGCGCCCTTTCTTTTGCATACTTTTCTTTGGGCGAGCAAAGAAGATGCACTCGTTAAAAGTCTGATTTTTTGACCATGAAGCGCATGAAGATCATGAAGAAATAAAAAATTAACAATAATTTCAAGTTCATGCTCTTCATGTTCTTCATGGTTGGAATAAAAATATCTCTTTATGGTACTTCCAGGGAACTCGTTTTTTGTGGAAGGCTAAAGCCTTCCGTTACATGAATTGAGGCCATTATCGAATCAAGGGATATTACCTCGGTTTGTGTAGCGGAGGTCTTTAGACCTCCATAAGTTACTTCCTGCAAAAACACCACAGTGGGGTTGGAAGCTTTTTACGAAGCCGTCAAGATAAAAGCACGAAATTCGAATTTAAAACGTTCACGTACGAAGCCTATAAACAATCCCCTTACAGGGGTAACCAAAACCGGCCGCTCGGGTGTCGGCGGGCTATCTGCTCCGCCCCTCTATCTCTTCATCTTTCATATGCAGTTCATGCATGACTTCCATTGTAAAAAGCAGGACTAAAGCGGCGTAATATATCCATATCAGAACAATGATAATGGAGCTGAGCGATCCGTAGATAAGGGTCAGGCTGGAGATCCGCGTAATATAAAGACCAAAAAGCACCTTTGCGGCCAGCCATAGAACGTAAAAGAAAACCCCCGCAAACAATTGATACTTGAAGCGGATCCGAATGTTCAGAAACACCGCCGTGGTTACCATGATAAATAAGATAAACACCACTGGTGAAATCAGGTGGATGCCGATGGGCAGTGGCAGGTTGTTAAAAAAAACGAAAATCCGTTCCAGTTGAGGGCTGAGATGGATGAGATGGAGGATGGCGGTGGCCGCGATGTTGGCGATAAATACGGTCACGAATATCAGCATGATCAGGGTGACAATCCCCAGCGGATAAATCGTCCGGCTAATCAGCAGGTGACGGGGGGGCAGTTTGAAAATGCGGCGATAGGACGTTTCCAGTATGTTGAAAATAAAGCTGCTGATGATCGGCAGCAGGACAATGCCCATAATGGTAAAGGATTTCACGGATTCGGGATTGATAAGGTGCTGCTGAACCCACGCCGGCGAGATAAAGGGGATAAAATCAGCGATCTGTTCTGTTATAAGGGCGGTGATGCTGATCTGTTCCGCATAATACACCGATACAATTTTTGCAATAATGTTAAAGATGAGGATTATCAGGGCCACGAAAGGGATAATGGACAAAAGAAAATAATAGGCGATGGATGACGCCAGCGTCAGGCATTCATCGTTGATGAAATTGGTTGTGGCGTTTCTGAACACGGTAAGCAGGGTTCTGTATTTCAGGGTGTCTCGATCCATAATGACCTATGGTTCCACAGTCAGGGGAAAATTTCAATGGCAATACAAATTATTCACGGCTAATTTGTTCTAAGCCGTTAACATTCTATTGACGGGCGGCCCGGAAATTTTTTGTCATTTTCAGATAGTCCAGCACCGCTCTGGTGTTCCTGAACAGTTCTCTCATTTTCTGTGCCACACCATCCGTTTTTTTGGATTTGATCAGACCGATGGCGAATTTTCTGA
>JAXHVL010000028.1:0-9810 GCA_034189225.1 Thermodesulfobacteriota bacterium
GGCAAAGTAAAAAGTTCAAGAGCAAGGCGTCGATGTATCTCGAGGAATGGAGCGTACTTGGCGGTACGTGACATGACGAGAGATGCATCGCTTTGCTGCTATTGGACTTTTTACGAAGCCGTCTTAGTTGCGGAGAGATGACCGAGCTGGCTGAAGGTGCACGACTGGAAATCGTGTGTGCCTTAACGGGCACCGAGGGTTCGAATCCCTCTCTCTCCGCCATTTTTTATTGGTAAAACGCGTTCCGAAACCCTTAAACCGGTGACCGAACAGTATACGTTTCAGAAAATCGCCCGGGATCTCGCTCCCGGATGGAAGGCCACGCGTTTATGTCCTATCTTGTTCTGGCCCGAAAGTATCGGCCCACAACATTTGCTGAAGTGGTTGAACAGCAGCAGGTGACCCAGACGCTGACAAACGCGGTCAAGGCGGGCCGTGTCGCCCACGCCGTCATCTTCGCCGGCCCCCGGGGCACCGGCAAAACCACTATCGCCCGGATACTGGCCAAGGCCATGAACTGCGAAAACGGCCCCATCCCCTGCAACGAATGCCGCTCCTGCCGCGAAATCACTTCCGGAAACGCCTCGGATGTTTTTGAAATCGACGGCGCTTCCAACAACGGTGTGGAGCAGGTACGGGAGCTGCGCAGCAACGTGAAATTCATGCCCGCATACAGCCCTTACAAGATCTATATTATCGATGAAGTTCACATGCTGTCACTGGCGGCCTTCAACGCACTGTTAAAGACCCTTGAAGAACCGCCGGCCCATGTGATGTTTCTTTTTGCCACCACGGAACCCCATAAAATTCCGGCAACGATCCTGTCCCGGTGCCAGAGACATGACCTCGGCTACGTCAGCATCGAGGGAATTATCAACCATCTGTCCGATCTCTGTGAAAAAGAGGCGTTTACCATGCCGACCCAAAGCCTGGAACTCATCGGCCGGCAAGCCGGGGGCAGCATCCGGGACGCCATGAGCCTGCTGGACCAGGTGATGAGTTGTTCCGACGGCGAAACCGATCATGACCGGGTCATGACCATTCTGGGAGTGGTGGACAACGAGGCGTTTTTCAATCTCTCGGCGGCCGTCCTGGAAGGCAATATTCAGGCGGCCCTGACCGTTCTCGACGATATTCACAAGGCGGGCCATGACATCAAAAAGCTGTATACGGATATGCTCAACCACTTCCGCAACCTGCTGGTGGTGTCCATGGGAGAAACCGGCCGATCCCTGGCGGATGATCTGCCCGCCCACGATGTGGAGCGGCTCCGCGGGCAGACGAACGGCGTTTCCCCGCTTTATTTGAACCAGGTGCTTTCCCTGCTGCTGAATGAAGAGGAAAAGGTCAGATTTTCCAGCCGACCGAAGATTGCCGTTGAAATGGCGCTCATCAAGATCATTCACACGCAGCCCGCCCTGCCGGTGGATACTCTCATCGAAAAAATCGACGCCCTGAAAAACGCCTTTCTGGAGACCGGCGCGCAGGCCGTTTCCGACAGCCCTGCCGAAATACCGGCGGGGCGTGATGATGTTTCGCCTTCCCGGCCCGTCGAAACCGCGACGGAAAGACCGTCACCGGCAATGGCCGAGCCACTCCCGCCACCACCGCCGGAAAACCACTGTGACCCCGCCGCTTATGCGGCCCCGGCCGATGCTCCCGGATACCAGTCGGACGCTGCTCATTCAGATACCCCTCGGGCAATGGAAGCGCCGGCGGCACCCTTCCCCGGCGATCCGGCAAGCGACCCCACCGGCACATGGGAAGCGATTCTGACCCGGATTGACGAGCAATACCCCCTGCTGGGGGCCAACCTGCGAAACAGCACCCTCTCCCGGTTGAACGACGATGAAATGGAGATCGAGGTATACGGCTCTGAAACCAACAAGAATATGCTGACCCGGGAGAAAAGCATAACGGAATTGAAAAATGTCTGTCGTGTGTTCTTCAAAAAAGACATGACGGTTACCATCAACCACAAGCTCAGCCCCGTCAACAAAACGCCCGCCCAACAGGCGCCGCAAAAACCCCGGATTCACCCGCTGGTCAAGGAAGCGCTGGATGTGTTCGGCGGGGAAGTGGTGAGCCCGAAAACACTTTAATAACACCAGGAGGATTGTATATGAAAAGCATGGGGAACATGATGAAGCAGGCCCAGAAGCTTCAGTCGAAAATGACGAAACTTCAGGAGGAACTTGCCGAAAAAACCGTTGAGGCCAGCGCCGGCGGCGGCATGGTGAAAGTGGTGGCCGACGGTAAACAACAGATCGTCTCCATCAATATCGAAAAAGAGGTGGTGGACCCCGAGGATGTGGAAATGCTCCAGGACCTGGTCATTGCAGCCGTCAATGACGCACTTGCAAAGTCCCAGGAAATGGTTTCCGGTGAAATGAGCAAGCTGACCGGCGGCATGGGCATTCCGGGATTGACATGATGAACCACTACCCCCCCTCCATACGGAACGCCATCAAAAGCCTGACAAGGCTGCCGGGGGTCGGGGCCAAAACGGCCGAACGCCTGGCCATGCATCTGCTGCGGGCGCCGGCTGAAGATGTTACGGAGCTGGCGCAAAACATGGTGACGCTGAAAAAAAAGACCCGGCTCTGTGCCCGGTGTTTTACCCTCAGCGATACAGAACTCTGCGCCATCTGCGGCGATCCGTCGCGCCAGCCGGACGTGCTCTGCGTGGTGGAAGGCCCGGCCGAGCTCATGTCCATCGAAAACACGGGGGTTTTCTCCGGGGTATATCATGTGCTTCACGGGGTACTGTCGCCCATGGACGGTATCGGACCGGACGATATTCGCATCCGGGAGCTGATAACCAGAATTGAAAAAGGCGGTATCCGGGAAGTGGTCATCGCCACGGGCATGCAGGTGGAAGGCGAATCCACAGCCGCCTATGTGGCGGAGGTGCTTCAGACTTACAACGTCAACATCACCCGCCTGGCCTCGGGCATGCCCATGGGCGGCGACCTGAAATACGTAGACCCGATAACCCTGAAACATGCCATGGAAAAACGTTATGCCGTATAGCCATATAACACCGGCGAATATTTTCGTATGCCAGCAATGCGGGGAATGCTGCAAGGGATACGGCGGCACCTACGTGACGCCGGAAGAGATCACCGCCATTGCCGCGTATATCAAGACCGACCCGGAAACCTTTGTCAATACCTGCTGCACATTTTCGGGCAGTCATCCCATCCTCGCCCAGGCCGAAAACGGTTACTGCATATTCTGGAAAGACAAAATCTGCACCATTCATCCGGTAAAACCCCGCATGTGTAAGGCATGGCCTTTTCTTGAAAGCGTGGTAACGGACGTGGGGAACTGGGAGGCCATGTCCGCCATGTGCCCTGGCATCCGGACGGAATTCCCGCTGGATGTCATAAAACGGTGTGTCAAAGAAAAACTCATGGAACACCAGCACGCATGATCGGGATTTTTGACTCAGGACTCGGCGGATTGACGGTGGCCCGGGCCATCATGGACGAGCTGCCCGGCTACGACATCACCTACTTCGGGGATACGGCACGAACACCCTATGGCGCCAAAAGCCCGCAAACGGTTATTCAATACGCCCTTGAGGATTCGGCTTTTCTCATAGACCAGGGCGCGAAAATCATTGTTATCGCCTGCAACAGCGCCTCCAGCGTGGCCACCGAAGCCATCATGGAACGCTTTGATATACCGGTATTCGAAGTAATCACCCCGGCGGTGGCCATGGCCGTGGAGATCACCCGGAAGGGCGTTATCGGCGTCATCGGCACCCGCGCCACCATCAACAGCGGCATCTATGAGAAAAAAATCCGGGAGCGGGCGGCGGATGCAACGATCCATTCCCGGGCCTGCCCACTGCTGGTGCCCCTTGTAGAGGAAGGATGGATGAACAAACCCGAAACCCGGATGATCGTCAAAAAATACCTTCACCCTCTGAAGACAAGACAGATCGATACCCTGATCCTCGGGTGCACCCATTACCCCATTCTCAAGCCCATCATACAGGCCAAGGCCGGCAAACGGGTGGGCATGATCGATTCGGCCATGGCCGTGGCCCGGGCCATCCGGCATTTCATTGAAACCGACGGTGCCGCCGAAAACCGGCTGACCACCGGCCACAGCAGGCGTTTTTTCGTCTCCGACATCACGCCCCAGTTTGAAAAAACGGCCGGCCTGATTCTCAACCGGAAGATCACGCTGGATCATGTGTCGGTGTAATCAGGCGGCGGGGAATTTTACCTGCCGCCATACTTTTCTTTGCTCGCTTAAAATATCGAATTCCGGACGGACACTAACCATGAATAACTTGAAGAGCATGAAGCTGAAATCATGATCAATCCTTTTATCAATTCATGTCCTTCATGCTCTTTGAGGTGAAAAAATCAGACTTCCAAGGAACTTAACGTGGTAATTCATTTAAAAACCAAAGCATCTTTTTTAACCACGGAATACACGGAAGGGCACGGAAAGGGCACTCAAAGATTCTCTGCGTTCCCACGCAGCAGCGTGGGAACGAGAAAAAGAAAAGTATGAATGAAAAATGGGTTGGGATAATCCAAATCGAAATCGGGATCGCTATCGGGATCGAAAAGATATGGCGCTTGGACACGAGGAACTGGATGTCTATCGCCTTTTACGAAGCCGTCAATTATCGTTGGCCTGGCCAATAAGGCGGGGCGCATCGGCAGCGTCCTGCCCTTCCATTGCCCCGGTTTGAAAACGCTTTGTCAACCCCTGCATTTCCTGAGACTGGGATGAGAGTTCGCCGGCGGCAGATGCGGTTTCTTCGGCATTGGCGGCATTCTGCTGGGTAATCCCGTCCAGCCGGGACAGCCACTGGTTGATTTTTTCAATACTCTCCGACTGTTCATTGCTGGCAACGGCAATTTCTCCCACCAGGTCGGCCACCTTGTTCACCATATCATTGATTTCAGAAAACCCCTCCGAGACTTGTTCAGCCAGCGCATTGCCGCCCTCCACCTTCTTGTTGGAGGCCTCAATAAGATCGGCGGTCTCCCGCGCTGCCTTGGCACTTCGGGCCGCCAGAGACCTTACTTCCTGCGCCACCACCGCAAACCCCTTGCCGTGGATACCGGCCCGTGCAGCTTCCACCGCCGCATTTAACGCCAGCAGATTGGTCTGAAAGGCAATATCATCAATCACCTTTATAATATTAACAATTTCGCCGCTGGCATTATTGATCTCCTTCATGGCGGCCACCATCTCTTCCATCTGGCCGGCCCCCTGCCGGCCGGTATCCCGCGTCTTGTCGGCCAGCGCATTGGCCTGGTCGGCGCTTTGCTGGTTCAGTTTAATGCGATCGGTCACCGTGGTCATGGCGCCGGCGGTTTCCTGAAGAGAAGCTGCCTGGTCACTGGCGGCGCCTGAAAGCGAGTGGCTGGAATCGGCCACCTGCTTTGAACTGGCAGCCACCTGATCCGCCGATACCGTCAACCGGCCCACCACATCCCGCAGATTGGTGGTCAGGCGGTCAAGGGCATTGCCCAGGATGTCGCGTTGGGAATAAACCGTGACCTGGTTTGTGAAATCCCCATCGGCCATATAAGCCGCCAGATTCGCCCGCTGCTGCTGCACCTGGGCCATATCGGCAAACGCCTTGCTCAGCAGGCCGATCTCATCGCTGGACTGGTGTTCGTAAATCCCGGAAAAATCCCCCCTGGCCATAAGATCCGCAGCCCGGGCCATCTTTTTCAGGGGCGCTACCAAGCTCTTTGCCACATACACGGAATTAAGGATCAAAATAGTGATGCCTACGGGAAAACAGCCCAGCAACACCCAGAAATTTAAGATGCTGTAATGCCCGCCGATATAAGCGCAGATCAGTACGCCGATGATGCCCGGCGCCACCTTTAAATAAAAAAACGTGGTCAGACTTTTTCCGTAAAACCAATAAAGGCAGCTTACAATCAAAACTGTACTTACCAACAGCAGGGCGATAAAGACCGCCAGTTCAATTGTCATGATAGATCCTCCATGCATTCGCCGGGTTGTTAATCATCCACGCCCATTGCCTTGGCGATATTCCGGCGCTCATAAATGATTTCCACCCGCCGGTTTTTCGCTCTGCCGGCAGGAGTTGAGTTGCTGACGATGGGGTGATATTCCGCGTAGCCGGCGGCGGACAATTTTCTCGGATTCAGCCCCCTTGCAATCAGATACCGGACCACTTCACAGGCCCTGTTGGCCGAAAGCTCCCAGTTGGAGGCGAATTTCTCCGTATGAATAGGTGTATTATCCGTATGGCCGGCCACCGTGATGTGATAGGAAAACTCCGATAACACTTTGCTGAGTTTCGCCATGATATCCAGCCCGCTGGTGCTCATCCGCGCCCCGCCCGGCGGAAACAGCACCACGTCGGAAATGGTGATGACCGCCCCGGTCTCATCGCCTTTTACCCGGACCTTGCCGCCCAGCTTGTTATACATGATCAGCCCACGGACATCCGTTACAATATCATCGACTTCCGCCTGGACCGCCTGGGCGGCGCTCACCGGCCGGTCCGGTTCCTTTTTTTCGGGCGGGGGAATCTTATGCTGAACCTTGATGCCTTCCCGGGTCCCGGCCTCGGGGACCTGTTCCACCCCCAGGGCACTCTGAAGGGACTTTACCAGCATCTTGAAGGTTTCCTTCTGAATGGTGCTCATGGAAAACAGCAGTACGAAAAAACACATCAAAAGGGTGACCATGTCGGCAAAGGTGGCCATCCACGGCGGTGCGCCGGCAATTCCGCCTTCCTCTTCGTCATCATCGGCCTCATGATCCATGGCAGGCGCCTCCTCCTTGCCGGTATCGGCCGCTTCCGCGGATTGTGCCGTCTTTTTCTGCTTCCTGTCTTCGGCCATATCGGCGTTACTCCTGCTCAGCCTTGCCATTGCCCGCATTTGCGCCGAGATACACCTTGAGCTTGTCAGCCATCAGCCGGGGATGTTCACCTTCCCGGATGGAGATCACCCCTTCGGACAGAAGTTTCATGTTGGTTATCTCTTCCTCGCTCCTCAGCTTCAGCTTGTCCGACATGGGGTTGAAGAGAAGATTGGCGGCCAGCGCCCCATAGAAGGTGGTTATCATGGCAACGGCCATTTTCGGACCGATGGTGGAGGGATCGTCCAGGCTCGCCAGCATCTGAATCAACCCGATCAGGGTGCCCACCATGCCGAAAGCGGGGGAATAGGTGCCCATGGTACCAAAAATTCCCCACCCGATTTTATGCTTCCGTTTTACCACCTGAATCTGCTTCTGCATGATCTGGATGATATCTTTTGTGGCGACACCGTCGATGACCATCTGCATGGCGGCCGCAAAAAACGGATCCCGGATACTGGCAATGTCCTTTTCAATGGAAAGGATGCCCCCCTTCCGGGCTTTATTGGATATCTTCACCAGCTCTTCCACCAGCTCTTCCGGCGGTTCGATTTTAAACACGAAAACCTTCGCGGCCAGCCCCATGACCATAAGAAACTCCCGCAGGGGATAGGCGATCAGTGTGGCGGCGATGGTGCCGCCGCCCACTATCATCATGGACGGAACATTGACAAAGGTGCCCAGGCCGCTGCCCATCATGATGGTACCGAGAACCGCCGCAATGCCGGAAACAATACCTAGTATGGTGGCGATATCCATTCTTTTAAATCCCTTATACAAAAACACCGCGGCGGGGTTGGAAGCTTTTCACGAAGCCGTCAATTCTTAACAAACACGGTGCCCCTCATGGGTTCCTTTTCCCGGTACCGCTCGACCTGCGCGATGTGTTTTTCTGTGATCACGGTCCCGGCCGGCAGCAGCTTGGCCCCGTTCAGGGTGAACAGCCCCGAAGCCAGCACCATCCCCGGTTCAATATCGTCCACCCGCACCTCTTGTGTGTTGAACACATCGTCGGTGGTATGTTCCAGCGCATAGGCATGAAGGTTGTGCACCACATGGGGATCAAACCGGAAGCCGATCTCCTCTTCCATTCCTTCCAGAACCTGCTCGGTGGTGAGGTTTTCCCTGCGGAACACCAGGTTTTCAAACACATTGGCCGCTGCGATGATACGGGCGCCCAGGGGTATGGCATCGCCCTGCAGACCGTCGGGGCCCCCTGTGCCGTCCGTGTTTTCATGAAAATGCTTTATGATTTCAGCGACGTCTCTAAAACCCGAAAACTTATCAAGCAGGGCGGCCCCTTTCAGGGGGTGATGCAGCATCTCGGTTTTTTCCTTCGGGGTGAGAGCGCCGGGGGCCTTATCCAGAATTTCGTCGGGAAAGGACAGTTTGCCGATTTCATGAAGCAGCGCGGCAATTTTAACGGTCCGGACTTCCGGCCTGGACATTTCCAGTTTCCTGGCAACGAACACGGCGATATCGGCCACCCGCCGTGAGTGTCCCACATGATACCGTCGCTTGGATTCAACTGCTGAGGATAGGATGGAAATGAGACTGTAAAAATCCTCTTTCTGTTTTTTAATTAATGCTTCAAGATCCTTATTGGCCTTTTCCCGCTGCTCGGCCATCAGCGAGGCCTGTTTCATGGAATGTTCCAGCATCCGCTTTTCATCGGCCAGTTCGCTGTTTTTGGATTCCAGGGCCTTCTTGTAATCTTTGAGCTTTCGCAGGGCCTTTTCCAGCTTTCTGTTGGTCCCTATCAGATCATCCTGAAGCTTTTTCATCCGGGCGAATGCCTTGACCTTTGCCAGCAGCGCCTCCCGCTCGACAGGCTTGTACAGAATATCGTCGGCGCCCAGGTCGATGCCTTTCGTGGTGTCGGTTAACGCCGACTCGGCGGCATATACCAGCAAAAACTTGCAGCTCGTCAGATGGGTTTCAGTTTTAATGGTATCGCAGAAGTCAACACCATTTATGTCAGGCAGATCGACCTCGCAGATAATGATGTCCGGCCAGACCTTACGGGCCGTCTCAATCCCTTCTTCCCCTGTGCCGGCCGTGTGAACGCCATAGCCGAACGCCGCCAGGTGGTCGGCATATGCCTGAAGGGTCTCGGGGTCCCGGTCTACGCATAACACACTGATGCCAGTGGACGATAAAATCTCCATGGCCTCGATACCTCGAAAAAAAACATCCGACCCCAGAGGGGGCGGCTTTGGTTAACCCTATAAGGGTATTGTTTACAGTCTGAACTCACCCTTCGTGTCATGTCAATCGTCATATGTCACTAAAATCCTGATGGTCCGGTCAGCGGACCGCTACAAATACATCCTCAGACCACCATCGTCAAGTGAAGCGGAAGCCTTCAGGCTTCAAGGTTCCATGTGGCATAAATAACACTTCTCTGTTGACATGACATTCGTGTCCTTCGTGAACTTCGTGGTTCAATTGCCTGGAGTTGATTACCACGAAGGGCACGAAGATAAATGCATCGCATTGATGCCCCGGAACACTCCGGTATCTGTTTTGATCATTGGAACATTTGGTATTCGGATTTGCTTCGAATTTCGAATTTCGTGCTTTGGTTCTTACCGGCATAACCTTTAATCACTGACCAGGCCCAGCCCCGGCCCCGGGAACCGGGTTTTGCAGGATGGAATTAAAACAGATGTTTTTCCTTCACGGGATTAGTGATAGAATGATTTACAATGGAACATGGTTTTGATGGCCTTGTAAATTTATAGTATTATACCAAAAATCGACGGTTTATTCAAGCATGCTTTTCTTTGCTCGCCCAAAGAAGATAGTCCCGTAAAAAGTCGGATTTGGGACGGCAAAGTAAAAAGTTCAAGATGCGGCGTGTCTATCTCACTCTCGAGGAATGATCTGTAGGGGCGAACCTTGTGTTCGCCCGATCAGAGGGCGAAT
>JAXHVL010000029.1:0-46294 GCA_034189225.1 Thermodesulfobacteriota bacterium
GCTGAGGCCTATCTTTCTCTGCGTCCTCTGCGCCTCCGCGGTGAATATAAATTATGACCAAAGGAGGAAGTTGTTATGCCTTACGATCCCGAAAAGGATAAGATGCTCAAGCAATGGAAATGCGAAGAAACCGGTCTGACTGTATCGGTTAATCAATACGCTGATGGTCAGCCTAAGGTGCAGATCGGTCCCCGTATCCTGAAAAAAAAGGACGGTACCGACCGGGCCCCGGCTAAAGCGGGCCGTCTGTCCATTGAAGACATGATGTGGCTGTATGATATTATTGATGAAGTCAAAGATACCCTGACGGAAATGGTAGAACCGGAGTGAGTTTTGAGGGGTAAATTATGGTGTCTCATATGCCATTCGATGATGCCAATGCCGTGAAGGGCCGGATTTTCGAGCTCCGCAGGGAGCTTCACCGGCATAACTATCGTTATTACATCAAGGATGATCCCGAGATTTCCGATGCGGAATATGACCGGCTGCTGAATGAGCTGAGCGATCTGGAGGCCCGGCACCCTGATTTTGCCTCCCCGGATTCCCCCACTGCGCGCGTGGGGGCGCCACCTACCGAAGGGGGACTGGAAACCGTCAGCCGGGAAATTCCCATGTTGAGCATTAACAATGCCTTCAGCGAAGGGGATATGATGGAGTTTGACAATCGGGTGAAGCGGTTTTTAAAGACCGATGCCCCGGTTACCTATATCGCCGAGCCCAAGTTTGACGGGATTGCCGTGGAGCTGGTGTATGAAAACGGGGGGCTGACCCTGGGGGCGACCCGGGGGGACGGGGTGACCGGCGAGGTGGTGACCCATAACGTAAAAACCATCCGCACGGTGCCGCTGCGGTTGCAGCAGATCGAAAAGGGGATTGCGCCGCCCGCCTATATCGCGGTCAGGGGAGAGATCATCATGCCCCACAAGGGATTTGAACAGCTCAATGCCCAGCGGCTGCAAAACGGGGAGCCGCTGTTTGCCAATGCCCGAAATGCAGCGGCCGGCGCGATCCGGCAGCTGGACCCGGCTGTCACCGCTTCCCGTCCTCTTGAAATGTTTGCCTATGGCATCGGCCGTTTTTCGGATTCAGACCGGGTGGACACCCAGCATGAGATCCTCCAGATGCTGGAGCAATTCGGATTCAAGGTCAATTCCTTTGTCCGTCATGGGCTAGGTATTGCCGACGTCATCGATTTTTACAACACCCTGGCGGAGAAGCGGGAATCCCTGCCCTACGATATCGACGGCATGGTGGTCAAGGTGGACCGGCTGGACTTTCAGCAGGAGCTGGGGGCAACTGCCCGCAGCCCGAGATGGGCCATCGCCTACAAATTTGCGGCGGTCCAGGAAACCACGACCATCGACACCATTGAGGTGCAGGTGGGAAGAACCGGGACGCTGACACCTGTAGCGCACCTGGCACCTGTGAATATCAGCGGGGTCATGGTCTCCCGGGCCACCCTGCACAACGAAGACGAAATTACCAGAAAGGACGTCAGAATCGGGGACACGGTGCTGGTGCAGCGGGCCGGGGATGTGATTCCCGAGGTGGTGAAGGTGATCGAATCCAGACGGACGGGCGATGAAATTCCTTTTCAGATGCCTTCCGCCTGCCCGGTATGCGGCTCAGGAGTGGGGCGCATCGAAGGAGAAAAGGCCACCCGGTGCATGAATGCCGCCTGCCCGGCCCAGGTCAAGGAACGTCTCAAGCATTTTGCCGCAAAAGGAGCCTTTGACATCGACGGGCTGGGGGACAAGCTGATGGAGCAATTCCTGGAAAAAGGACTGGTCAAGTCCTATGCGGACATCTTCACTCTCCGGCGCGAGGACCTGGAAAACCAGGAGCGGATGGGACCCAAATCCGCGGGTAACCTTCTGGCCGCCATTGAAAACAGTAAAGCCATCAGCTTTGGCGCCTTTTTGTATGCTCTAGGTATCCGCCACGTGGGTAAACACATGGCGCGGGTGATCGCGGATGCATTTCCCGATATAGACCGGCTTGCCGAGGCAGACAAGGAAACATTAAGCCGCATAGAAGGCATCGGACCGGTTGCCGCGGCCAGCATTCAACAATTTTTTGACAATCCGGAAAACCGGGAGATAATCAATGCGCTGATGGAAAACGGTGTCACCATCAGCTATCCCGGACGTACGGAAAATACCGGTGACGTATTGCCGCTTGAAGGAAAAACATTTGTGCTGACCGGCACCCTTGAACACTTCACCCGTTCGGGAGCTAAAGAGTACATCGAAGCGGCCGGCGGGCGGGTGACCGGTTCGGTGAGCGCAAAAACGGATTATCTGGTGGCCGGTAAAAATCCCGGTTCAAAGCTGGACAAGGCCAGGTCCCTTGGGGTTTCAATTCTTGACGAATCGGCATTCACCGATCTGATCGGCGGAAGCGGAACATAGGGGTATAATTTTTCCCCGGCCGGGAGGAGGGCGGTTCCCTGATTTTTCATTGACAGGTAAACGCGAAGTCCTATGTTATGAGGAAAATACATCAACCTTCGGAGGTCGACGAAATGGCTGAAAAACGTTGTCATGCAAGGATTACTGGCCGTGTCCAGGGTGTGTGTTTCCGAATGGAGACCAAGAAAGCGGCCGACGACCATGATGTCAAAGGATGGGTGCGCAACCGGATGGACGGTTCAGTGGAAGCGGTGTTTGAGGGGGAAAAGGAAGATGTGGACGCGGTTGTAAAATGGTGTCAGCAGGGACCGCCGGCAGCGGCCGTTACTGGCGTGGATACCTCGGAGGAATCCTATACCGGGGAATTCTCTCGTTTTGAAGTAACCGTTTAAATGCGTTAATTGATGGTCGGCCGTACGCCATAAAAAAAGCGACGATTTTTTTCAAACCGCCGCTTAACGCTCTTTTCCTGGCTGGCCTTCGAGTTAAATTGCGTCCTTTAACTTTTTGCCGGGCTTGAACTTGACTACATTGGTGGCTTTGATTTTGATGGGATCGCCTGTCTGAGGATTGCGACCTTTGCGGGCTTTTCGGCGAACTTTCTGGAATGTTCCGAACCCAACTAGGGTTACCTTGCCGTCTTTTTTCTTCAGAGCTTTGGTTACGCCCTCCATAAAGGAATTCAGCGCAGTACCCGCGGCAACCTTGGAAATGCCGGCATCTTTGGCCATCTTGTCGATCAGTTCTGATTTTGTCATAGCTGTTCCCCCAATTTTTAGTTAACGGTTAAGCTTATTAACTCCTTTTTATTGGCTACTTTGCACGCATTCATCCGCAATGTCAATAGGTTT
Organism: Thermodesulfobacteriota bacterium; assembly: GCA_034189225.1. Lineage (GTDB taxonomy): Bacteria > Desulfobacterota > Desulfobacteria > Desulfobacterales > Desulfosudaceae > JAXHTY01. The sequence goes on from JAXHVL010000029.1 coordinate 3,263, forward strand.
TTCAATATTTTGCAAAATTTTTTGAAAAAAATTCGTTGTGAATGCCGTTACCCCTTATGTTTTTAAAAACCCGTCCCTCAAGATACTGTGTAATCAACCCATAGACTCCCCATTATAATGTGAAACAGCCACTGACAAGGGTGCAAAAAACAGTGGCGGGAGTGTACATAAACGCCCGAATGGCGAGGGCTCAGGAGGTCAGAGCATGGCATCGAGGAATACTTCAGGATCAAACACCTGAAGGTCATCGATCTGTTCACCCACCCCGATAAACTGGAGGGGAATATTAAAAGTATGGCAGAGATTAATCACGATCCCGCCTTTTGCGGTTCCGTCCAGCTTGGTGAGCACGAATCCGGTAACACCAATGGCTTCGGTAAACATCTGGGTCTGGGAAATGGCGTTCTGACCGGTGGTGGCATCCAGTACCAGCAGCACTTCATGGGGCGCATCGGGAACCTTTTTCTCAATGGTGCGCCGGATTTTTTTCAGTTCTTCCATCAGATTGACCTTGGTGTGGAGCCGGCCGGCGGTATCCACGATCACAACGTCGATATCCCTTGCCCTGGCGGCTTCCATACCGTCATAGGCCACGGCCGCTGGATCTGAATGGTCTTTGTGCTTTACGATCTCTGCGCCGGCCCGTTCCGCCCATATGTCGAGCTGTTCGATGGCGGCCGCCCGGAAGGTATCCGCCGCCACGATCAGCACTTTTTTGCCGGCGTCCTTGTAATGGGCGGCCAGTTTACCGATGGTCGTGGTCTTGCCGACACCATTAACGCCCACCACCATGATCACATGGGGTTTGGCTGTGAGGCTCGCGGCAAGGTTCGGGTCCTGGACGGCGCTGTCTTCTATATAGGGCAGAATCTGGGTTTTCAGCGCCTCTCTCAACTCGTCTGCATCCCCGATGTCGGCCTTGGCTTTTGATAGTTTTTCGATGAGCTCGGTGGCCGGTTTGACGCCGATGTCCGAGGTGATCAACATCTCTTCCAGGTAATCCAGCGTTTCCTCATCCAGGGCTTTGCCGGGTCGGAAGAGTTGATCCACGTCCGTGGTCAAGACCTGGCGGGTTTTGGAAAGCCCTTTGCGCAGCTTCGCATACAGGCCGCCCCGTTTGCGTTTCTTCGGCGTTTCTTCGGCGTCTTCGTCAATGGCTTCTTCCGCCCCGGCGTCGCCTGAAAGGTCTTCCTCCTCCGGCAGGGCGTCCGGGAGGGTTTCGGCCGTTGTTTCAGGGGCCTCGATATCTTCTTCAAGCGTCGTCCCCTCGGCGCTATCCAAAGACTCCCCTACAGGTGCAACGTCCTCGGTTCCGGTTGTAGAAGGAGAGGGGGGCGCCTCGTCGCCGGCAGCCTCGGCCGGTTCATCCGGGGCAGCTTCTCCGGCCTCCGTATCTGATACATCCTCCGGCGATGCCGGTTCTTCCTGCTCGGCTTCCAGGATTTTCTCTATTTCTTCGTCACTGAGTTCCTCGCCTTCTTCCGACGGATATTCCTCATCAGCCGCGGCTTCGTCGGTTTCGTCAGCTTTGTCATGGGATTTCTTTTTTCCTTTTTTCCGTCTGAACAGATTAAACGCCATTGGTGTTGCTTCCTTTTATTATAGAGCCTGAATTATAAAGTATCTTAAAGCCGTTTAAAGGCCAATATACACGTCAATGCGGATTCTTCCAAGTCTATAAAACAAGATGGCTGCGTAAAAAGCTTCCAACCCCGCTGTGGCGGTGTTTTTGCAGCAAGCAATCTGCATCATACTGCAATTTGCCACAGACCCACACAGACGCACACAGACAAAGGCGGACAGGTTTTGGTAAAAAAATGTCTGTGTTTGTTCGTGTGTGTCTGTAGCCCCAAAAAGGAATTCCTTGGAAGTCCAATAATAGCAAAGCGATGCATCTCTCGTCATGTCACGTAAGGTTCGCCCCTACAAATGATTCCTCGAGAGTAAGATAGATACGCCTTTATTCAATTTTTTAGTTTATTGCCGAATTTTTCAGTTTGCCGAAACAACTGAACAGCTACACGTGCCCAGCCCCTTGCAGCGCAGCCGAGCAGGGGCGATTTTTTCGGAAGACGCGGGCAGACTGTGTGAGCAGACGAGGCTTACCGCATCTGCATGAACGGACAGGCGAGTTTCTGCCCGCGCCGAAAAAACCGTTCCTGCGAGGGTAGCCGGAGGCCAAGCTGCGGGGCGCCCTTTCTTTTGCATACTTTTCTTTGGGCGAGCAAAGAAAAGTATGAATGAAAAATTGGTTGTTTAGCACAAATAGCGGTAAAAAACCAAATCTCTCGCGAGTTACTTACTGCAAAAACACCGTGGCGGGGTTGGAAGCTTTTTACGAGACTATCATCAATTGGCGAGTTCCGGCTGGGCCATCGCCCGGCTGGTTTCTCCGGACAGGTCCACGGAAACGATTTTTGAAATGCCTTTCTTTTCCATGGTAACCCCGAGGAGGCTGTCGGCAAATTCCATGGTCCGCTTGTTATGGGTCACCATGACGATCTGGGACTTCTCCCCGATAATTTTCAGCAGTTCATTGAACCGGAAAATATTGGCCTCGTCCAGGGGCGCATCGATTTCATCCATCAGGCAAAAGGAGGTGGGCTTCAGCAGAAAGATGGAAAAAATAAACGCAATGGCGGAAAGCGCTTTTTCACCGCCGGAAAGCAGAGAAAGCCGGGTCAGTTTTTTGCCGGGCGGGTGCACCATCATTTCCACGCCGGTTTCAAGGGGCTTATCCGGGTCTGTCAACACCAGTTCACCGGTGCCGCCGTCAAACAGGCGGGGAAACACTTCGGCCATTTTCTGATTGATGTCATTGAAGGTTTTCAGGAACCGCTCCTGGGAGATGCGGTTGATCTTTTTGATAACCTTGTGCAGGTCGTCGATGGCTTCTACCAGGTCGTCATGCTGTTTTGTCAGGAACTCAAGCCGCTCCCGGTGCTCCTCGTATTCATCGATGGCGCTCAGGTTCACCTCGCCGATTCTTGAAATTTTCTCCCGCAGGGACGTCAGTTCCGTTTCCATTTCTTCGGCGGTTTTTTCATTTTCCGCAAGGGTATTGTTGTATTCCGCTTTTATCACGCCGAAGGCGGCATGATACCGCTCTTCAATCCGGTTCTCGATATTTTCCCGCTTCAATCGCCGATCCGCCTGTTCCATTTCCAGATAGCGGATTTTTTCAGCGTTTTCGTTCCGCTTTGCCCGAATATCGCCGTACTGCTTGTCGCGCTCCGTCATTTTCGCGGCAATGTCCTCATAGGAGGATTCGTTATCGGCAAGGGATTGTTCCATGCTTCGCAATTCATCATAAAGCGCGGTCAGATCGGTTTCATGCTGCTTGATTTTTTCGCCGGCGGTGTCTGCCTTTTCTTTTTTGAGCGCGATATCAGCGGATAACTGCTCCAGCTGGGCATCGGCGTCTTCCCGGAACCGCCGCAGCCTTTCAAGGGTCTTCCGGTTATTTTCAATCTCAGTATTGGCGGTGGTCAATTTGAGCTTCAGGTCCATGGTGGCCTGGTTGTAAGCATCGAACTCCGCGTCAATGGACTCCAGCTGATACCGGCTTTCTTTAATCTGTTCTTCGGTGTCGCTGATTTCCTGACGCACCGCTTCAAGGGCCCGGCCATACTCGTTGATTTCATCGTCGAGTTCGCTCTCTTCACCGTCCAACTGCTGTTCTTCAAGCTCCAGTACCTCCAGCCGCTGACGGGCATGTTTCAGGTCTTCGGAAATCCGGTATGCCTCTTTTTCCAATTCGGTCAGCCGGTATCCTGCCTGATTTTTGTCATTGCTGGTTTTCTGGAGGTCTTCCTCCAGCTCACGCACGTCGTTTTCCAGTTGCTTTTGATCCGCCTGTGCCGTTGCCAGGCTCTGGTCCAGGACCGTGAGCTGCTCTTCCAGTTCCTTGAGCTCTTGTTTTTTGGCCAGAATACCCGCCAGCCGGTCTTTGCTTCCTCCCACGAGAATGCCCCGGGCGTCAATGATGTCCCCGTCCCGTGTGACCACCGTTTTTTTTACGGCACCGTTGGGCTGATGCCAGAGGGAAACAGCCTGTTCCAGGTCCGGGGCCACCACCACATGACCGATCAGGGTGGTAATGGCCGCTTCAAATCCCTGCTCAATGGCCACATGATCGATAAGGCGTTCATGGGCGTGCGGGGACCGGGCGGCAGACGAAGCCGGTGCTTCTTCTGAAAACAAAGACAGGGGAATAAATCCGCTGCGGCCGGACTGGTCCTGCCGCAGCGTTTCCACCAGCTGTATTCCGGAGGCGTGATCATTCACCAGGATATACTGAAGGGTTTCGCCGAGAACGGCCTCCGTGGCGGTTTCAAACCCCGGTGCCGGTTTCACGATATCGGCCATGAGGCCCATCACACCGCCTTTGTCGTCTTCAGAACGGCCTGTCATGATGGCACGGACCCCGTCCTTGTACCATTCAAAATTGTCATCCATCTTTTTGATGGCGTTATACCGCGATTTGAGGCTGCCGCGTTCCCGTTCCGTGTTGTGAACGGTTTTGATCTGAGCGGTCAGTTGCTGCTGCCTGTCGGCCAGCTTGGCTTGAAGGGCTTTTGCCTGCTCTTCCATCTCATTGATGGAGGCTTTTAAATCCGTCAGTTCCTCCTGTTTGGTCTCGGAAAGATTCTTCAGACGGGTGGCGTTTTTGGCGGCTTCAATCCGGTCCTTTTTTATTTCCTGCTTGCGGGTTTGCAGGGATTGTTTGTTGTCATGGGCGTTTTGATGGGTGTTGTTATATTTGGCCTCGTCGGCGGCAAGCCGCATCAGCTTGCTTTTAATGGTTTCGATCTGCTCGCTCAGGGTATCGCGCCGGTCTTTGATTTCCTGGGATGCCTCGTTCCGCCGGCCGAGTTCTTTGCTGATCTGTTGTTTTTCTTCCTGAAGCTGCCCGGCGTGTGTTTCGGCTTCCTGAATCTCGGTGTGAAGGCGCTGATTTTTTTCCCTCAGGTTTTTTTCTTCCGCCTCGAGGTTGGTCACCTCGGTTGCAAGCCGGTCCTTGTCCTTGCGAAAATAATCCAGATCGTTTTCGGTCTTGTCGATCCGGCGCTGAAGTTCAAAGGTCTTTTCCTTCTGGGCAGCGATTTCCCGGGACTTGGTTTCCTTTGTCAGTTTTATTTCTTCGATCGCCGCATCCAGCCGGCCGATTTCCGTGGCATGTTCATTGTCGATATCCCGCAATGATGTCAGAAAGGCATCGGTTTCATCGATTTTGCCGGTATAATCGCCATGACGCATCAGGGAAAGCAGGATGTCCAGCTCTTTTTTGGCGGCCTGGTAATCCTTGTACCGCTGGGCCTTTTTGGCCTGACGGTTCAGGGTGTTCATCCGCTGCTCGACTTCTGCGATGATATCCTTTATCCGGAGCAGGTCCTGGTTTGTGGCCTTGATTTTGCGAAGGGTTTCTTCTTTGCGGGTTTTGTACCGGGTGACGCCGGCGGCCTCTTCAATATATACCCGCCGTTCCTCGGGGCTGGCATCAGTGATGGCGCCGATATTGCCCTGTTGAATAATGGAATAGGAACGGGCGCCCATGCCGCTGCCCAGAAAAATATTGTAAATGTCCTTGAGCCGGCAGGGCTGCTTGTTCAGATAATAGGCCCGTTCGCCGGAACGGTATAACCGCCGCGTGATATTGATTTCAGTGAGGTCTTTCAGCTCCTCGGGCGCCGACCCGTTATCGTTGGCCAGGGTAAGGGAGACCTCGGCCATGTTCTGCTGGGGCTTGTCATTTGAACCGGCAAAGATGACATCATCCATGGATTTGCCTCGGAGCTGGCTGGCACTCTGTTCGCCCATTACCCAGCGCAGGGCATCGATGATGTTGCTTTTGCCGCATCCGTTGGGGCCTACGATGGATGAGATGCCCGGGGGAAAGGTGATGGTTGATTTTTCCGGGAAAGATTTAAAACCGCTTAATTGGAGTTTCTTGAGCCTCATGAACGACTCCTCCCGCCATAACACATTAAAAAGGGCGGATTAACTTTAAGGGGTTATTGACGCGTGAACAATGTGCGTTACAGATGCTCCATACCTAACACGCAAAAACCGCTTTGTAAAGCAAAAAACACAATAAGATGTGGAAAAATACAGCAACGAACACAACATATGGTGGAAAGAGGGGCAGGGAAGGGCGGGGTGATATCTAACAATTTGAAAAAATTGCTTTTTGAAAAAAAGGAGGGGCGACATCGATTCTATTGCCGGAAAATGCAGAACACTGCTGAATTAAATAAAATATGAAAAAAAGGATGTTATAATATATTATCTGATTTATTCATTCAATAAAACCTGTCCTCTGGGCCAGGTCAGCGATAAAAGGCTATGCCGGTAAGGAGCAAAGCGCGAAATTAGAAATTCGAAACAAATCCGAATATCAAATGTTCCAATGATCAAAACAAACACCCTTGCAATCAGTTGTTTTGAAAATTTAAAAATTCTGAAGCCTGTCCGCCTTTGTCTGTGTGCGTCTGTGTGGGTCTGTGGCCAAATTAAGATTAAAGATGGCCGCAACCGGCCAAGGAACCGGATGCGGCCTTGAGGAAGATTTTAATGGGAATGGGACAACAGATAATCATTCACATCGGTTACCCATTTGTAATCACCGCTTTGCGTAACCGTTTTAAAACTGAGTTTTGCCTTGTGTTCATCATCCAGTACAAGGGTATTTTCCGAAGGCCGGAAAACAGGAAACAGGTGCGGAAAGTCCGAGGCGCTGAGAGAAACCCGAATCCGGTGGCCTTTCTTGAAGACATTGTCCGTGGGCCAGAGTTCCACGACATATTTATACACCTTGTGCTCTTCTATGGGCGCGGGGGTTTTATAGGCATGGTCATAAAAGGGGTCAAACGCCTGGTAATCTTCATCCAGCTTGTCCTTATTGTCCGGATCATAGGGACGGTTTTCCGCGCTCAGCCAGCCAGAGGTGATGTTTCTGGCCCGTCCGCAGGGAAACACATCATTCAGTTCCACCACCCACTGGACATCCTTTTTTTCGATCAGCTCAACAAACATGTTAGTGTCCAGGTTGTAACGCTCCTGAATTCTATCCAAAACATTATCCAGCAGGTTTTGACGAATGGGACGGGTGAAATCGGTTTTCGCCCAGAAGGTCAGCGTGAGCGGCCCCGCAATTTCAATATCTTCATCCAGACGGCCGGTGGTAAAGGTGAGGGCATCCACCTCATCGATCCGTTCATCCTCCCACGGCATCAGGCGGTCAATATTCCGGTCCAGCATAAGCTTGGACGCCTGGGAGGCAAGCGCCGGCAGCCCCATGAGCCATCGGCAGGCCGACCGGGACGGCGACCCGTGCAGCTCGCGCGGATCATGGGTCAGCATCGGGGCATCCTTGTCAAACCGGCACCAGAGGAACCGGTTGTAGTAATCCTTTTCCCGGGGACTATCCACCAGCCGGTAATTGTTTGCGGCATTGTCTACGGAAAACCAGTCTCCAAAAATCGGGGCGGCTTTACGTTTGGAAAGATACAGGGTGTTTTCCCGGGTGCGTTCCGCCGGAAGCGGCCAGTCCGTTTCCGCCCGCCACCGGTCTTCACCCATCACATACAGCATGACCGGGTAGTCTTCCATGAAGGGATCGGCAATCCCCTTGATTTTCCAGTCAAACCACCGGGCCGGAATCTCGGTATTGAAAAGGCCCTTTACCCCCATGCCCAGGGAGCCGCCCAGGTGATACCAGGGGCCGATCATCATGGCCTTGTCGGTCCGGTCATGGTATTTCAGGCCGTATTGATAGTTGTTGCAGGTTCCGCGGGTGAAGATATCAAACCACCCACCCGTAAGAAACACCGGCAATGAAGCCGGAATGGACGTGCTGCCCATATCCTGGGGGTATTCAGCGCCGAAATCCCACCCATTGGCCGGTTTATCCGGCCAGTAAATCATGGCGGATTTGGTATCATAGAAATCATTTTTATTAATATTATTCCCGTCCAGAATCCAGCTCAGGGTCACGGGGACATTTCTTAAATGATCATCCCATATTTTAAAGGATTCCTCGATGTCCTGCAGGCCAGGCTGAAACTGCTCTTCGCCGGCAAACAGGAGCGGCGGCATGGCGCCGAGAATATCCACCAGCCCGAGCCACATGGGAATGAACTCCAGGTCCACATTGCCCCCGTGCATCACGATATCGCGGTAGCAGTCCCCCATGGAAACAAGGGGGAAAAGCGCTTTTAAATGTACCGGATTGCCGGCTTCATCGGTTTGAATCTGGCCGGCGGCGAGCATCTGGCTGATGCCCATGTAAGAAGGACCGAGCATGCCTACCCGGCCGTCGGACCAGGGTTGGGTCGGGATAAAATGATCAATCACATAGCCGGCGTCATAATGCTCCGGCGGGCCGAAGGAGATCCAGCTGCCATGGGAAGAGCCGCTGCCTCTCACATCATAGGCCAGTAGGTTGTATCCATGTTTCAGCAGGGGCAGGTAAAGAATCAGCATTACCTCCCGCCGATAGGGCGTTGCAATCACAATGGTCGGGCGTTCGCCACCGTCTTCATGCCGCAGGACCGTGGCGTACAGGTCAACGCCTTCAATGCCGGTCTCGGTATTGTCCGGCACAACGATGCGGGTATTGAGGTCCATCACGATGTCTTCAAAGTTCCCTTTGGCCACCGCCTGCGACAATGTATCGGATGCCACCGATGATAATGGTTCACCGGAAAACCCGGGCAATGCGGCAAAACACGCAAAAAAGAAGAGACACACAATTGCCGAAACAAATACCTTTGCTTTTCTCTCTGCCATGATTCATCCCCCCATACGGTTTTGTGTCCATCCGTCCGGCTAAGTAAACATCCGACCCCAAAGGGGCTGACTCTTCTGGTTGCCCCTATAAGGGGATTGTTTTACAGACTCCGTTGGGCTTGCAACAACGAAATGGACACCATTCACATTTCATGAGACCTGTTTGACAGTCTATATAAAATTCAAAAATATGCAAATATTTTTTTACATGTGTCGAAATACCGGTTTTTGAATAAACCACCCGCCATTCGGATTGTTGCCGCCCCGGCCCCCGATTATAACGTCTGATAAGATATATTATGTAAACTTTTCATATGCGACCGGCAGGCTGGGCGAAAAAATCAGGATTGATATTTATTTAGCAGCTCCCGAATGGCCGGCACGATATAGACCCCTTCCAGGTCCATTTTGCCCAGACATTCGGCAAGGATTTCGGTTTTTTCACGGATGGAAAGCCGCTTGTCCATCACAAACACCTGCTGGTCCTTTATCCGGCATAATCCGCTGGAAACATGAATGCCAACATTGCGGAGATTGTGCTCCTGGACGGCAATCCCCAGCTTTTCGGCAAGATGCTTCAGTTCGTGGTATACGTGGTCGGGTTTCAATTTGGGATATTCCGTTCCAATGCTTTCAATTCATCTTGAAAAAAACCTGCCAGATGTTATATTAAAGAAAATGTATCTGGCAAGGATATTTCAGCGACCGCCCGCGGGGCGGCCCGCTTTGAAGGACCGACAACAACCATTTTCGACCTCAGGAGGGTTAAAAAAATGGCAGAACCTGTTTCATTGAGAACAACCCAGAGCCAGAGTCAGGTGGCGGTCAACAGCTTTATTCGCAGCACCTATAACTGGATGGCCATCGGCCTGGCCCTTACCGGCTTTATTGCATTCTATGTGGCCGGCGTCATTGAGAATATGATGCAGACCAATCCGGCGGCCCTGCGTTCCATTCAGCCCTTGTTTTTTGTGCTGATCATCGCGGAACTGGGCCTGGTGTTTTTCCTGAGCGCCCGAATTCAGAAGATTCAGGCCACAACGGCCACGGCCCTGTTTGTGATTTATTCCATGCTTAACGGGGTCACCCTTTCCTTTATATTTATCGCCTATACCCAGACCTCTATCGCGGCCACGTTTTTTGTGTGCGCGGCCACGTTCGGGGCGTGCAGCGTTTACGGCATGGTGACCAAAAGAGACCTTACCGGTGTGGGCCAGTTCATGTTCATGGGGCTGATCGGCATTATCATCGCCTCCGTGGTGAACCTGTTCATGCAGAGCAGCGCGCTTGCCATGATTGTTAGTTATATCGGCGTTTTTGTCTTCGTGGGCCTGACCGCCTATGACACCCAGCAGCTGAAGCAGATGGCCCTGAGTCAGCCCGACGATCTGGATGCCGGCGTGTTCAGAAAAGGCGCCATCATGGGTGCCCTGCGTCTGTATCTGGATTTTATCAACATGTTTATTTTTCTGCTGCACATAATGGGCGTTGCCCGCGAATAAATGGGATGGTTTCGAAAAACGTTCAATAGCTGCGTTGCACAAATCCTTCCTCACTGCGACGTACAGCCAGTACGCCTCGTTCGTCAGGATTTGTGGCGCCTTACTCTTAAACGTTTTTCTTTGCCATCCCGTCGAATTCCCCCCTCGTTCCCACGCTCAGCGTGGGAACGAGAGCTTTTCTCGACCAGACGCGGAGGGCGCAGAGATTTTTCTCTACGCCCTCCGCGTCTGCGGTGATCAAAATAAATCCCTTCTTAATCCAGTCGTTTGCGGAGTTGCTTGACCTTTCCACGATGCACCTTCTTGTCAATCATTCGTTGTTTGACAGCCCTGGAAGGACGGGTTTTTTTTCGTTTTTTGGGCCGGGTGGCAGCGGCGCGGATTATCCCCACCAGCCGGTTAACGGCATCTTCTCGGTTTTTGCCCTGCTCCCGGTGGCGCCTGGCTTCGATGACCAGCACCCCCTCTGCATTGATCCGGTTGCCCGCCTGCCGGAGAAGCCGCTGACGAACATCTTCCGGCAGAGACGGCGACCGTCTCACATCAAACCTAAGCTGTACCGCCGATGCCACCTTGTTGACATTCTGCCCCCCCGGTCCGGAGGACCGAACAAAATTCAGCGTGAGCTCGTTTTCGTCCACAAAAATATCTGAATTAACGGGAATCATTGGGCTTTTGACTGCCGGAGGCCTGCCACCAGAACCGCAAGGCCGATCAGGCTCATGATGATCGGTGGCGCCATGTCATGAGGGCCGCGCAGGGATTTGGTGATATAAATTTCATGGGTCTGGATAAAATAGAGCCAGTAAAGTCCCCCGATAAACAAAAGCCCCCCGAGAATCATTCGGGTCTTTGCCTTCAGATTGCCGATCCTGGCGTTTTTTTTGGTTTCATCAGCGATAGCGTTATAACGGGCCGCCATCCGGCTATAGACGATATACGCGACCAGCAGCAGCATTATCATCAGGCTGGTAACCGTTTCCCAGACGATGAAGTACATATCTGCCATCATTCACTCCTTTGATGGCTTCGTAAAAAGTCCAATTTCTTTGTTGCGCTGCATCTCTCGTCATGTCACGTACCGCCAAGTACGCTCCATTCCTCGAGATTTGCGCGCCTCGAACTTGAACTTTTTACTTTGCCATCCTCCATTAATCGTTTTGAGTTATGAGGTCTGAGTTATGAGAAACACCCCCCTCACAACTCACAAATTCATAACCTCACCCCTCACCCCTCAAATCCCCAATATTTTTTCTTATTGCCGATGCGATGGTATCGGCATGCCGTTGTATTACGTCATGGGTGGGGCCTTCCACCATGACCCGGCACATGGCCTGGGTACCTGAATAACGCACCAGCACCCGCCCTTCTTCGCCTAGAGCGGTTTCCGCCGCGGCAATGGCCTGTTGAATCGCCGGAATACTTTCAATGGCTGGCTTTTCCAACACCGCCACATTGATAAGGGTCTGGGGATAAAGGGTCATGCAGTCCGCCAGTTCAGACAGCGGCTTTCCCGTATCATGCATTACCCGGCATATCATCAATGCCGTCAGAATGCCGTCGCCGGTGGTCTGGTAATCGGTGAAAATCATGTGGCCGGAGTCTTCCCCGCCGATAACCGCCCCGCTGGAAAGCATTTTTTCAAGCACGTGACGGTCTCCAACGTCGGTTTTGACATGGGCAATATCCATTTCCGTCAAGGCCCTGGTCAGCCCGATATTGCTCATCACCGTGCTGACCACCGTATTTTGGGCAAGAGTTCCCTTTTCTTTCATGTAGTTGGCGCACAGGGCAAGCAGCCGGTCACCGCTGAGTATGGTGCCGGTTTCATCTGCGGCCACCACCCGGTCGCCGTCTCCGTCAAAGGCAAATCCCGCGTCGGCCTGATGTGTCAGCACCGCTTCTGCAAGCGGCCCGGGATGTTCAGACCCACATTCGCGGTTGATATTAATACCGTCCGGCGCGGCATTCATCAGGTGGGCGCCGGGAAACACCCGGGCCGCCACGCCGTAGGTGGCGCCATTGGCACAGTCAATAACCAGGCTCAGTCCCTCTGCAGGGGGGATCGCACCGACCAGAAAGTCAACATACCGGTCCTGAAGGTCCTGCTGATGAAACACCCGGCCCGGATCCCGGTCTGCGGCCGGCGCATCCGGTGCGTCCGGGGCATCCAGGATCATCTGCTCCAGTTCTTTTTCCCGGTCCTGCGAAAGTTTGTGCCCCTGGCTGTCAAAGATTTTGATCCCGTTATCCGTATAGGGATTGTGGGATGCGGACACCATGATGCCTGCCGACGCCTTGACCGAAGCCGTCAGATACGCCACGCCCGGCGTGGGCATGATATCGGCCATCATGACATTCACCCCCATGGAACAGATGCCGGCACACACGGCCTGGGCCAGCATGTCCCCGGATATGCGGGTGTCCTTGCCCACCACAACCATGCTGGTGGCAGCATCGCCACAGCACATCAGACGCCCAACCGCCATGCCCGTTTTCATCGCCATTTCTGCGGTCATCGGATAGTGATTGGCGATCCCCCGTATTCCGTCCGTTCCAAACAGTCTGCCCATATGCGGTCCTTATAAAACAATCAGGTTAAAAGACGGCAGCAGGTCCCCCACCCTGTCCACCACGTTGTCGACCACCGACCGCAGCCATATAGTGCCCACGGCCGCATCATCATCGTCGATGGCATGAATGACGCTGAGGTAATCATTGCTGCCGAAATCATACATAGCCTGCTCCACCCGGGTGAGAAAATCGTCCCGGCTATCCGCATCCCCGGTCTCATTTTTCAGCAAGAGGGCCAGCATTTCAGCCAGCATTTCCTTTTTTTCGAACAATTCTTCTTTCTGTGCCAGCAGTTTTTCCGAAACCGTCTGTTTGCCCGACTTGTACATGTGGATTGAACGGGGCAGGTTGTCGCAAAGCCGGTCCAGTTGCTTGATCCGTTCGGCCACGCCGTAACCGAGTTTCTCCTTGAGACCGTCCAGCAGCGATTCGGGAAAATCCGAGGGATGGATAAACATGGGCCGCACATAATCATACCAGCGCATCAGGGCGATAAGGTTGGCGACATAATTGATATTGTTTGCCAGAAGCCGCCGAATACTCACATAAATGCCGGGTTGATAGGAGAAACTGCCGCCCTTTAGTGCCCGTTCAATTACCAGCTGTCCCCCGGTCAGTTCATCTTTCCTGCAGATGGTCCCCGCGGCGGTCACCGTGCCGAAAGCCATGCGGAGCGGCCCCACCGCACCGCCCTGCCCGCCCAGGAAAATCGGTGCTTCCCGGAGCATAACCCCGCGCGGAACGTCGCCGAAAATCGATGCCGTGGCCTTGTCCTGATTGGGGGAATAATTGAAGTGGATATAGGAGCTGCCCACTTCGCTGTGATTCCGGGAACTGGTGCCGCCTGCCATCAGGCAATCACAGAAATTGATCAGGCTGCCCAGGGTCACGAAGGGAAAGAGAATGGTTTGCTTGACCCCCACGGTGTGGGCCAGGCTGGCGTACTCTTCAACTATGGTCCCTTTGCGGCTGTGGGTACCGGTACCGGCTTTGGCATTGGCCAGCATCACGGTTTCTGTAAAATAGCCGCTGCCCAGTTCGGCATGCGGCCCGATATGGCAGTTTTCCACAGTAACCGGACCCTCGCTGCCGATGACCGCCCCCTTTGCAATAAACGTGGCGCTCCCGTGAAGCCTGCATCCGGCATGAATGACCGTGCCTTCGCCGGAAATCCGGTCGATATCCACATCCGTGCCGATTTCCACGCTTGCCGGCGCCGGAATGGCAGCGCCTTTTTCCATGAGTGCTCTTATCCTTCTGTCGTTCCCCAGATCGTTCCCCTGGTGTTTCTCCTGATGGTTCATCATGCCGCTCCTTGCCTGAAGACAGATTAATGGCACCGTTTAAAGCGACGGGCACCCTGCCGGCTCCCCCATCTGTAATATCCCTGCCGCGTCGACGGCAATCTGCTTTGTGGTTGCCGCCGTGGTTATTTAATGATAATAAAAAAAATAACGCAAATAATCAACCTTGATGGTCTCGTAAAAAGCCAAAATCGGGATGGCAAAGTAAAAAGTTCAAGTTCGAGGCGCGCAAATCTCGAGGAATGGAGCGTACTTAGCCGTACGTGACATGACGAGAGATGCAGCGCAACAAAGAAATTGGACTTTTTACGAAGCCATCAACCTTGATGAACAGGAAGTGTATGAAGGACATAGACATCCGCGATCTGGCCGATGACAAGAAGCTGGGAAGAGTTCTGGATACCGTGGTCAGGGAAGTCAAGATGTATGCAGAAGACCAGATCGAGCACATCAAAAAGCTGACGGATATCGGAATTGCCCTTTCGGGCGAAAAAAACATTAACAAGCTGCTGGAAATGATCGTTGACGAGGCGCGCAAACTTTCCGGCGCGGATGCCGGTACCCTTTATATTACCGAGGAAAAGGAAAAAAGCCTGCGGTTTGCCATTCTTCAGAACGATTCCATGAAAATCCGCAAGGGCGGGGTCAGCGGCGAGGCCGCCGAAGGCCTTCCCAATGTCCCCCTGTTCAAGCCGGACGGTTCGCCCAACCATTCCAATGTTTCCTCCTATGCGGCCCTCACCGGAGAGCGGGTCAATATTCAGGACGTCTATGCCACAGAGGATTTTGATTTTTCCGGCACCAAAAAATACGATGTTGTCACAGGTTACCATTGCCAGTCCATGCTGGTGATCCCACTGAAAAACCACGAAGATAAAATTATCGGCGTGCTTCAGCTGCTCAATGCAACGGACCGGGAAACCGGCGAGATCATCGCCTTTCCCAGAGACAGCATTGATCTTGTGGGTGCCCTTGCCTCCCAGGCTGCTGTGGCCCTCACCAACATGCAGCTCATCGAAGACCTCAAGGCGTTGTTTTATGCCTTTATCAAAACCATTGCCACCGCCATTGACGAAAAATCGCCGTTTACCGGCGGCCATATCAACCGGGTGGTGAATCTGACCATGGAGATGGCCCAGGCCGTCAGCGAGGCCGATACTGGTCCACTGAAAGATATCATCTTTACCGAAGATGAAATGGAAGAGCTGCGCATCGCCGCATGGATGCATGACGTGGGCAAAATCACTACGCCTGAACATATCGTCAGCAAGACCAATAAACTGGAAGGGGTATTTGACCGTATCGAGCTTATCGAAACCCGATTTAATTATATTATTCAGAAACTTGAAAATGAAAAGCTGAAGCAAAAGGTAAAGATACTGGAGGAAGGCGGCGATAATTTTAATGCGGATACGGCCAAAGAACTGGCAGCCCTGGACAATGATTATGCAGAAAAAATCGCCGCTGTTCAATCGGACCTGGATCTGCTGAAAGCCATCAACAGCGACAAACAGATGGTGGACGAAGCCTCGGCGGCCCTGGTTAACGCCATCGCCGCCCGGACCTATAAAATGGACGGTCGCCCCCTGCCCTGGCTCTCGGAAAATGAAGCCGCCTGCCTGACCATCCTTCGGGGGAACCTGCTTGAAGAAGAGCGGCGGATTATTGAACATCACGCGGAAATGACCACCAAAATAACCCGGGAACTGCCGTTTCCGGACAAACTGGCCAACGTTCCCACATACGCCGGCAGTCATCATGAAAAACTGGACGGATCGGGGTATCCCAAAGGGCTTTCCGGCGATGACATTCCCATTCAGGCCCGCATCATCGCCATTGCGGATGTTTTCGAGGCCCTGACCGCGCGGGACCGGCCCTACAAACCCCCCATGAATATCTCGCAGGCATTGAAAATACTGGGATTTATGAACAAAGACGGACATATCGACCCGGATATTTACGACCTGTTCATGCGCGAAAAGCTGTATCAGCCGTACTGTGAAAAAGAACTGTCCCCGGACCAGCTGGATTAATCATTGTACGTGACATGACGAGAGATGCAGCGTAACCCAAATCCATCAGCGGACTTTTGACTTCCAGGAGACTTAATCTGCCAATTTGAGAAAAAGTTGCCTCTCGCAAAGATCGCAGAGAATGAAAAGAATATTCTTAGCGATCTTGGCGGCTTGGCGAGAGGATAACTAATATAAAGTGCGGGTATTCAATTAATAATCAAGAAGCAATGACGGCAAAAAATGATGCCGCCAGCCCGAAGTTCCTTTCTGCATTAATACCGCCGCGGTGGGGTTTGACGCTTTTTACGAAGCCGTCATGGCTGAATGTCGTCAATCTCGAACAGGTAGGCCACAGACATCAGGTTGTCGTCAATTTCCATGGTAAACAGCTGGGCCAGGGAATTGAGGATAATCAGGGCGTTTCTGTCCGCGTCCTTTTCCGCAATGCTGTGAATACGGGAGAGGATACCTTTATTGACCATCTGGACATTGGCATAATGCTCGTCCAGCTGCTTCATGTCCAAGTCGGGCTTGTTTCCCCTCTTATACTCGAAGTACTGCCGCAGCAGGTACATGGAGGTGGATCGGATAATGGATTCCTGAATAGTGGCAAAGGGAAGATGGAACCGGGCCATGGGCTTGAACAGGTTCATCACCGGGCAGTTGCTGGTGGCCATGATGATGCCCAGCAGGGAGTACAGCCCCTCCTGAACAGAAGTCTCTTTCTGATAGGATCGCTCAGGCGTAATGCATACCACCAGACAGTTTTCATAGGAGAATGAATCCTTGAACACCTCCACCAGTTCCCCGATATTCAGGGCAATGGGACAATACGGGGTTTCGACCACATTTAACGGGCAGCACTCGCATTGTTTATTCTCGAGTTTCGTCCATTCGGAATGTTCTTTTGGTGTGGGACGGACAATGGAGATGGTCTCTGGATCCAGTTCAACATCAAACGACTCTTTTTTACCGCTCTTGAAATGAAACTCGTAGATGAAATGGTAGGTACTTTTCGATTGGCTCATGAATTTGCCCTGTCCCGCATTCCAATGGTGTTTCGGTGCCGGTGTGCTATATTCGCGAGGCGTTTGATGGTATCTGTTCCGGCATGCATCTCCTTAAACAAAGTGGTCGGGGCGGCTGGATTTGAACCAGCGACCCCAGCGTCCCGAACGCTGTGCTCTACCAGACTGAGCCACGCCCCGACTGTTTGCTGTTCTAAAGGATTAAACGGTTATTGTCAATGGAAAAGTTTTGGAAGGCAAAGCCGTCAGGCAAACGGATTGTTGATCACAATGGTCTCATCCCGCCCCGCGCCCACGGACACGATATCAACCGGTACATTCACCAGTTCTTCGATGCGGCGCAGATACGCCCGCGTGTTGTCCGGCAGACCGTCATGGGAGGTAACCGTTGAAATATCCTCCGTCCATCCGGCCACGGTTTCATAAACGGGCTCGCATTCGGAAAGCACCTTCAGGTCAGCCGGAAAGTCTTCAATCATTGTGCCTTTGTGCCTATATCCCGTGCAGATACAGATGGAATCAAGGCCGGTGAGTACGTCCAGCTTGGTAATGGCAAGCCCGGTCAGGCCGTTCAGCCGGGCCGCATTTTTCATCATGAGCGCATCCAGCCACCCGCATCTTCGCTTGCGGCCCGTGGTGGCGCCGAACTCGCTGCCGGTACGCTGAATAAAATCCCCGGTTTCGTCAAACAGTTCCGTGGGAAATGGTCCCTCCCCCACCCGCGTGGTATAGGCCTTGACAATGCCCAGCACCCCGGTGATTGCTTTCGGTCCGACGCCAGCGCCACTGCATGCATTGCCCGCCACCGTATTGGAGGAGGTTACATAGGGATAGGTGCCGTGGTCGATATCAAGATAGGTGCCCTGGGCCCCTTCAAACAATACCTGCCGGCCCTGGCCAGCAGCATCGTCAATCACCTTTGATACATTGACGATATAAGGTGCAAGCACCTCGGCATAGCCCATGTATTCGGTCACGATTTCATCCACGGAAAGCGGCTCGGCATCGTAAATCTTTTTCAGATAATTGTTTTTTTCATTCACCAGGTGGACAATCTTCTCCCTGAAGCCATCCACGTCGATCATATCCACGAACCGGAGACCGTTACGACTGGCTTTGTCTTCATAGCACGGCCCGATGCCCCGGCCGGTGGTGCCGATCTTGCCGCTGCCCTTTTTTTCTTCCCGAACGGCGTCAATTCGCTTGTGATACGGCATGATAATGTGCGCCTTGCGGCTGATCATGAAGTTCGCCGGCGACAGGTCAATGCCCCGGAGCCGAAGCCCTTCCATTTCATCGGTCAGCACCGCCGGATCCACCACCACCCCGTTTCCGATTAGGCAGGTCTTGCCCTGCAGGATGCCCGAAGGAACCAGATGGCTGATAAACTCCTCGCCATTGACCACAAGCGTATGGCCGGCATTGTTACCGCCCTGAAACCGGACCACCAGGTCGGCATACTCGGCGAGCAGATCAACGATTTTACCCTTTCCTTCATCCCCCCACTGGGTTCCCACGACAACGATGTTTCCCACTTGCAACTCCTGCTTGGTTGTTGAATGCATTATGTTATTTATTATTAACCGCCACTTTTCCCGCTTTTTCGTTTTTCTTCAAAAAAATCCTGAAGCTGTTTCCGGCAGGCCTCTTCGCAGACCCCGGCTATAATCTCCGGCTGATGATTGAACGGCCCGTTTTCTGCAAAGTTATATAACGACCCCGCACATCCCCACTTGGGATCATGGGTGCCGAACACCACGCGCGCCACACGGGCGTGAATAATGGCGCCCATGCACATAACACAAGGCTCAACAGTAACATAGAGCACGGTCCCTGGCAATCGGTAATTGGCGGTTTTTCGGGCCCCTTTCCGCAGCGCCAGGATTTCTGCGTGGGCCGTGGGATCATGCAGTGAAATTGGGCTGTTGTATGCAGCGGCAATCATGTCGCCATTTTCAGAAACCAGCACCGCGCCCACCGGCACCTCGTCCATCGCCCTGCCCTTCTCGGCTTCCGCAAGGGCCTGCTGCATGTAGTGGTCATGTTCGTGCATAACAATTGGACTTCCAGTGAACTTGTCGGCAAATTGTTCGAGATTGCTTCGCTTTGCTTGCAATGACTGAATCTTTTCAACCACGGAATACACGGAAAAATACGGAAGAAGCCGTCGGCCTCTTTTTCCGTGCCTTTCCGTGTATTCCGTGGTTTCTTCTATAATATCGAGTTACTTTCTGCATTAATACCGCCGTGACGGAGTTGGAAGCTTTTTACGAAGCCGTAAAGTTCTTTATTGACATTCTTCTTACAATCTTTTACAACCAACATCAATAAAAAAGCATTCGCAACAAAACGCGCCCGTAGCTCAGTCTGGATAGAGTGCCGGACTACGAATCCGTAGGTCGCAGGTTCGAATCCTGCCGGGCGCGCCATTTAAAAACCATTCCATTAAACAATAACACCATGATTACCCTGTCCGTTAAATCCGGAAAAAGAAGAGAGATGCGGGATGTCACCGCAGACATCAAAAAAGCCGTGACAGATGCCGGGCTTAAAAACGGCATGGTCATCGCTTATGTCCCCCACACCACCGCCGCCATCACCATCAACGAAAACGCAGACCCGGACGTGCAGACCGACATCCTTGCCCACCTGGAAAAACTGGTCCCCCATTCTGCGGGCTTCCGGCACATGGAAGGCAATTCCGACGCCCACATTCAGGCCAGTCTTCTTGGCAGCTCCGTCACCGTTATCGTGGAAAACGGCAGTCTCGTGCTCGGCACCTGGCAGTCCGTCTTTTTCTGCGACTTTGACGGCCCCCGCAACCGGAAACTAAACGTTCAGGTGATCCCGGGGTAAAATGCGCTGCAACGGCCACTCTCCGAATCTTTCATAAAAAGATATGGATTCCGGCATCTAGATATCTTATATTCAAAGGGTGTTGCTTTAGAATGGATGATATTGAAAAGGGGGAAGCACAATGGCTGTTGTTACGATTGCCCGAAAATTCGGGGCCGGTGGTCGGACGCTGGCCGGCAGGGTTGCCAAGCGGCTGGGTTACGAATTTCTTGATGATGCGATTATTCAGGAGCTGGCCGAACGCGCGCGGGTGTCCAAGCATTCCATCAAGGATATCGAGCGGTCGGCGGGGGGATGGCTGTCCAAGGTTATCTCCAGTACCCTGAGCCGGGGCTATATGGAACGGCTCACCGGTGAACGCTTCGGCTATATCGACGAGGAGATTTATGTGGAGAAACTCCGGGAAGTCATTACAGAACTGGCGGCCGAAGACAACGTGGTGATCCTGGGCCGGGGCAGTCAATATATTCTGGCGGAAAATGAAAACACCTACCATTTTCTGCTGGTGGCCGAGCGGGAGGACCGCATCAAGTTCATGCAGCGGTATTACGATTATTCCGATGAAAAGGCCTATCAGGCGGTGATCAACGGCGAACGACGACGAAAAAACCTTTACGCCAAGTTCGGCAAGAAGAATTACAATGCCGCAAGCATGTATCACATGGTCATGAACATGAGCCGCATCACCCTGGATCAGGCCGAGGACCAGATCTGCATGCTGGTTGAGCCCTCGAAGTCATGATATTTATTCAGTCAATAAAACATGGTCTTCTGGGCCAATTCAGCGATAAAAGGCTATACCGGTAAGGAGCAAAGCACGAAATTAGAAATTCGAAACAAATCCGAATATCAAATTTCCCAATGACCAAAACAGATACCGGAGTGTTCCGGGGCATCAATGCGATGCATTTATCTTCATGACCTTCGTGCTCTTCGTGGCAATCAATTCCAGACAATTGCACCACGAAGTTCACGAAGGGTGAGTTCAGATTTTTCATTCATACTTTTCTTTGCTCGCCCAAAGAAAAGTATGCAAAAGAAAGGGCGCCCCGCGTCTATTTGATATTTTGGGGCCTTCGGCGACCCTCGCAGGAACGGTTTTTTCGGCGCGGGCAGAAACTCGTTAACCTGTGGTGCTTTTGTAGGGGCAACCCCCTGTGGTTGCCCATCAGTCGGGCGGCCACAGGGGGCCGCCCCTACAATGTCTGCCCGCGTCTTGCGAAAAAAACCGCCCCTGCTCGGCTGCGCTGAAAGGGGCGAGGCACGTGTTGCTGTTCAGTTGTTTCGGCAAACTGAAAAACGTGGCAATAGACTGAAAAATTAAATAAAATTGATATGTTTACAATATTAAATTCAGCACGGAGGCGCAGAGTAAAGGATCTCTGCGCCTCCGTGCTGAGAAACCGTCTGTTTCAGTCCGTCAGTGCCCGGTCTAGCTCAAACAGGAACCGGCTGCGGCGGTTGAACTGGCCCTTGCGGAAGTCGGTGGATGTGAGGTAGAGATTCTTTTCGGCCCGGGTCATGGCAACGTACATCAGCCGGCGCTCTTCAGCGATCTCTTCGATGGTTTCCAGGGATTTCCAGTGCGGCAAGAGGTTCTCCTCGCATCCGGCCACAAAAACGGTATGAAATTCCAGCCCTTTTGCCGCGTGAATGGTGGAAAGGTTTATGCCCTCCCCGCCCTCTTCGTCCTTGTCCTCGCGCACCAGGGCCGCTTCTTCCAGGTATTCCACCATGGTGTCCTTCTGGGACGCGGCGTAGATCAGCTGCTCGAGATTCTCCTGTTTTTCCGTGAAATCCATGGAACCGCTGTTGGCATACTGCTGAAGATAATCCATGTACCCCACCCTGTCGATGATCCGTTCCATGGCCTTTGCCGGGGCCATGGAACGGATTTCATCCAGCAGGTCCACCAGGGTTTTCAGGCCGTTGTAAACCTTGCCGGAGAGCAGCTTTTCCGACAGGGCCTGGCGGGCCGCATCCTGGACGCTCATATCACCGGTGCGCAGCCGGCTGATGTTCATCAGGGTCTTGGGGCCGATGCCCCGGCGGGGGATATTGATGATCCGCTCAAACGCGGCGTCGTCCTTGGGAAACACCGCGGCCAGGATGTAGCTGTTAATATCCATGATCTCCTTGCGGTCGAAAAACCCCTTGTCCCCCAGCAGCTGATAGGCAATGCCCGCCTGCCGGAACCCGTGTTCAAAATAAAGGGAGGTAAACTTGGTGCGGTACAGCACCGCCATCTGGTTGTAGGGCACGCCTTCCTGCACATGAAGCTCCCGGGCCCGGTCCGCCACCCATGCGGCCTCTTCCACCTCGTCGTCAAATTCACGGGTCTCCACCACCCCGCCCTTTTTTTCGGAAAAGCAGGTCTTGTCCATCTTGTCATCGTTGTTTTCGATAATACAGTTGGCCAGCTTGACGATTTCATCGGCGGACCGGAAATTCTGCTCCAGCCGGAACACCCGGGCTTCTGAATACCGCCGTTCAAAGGTCAGAAAGTGGTTGATGTTGCTGCCGCGAAAGGAATAAATGGCCTGCCAGTCGTCGCCCACGCAGAAGAGGTTGTCCCCGCTGCAAAGCAGAGTGGTGAGTTCTTCCTGGAGATTGTTGGTGTCCTGGTATTCATCGACAAGAATATAGTTGAACCGCTTCTGGTATTTTTCCCGCACATCGGCATACTGTCGCAGAATATCCCGCACCAGAAGGAGAATATTGTCAAAGTCCACGGCATTCTTGTCTTTCAGCTCTTTTTCATAAAGACTGTACACCTCGGCGATGCGCACATATCCGGCAAAGGGCCGCTGGTCGAAATAGGCCATGGGGTCCCCGGAATTTTTGGCCCGGGAAATTTCTCCGAGCACGGTCGGCACTTGTTTTTTGTCCACGTTCATGTGAATGAGAATATCCTTGATCGTCTTGCGCTGATGATAGACATCATAAATCTGAAGGGGTGTTGTATAGCCCAGCAGGTGGCAGTGGGCGCTGAGAATTTTAAAGCACGCGCTGTGATAGGTCCGGACCCACGGAAAACCGCTCTCGGGGATGCCGGTGAGATCCACCAGGCGTTTTTTCATCTCGTCCGCCGCCTTGTTGGTGAAGGTGATGGCCAGAATACGGTCCGGGGCATAGCCCTGCTTGATGAGATGGGCGATCTTGGCTGTCAGCGTCCGGGTTTTGCCCGACCCGGCACCGGCCGTGACCAGGGCCGGTGACCCTACATGCGTAACAGCGGCTTCCTGCTGGCTGGAGAGTTTCATATGAATCATTTATTCCTTTAGGATTTGCTATAGATTAAAGATTGATGGCTTCGTAAAAATGCGCTCTTTCAGCCATTTCCCGCCCGCACAATCGTGCCACCATAAACCGGTTCATTTTCCCGTGTCAAGCCGGATTTGAAACGGCCGGGATTTTCAGTAAAAGCTTTCAACCCGCCGCGGTGTTTTTGCAGAAAGGAACGTGCGCTTGGGTCGAATTTTTTGCCGTGATTGCTTTACATAACCCATTTATTCATACTTTTCTTTGCTCGCCCAAAGACGATGTATGACTGAAAAGCCTCCCCGCATGTCCTTGCGTTCCCAAGCAAAAGCATGTGAACGGTGGCAATTTCCATCCCCACTCAGGATCGTGGGAACGAGAGAGAAAAACGGTTTGGCTTTGAGTGTTCCAGAGCATAGATTCGGTGATGTATTTGCTTCATGCGTTTCATGTCCTTCATGGTGATTAGAACCCAAAGGATTAAACCATGAAGGAGATGAAGCGCATGAAGGCTGAAACCGAACGTCGTTTCTCTCTGTATTTATGCCCTTGTGTACTTAGGTTCCCGGGCTCCTGTGAGGAAAGGGAACTGCTAACTGAACAGCAACACGTGCCCAGCCCCTTGCAGCGCAGCCGAGCAGGGACGGTTTTTTCCGCAAGACTCGGGCAGACTGTGTGAGCAGACGAGGATTAATGCATCTGCACAAAAGGACAGGCGAGTTTCTGCCCGCGCCGAAAAAACCGTTCCTGCGAGGGAAGCCGAAGGCCAAGCTGCGGGGCGCCCTTTCTTTTGCATACTTTTCTTTGGGCGAGCAAAGAAAAGTATGAATGAAAAATCATGGACACAACACTGACAATCCGGTAGTTTGAATGCTTACGCAATCAAAACAGCGGGGGTTGATAAATGGTGCTACGCGGTGCCCTGGGACTGGGGGTATTCGTTCTGTTTGCATGGCTGATCAGCGAAAACCGGCGGCAGGTGAAGATCAGAACCATCGTGGCCGGGGTCGGGCTTCAGCTGATCATCGGGGTGTTGTTCCTGAAGCTGCCGGTGTTCACGGATATCTTTATCATGCTCAACAAGGTCATCCTTGCCCTTGAACAGGCCACAAAAGATGGTACATCCATGGTCTTTGGGTATCTGGGCGGCGGAGAGGCACCGTTTGAGATCACCGATCCGTCGGCCATGTTCATCCTGGCGTTTCAGTCCCTGCCGCTGGTGCTGGTCATGAGCGCCCTGTCTGCCCTGTTTTTTTTCTGGAAAATACTGCCGACGGTGGTGCGGGGATTTTCCTGGCTGCTGCAGAAAATCGCCGGCCTGGGCGGTGCTGAAGGCGTGGGGGTGTCTGCGAACATTTTCATAGGCATGGTGGAGGCGCCCCTGCTGGTTCGGCCCTACCTGCAGAACATGACCAGGAGCGAAATCTTCACCCTCATGACCACGGGCATGGCCACCATCGCCGGAACGGTCATGGTGCTGTACGCCAGTATTCTTCGCGGCACCATCCCCAACATCATGGGCCACATCCTGACCGCCTCCATCATCAGCGTGCCCGCGGCCATTACCATGGCCAAGGTCATGGTGCCGGAAACCGAAGACCCTACGGCCGGGGAATTCGTCCCGGAGGATGACGCCAAAAGCGCCATGGATGCGGTAACCCGGGGAACCTTCCAGGGTATGGAGCTGCTTTTGAATATCATCGGCATGCTGATTGTGCTGGTGGCCTTGGTGTCCCTGATCAACAGCGGCCTTGGCCTCCTGCCCGATGTTCAGTCCGGACCCCTCACCCTTCAGCGGATCCTGGGCTGTATCATGGCCCCGGTGGTCTGGCTGATGGGCATTCCATGGGCCGAGGCATTCACCGCCGGTTCCCTGATGGGCACAAAGACGATATTGAACGAGCTGCTGGCCTACCTGGACCTGAGCAATCTTCCCAAGGATGCCCTGTCCTCACGCAGCATGCTTATCATGACCTATGCCATGTGCGGATTCGCCAATCCGGGCAGCCTGGGCATCATGATCGGCGGCATGGGTACCATGGCCCCGGACCGGCGGGACGAAATCATCTCCCTGGGTTTCCGTTCCATCGTGGCCGGGACCCTGGCCACCTGCATGACAGGCGCCATCGTCGGTATGATCAAGGGCTAGAAGGTAAACCCCACCTTGATGGTGGTCACGTCCGCCTCGACCCGGTCGTCATCCAGGGCCGAATACAGGGCGCTGAGGCTGATCCCGTTTTTAAACAGCATGTCCACGCCAAAGGTGTCGTTTTCAAAGGTAAAGGTCTGTTCAGGAACCGATTGAACGGCATTGCCAGCGGCGTCATCATTATATCTCTACAAATACCGCCCTGTCGGGCCGGCGTTTTTTTGTATTCCAAATGAGGTGATGAATGACAAACCGGATATTTTTGATAATAACCGGGTAAAACGGTGATGTAAAACAAAACGGTTGACTTTGATCATTCAAAGCGTATAATTCTATAAACCGGTCAGTCGGTCAATATTATTTTATAAAATATAAGTATTAAATATTTCAACAGATAACAACCGACCTATCGGTCAGTGAGAATCAGAAAGAACGCAATGAACACTAATAAAAAAACAGCACGCCGGGACCTGATCGTCCAGGCCGCGGCCACCGTGTTTGCGGAAAAGGGGTTCAGCAGCACCCTTATGGCCGACATCGCCCGGTCCGCGGATATCGGCAAGGGAACGATCTACGAGTATTTCCGCAGCAAGGACGACCTCTTTCTGGCCGTGTTTGACTACTTTGTTCAGAAGATCAATCAGGCCGGCGTCAACGTCACCACCTTGGGGCTGGGCAGCGCAGCCGACCGGCTGAATGCCCTGAGCCGTTCCATTGCTGCATGGATCATCGAGCACCATGACATTTATACCCTGAGCCTGGAGTTCTGGGCGGCCTCGGTTACGGGCTCGGAAGAGATGCGGGCCAGGCTGAAGGGGGCATTTCGGGATAATTATCGAAAATTCCGCGATCTCTGCGCCGCCATTATTGAAGACGGCATTCGCCGCGGAGAATTTCGAAACGATATCGAACCGGCGGCTGTCGCCTCCGCCATCGTGGGATCCTGGGACGGGCTGGGCCTGCAGAGCTGGTTTGAGGATGATTTTGATATCGAAAAAACCATCTCCCATTACACCGATATGCTATTAAGGGGGCTTTTCGCGCCACCCATATAAGATGGGCTCGTAAAAAGCGGCTTAACCTGCTTTGCGGTGTTTTTGCAAAAAGTAACGTGGGCTTGGATCGACTTTTTTTATCGTGATTGCTTTAAACAACCAATTTTTCATTCATACTTTTCTTTGCTCGCCCAAAGAAAAGTATGCAAAAGAAAGGGCGCCCCGCAGCTTGGCCTTCGGCTTCCCTCGCAGGGACGGTTTTTTCGGCGCGGGCAGAAACTCGCCTGTCTTGTCGTGCAGATGCGCTAAACCTCGTCTGCTCAAACAGTCTGCCCGCGTCTTGCGGAAAAAACCGTCCCTGCTCGGCTGCGCTGCAAGGGGCTGGGCACGTGTTGCTGTTCAGTTGTTTCGGCAAACTGAAAAACCTGGCAATAAACTGAAAAAATGAATGAAATTGATATTTTTACATTAAATTGGCAGATTAAGTTCCTTGGAAGTCACTTTGGGACGGCAAAGTAAAAAGTTCAAGAGCAAGACGTCGCTGCATCTCGAGGAATGATTTGTAGGGGCGAACACAAGGTTCGCCCCTACACCGTACGTGACATGACGAGAGATGCATCGCAACGCAGATATTGGACTTCCAAGGAACTCGATTCGAAATCGAAATCGGTATCGGTATCGAAATCGATAAGTTAAGACTCGATTGCGAAGCCAAGGCGCACGTTCCTTTCTGCAAAAACACCGCGGCGGGGTTGGAATCTTTTTACGAAGCCGTCAAATAAACCGGACGAAAAGGAGCCGGCAGGCATAAAATGACAACACCATTCGTGTTCTTTTTAAAACAGACAGTAAACAACCAACGCGGGGCCCTGTGGGGCATTATACTGGTGACGGTGCTGATCGTCGCCATACTGGTAATGGTCCTTGGCGTTTCCATCAAACAAAATCGGGTAGAAGCCAGGCGCCAGTCCGAAATCGGGCAGCAGGCACCCGATGTAAATGTTATTCTCTATGACATCACCCCCCGCACCATCCGGGACCGGATCAACCTGCCCGGTGCCGTGGCGCCCTGGGTGGACCTCACCGTGGCGGCGAAGGTCAACGGCGAAGTAATTGAAAAACGGGCGGATGACGGCGATCCGGTGCGTGAAGGGGATGTCCTGGTCCGGATCGATTCACGGAAATACCAGAACGCCTATGATTCGGCCAGGGCCTCTCTGGAATCCGCTCTGGCATCGGAAAAACGCATCAAGTCGCTTTTTCAAAAACAGCTGGCCAGCCAGTCGGATCTGGACACCATTCAGGCCACCGTGAAGAACCACCGGGCCGCCATGAGAAATGCAAAACTGGACCTGGAGCACTGCACCATCCGGGCGCCCATAACCGGCATCGCCAACCAGGTGTTTGTGGAAAAAGGCCAGCTGTTGGCCACGGGCCAGGAAGTGGTGAGGATTCTTCAGATCGACCCGGTCAAGGTCGCGGTGGGAATTCCCGAATCCGACATTCCGGCCATCCGGGACCTGAACCGCTTCACCGTAACCATCGATGCCCTGGGCGGCAGACAGTTTACCGGTGAAAAACATTTTCTGTCAAAGATCACCGGGACCATGGCCCGGCTGTATGACCTGGAAATTCTGATTCCCAACCCGGACGGGGCTATTCTGCCGGGGATGTTCGCGCGGGTGGATATCATCAAACAGGAAATCAGGGACACCATTGTGCTGCCCCTGTACGCCGTCACTTCCAATGACAATACCCATAGCGTCTTCGTGGCACAGGACGGTGTTGTGCATCGGCGGGAAGTTACGATGGGCATACAGGAAGGGTTTAACATTCAAATCAAAAATGGGCTTGAAACCGACGAACAGGTGGTCGTCGTGGGACAGAAGAACGTATCCGACGGTCAGGCCGTCAACGTGATTCGAACGGTTCAGGACCCTGCACTGGCACGTCAATGATCATATCCGATACAGCAATAAAAAATCGCGTCAGCGTGGCGGTAATGGCCGTGATTATCTTCATAGTGGGCATCTATTGCTATATGGCCCTGCCCCGGGAAAGCGCGCCGGATATCACCATTCCCTACGTCTTCGTATCAACGAGTTACCGGGGGGTCGCCTCCGAGGATATCGAGACCTCCATCACCATTCCCATTGAAAAAAAGCTGAAAAACCTGGACGACGTCAAGGAGATCCATTCGGTGAGCGCCGAAGGCATGTCCTATATCAGCATTGAATTTCTGCCGGGAACGGATATCGACGACGTGCTTCAGAAGGTGAAGAACAAGGTGGACGAGGCCGAGG
This sequence comes from Thermodesulfobacteriota bacterium, assembly GCA_034189225.1. Classification (GTDB taxonomy): domain Bacteria; phylum Desulfobacterota; class Desulfobacteria; order Desulfobacterales; family Desulfosudaceae; genus JAXHTY01. The sequence goes on from JAXHVL010000029.1 coordinate 32,040, forward strand.
TAGACCTGCCCACGGACCTTGAAAACGATCCGTCAGTTTACGAGGTCAACTTTTCCGATATGCCCATCGTGGTGTACGCGATTTCCGGCGATCACGGCATGCGCACGCTGAAAAAAATCGCCGACGACCTGGAGGACGAAATCGAAACCATTACCGGCGTGCTGGAAGTGGATATAACGGGCAGCCGCGAACGGGAAATCCGCATCGAAGTGGACCCGGACAAGCTCGCCTATTACCGGATTCCCATCACCGCTTTCCAGAACGTGGTGCCCAGCGAAAACACCAACACCACCGGCGGCACCGTCACTCTTGGCGACGGCCGCTTTCAGATCCGGGTGCCCGGCGAGTTTGAAACACCGGAAGAGGTTTACGGCCTGGTGATCAGCACCCACAACGGCCGGCCCGTCTACCTGAAAGACGTGGCCACCGTCATCGACGGGTTCAAGGAGGAGACCAGCCGTTCCCGCCTGAACGGCCGCCGTTCCGTGAATATATCGGTCAAGAAACGCTCGGGCGAAAACATCATCGCCATCGCCGAAGCCATTGACCGCCTGATGGCGGAACAGCAGCGGTACTGGCCCGCGGACATCACCGTCACCAAGCTCATGGACGAGGCCGACCAGATCCGGGACATGGTGATAGACCTGGAAAACAATATCCTGTCCGGGCTGTTTCTGGTGGTAGTGGTGCTGCTGTTTTCCCTGGGGTTCCGCAACGCCCTGCTCGTGGGTCTCGCCATCCCTTTTTCCATGCTGACCTCGTTTACGGTTCTGTACATACTGGATGTTACGCTGAACATGGTGGTGCTCTTTTCCCTCACCCTGGCCCTGGGCATGCTGGTGGACAATGCCATCGTGGTGGTGGAAAACGTATACCGGTATATGGAACAGGGCGTGCCCCGCATCCGGGCTGCCATGGCCGCCACATCGGAGGTGGCCTACCCGGTTATCGGCTCCACCCTGACCACGGTTGCCGCGTTCTTTCCCATGATCTTCTGGCCCGGCATCATGGGCGAATTCATGAAATACCTGCCTATTACCCTGGTGGTCACGCTTTCCTCCAGCCTGTTCGTGGCTTTGGTGATCAACCCCGCGCTCACCGCTTTCTTCATGAAGCTTAAAAACGGCGGCAACGGGGAAGGCTCCCGGCCTGCCAGAACCGCGGAGGAAATTGCGGCCGAAGGTGAAAAACCAGTGGCCATTGAGGGGACCGTGCTAACGGTTTACAGCAACCTCATGGGAAAGGTACTGGACAACCGGATCAAAATGCTGTTTGCCTCATTTGCCCTGCTGATCCTGTTTTTCCTCACCTGGGTCATTGCCGTGGGCATTGAAAGACCCGTGGAGTTTTTCCCTTCCATCGAGCCCAACAATATCTATGTGAATATCGACCCGCCCGAAGGCGCGGACCTGGATTATATCGACCGCATCGTCCGTAAAGTGGAAATCGCCATCTCCGGCGTATTGGGGGATCACCCGGAGAAACGGGATATTATTCCGCTGGAGGCCTATGACAGCGCGTACACTCCCAAAACCCACACCATGGCGGACGGGACCCCGTTCAAGGGGCCCAGCGATCTGGAAAATATCGAACATGTCTATGCCACCAGCGCGCGCAAAGGGGTGGGCGACATCTTTTCCAATCTAAGCGCCGCGCATCTGGGGGTGCAGTTCATTGATTTAGCGGACCGGAACCGCCCCACCTTTGAGGATCTTCGGAAAATCCGGCAGCGTATCGGGCATATACCGGGGGCCCGGATCAACGTCAAGGAGGAAGATGCCGGACCGCCCACCGGCGCGCCGGTGAACATCGAAATCGCCGGTGACAATTACCGAATGCTGGGAGAAATTGCCCGCAAGGTCAGGGAAATCATTTCCTCCCTTCCCAATATCGAAGACGTGCGGGACGATTACGTGGCATCGATTCCATCCATCGCCATTACGGTGGACCGTCAGAAGGCCTCGGAATTCGGCCTGTCCACCGGCACCATCGGATATGCCCTGAAAACTGCCTATAACGGCGTGAATATTTCCACCTACCGGGAAGAAAACGAGGATTATGATATCAGCGTTCGAATGCCGGAAAACCAGCGGCTCACAACAAATGTTCTCCGCAAGCTGATGATACCGGCACCCGACGGTACCCTGGTGCCGCTGACCACCCTTGCCAAAATCAGTTTCACGGGCACCCTGGGCGACATCACCCGGATCGATCACAAGCGGGTGATCACGGTGACCGCCAACGTGGATGAAACCAGAGTGCCCGGCAGTGTCCTGCGAATGCAGGCGGAAAAGCTGCTGGCCGACTTCTCCCTGCCCCAGGGATACAGCATGACCTTCACCGGGGAAAGTGAAGAACAGGAAGAGGCCGGGCGGTTTCTGTCCCGGGCTTTCGTTATTGCGATCTTTCTGATTTTTTTGATCCTGGTCACCCTTTTTAACTCGGTTTCCCAGCCGTTTATCATCATGACATCCGTCGTCCTTTCCCTAGGCGGGGCCTTTATCGGCCTGACCGTGATCAACTCGCCGTTTTCCATCATCATGACCGGTGTGGGCATCATCTCACTGGCCGGCGTGGTGGTGAACAACGCCATTGTTCTGATCGATTACATCAACAAACTCCGTGCCGGCGGCATGAAACTCCGGGAGGCAGTGATCGCCGGCGGGGCGACGCGGCTGCGGCCCGTACTGCTGACGGCTATCACCACCATTCTCGGTCTGCTGCCCATGGTCACCGGCGTATCTTTTAATTTCAGGGAACTGGCCTTTTCTTTTGCCAGCGAATCCTCCCAATACTGGCAGTCCATGGCCATCGTGGTAATCTTCGGCCTGATGATCGCCACGTTCCTGACCCTGGTGGTGGTGCCCACCCTTTACTCCATGCTGGACAACCTGCCCCGCAAGCTGAAAATTCAGCGGTCTTAGGCAGGTGGTCCTTTTATTCTTCTTATTCACCACGGAAGCTTATTCACCGGGCGCGGAGGGCGCGGAGAAAGCCCCCCTCCTTCCCACGCTCAGCGTGGGAAGGAGGGCAAACAAATCATGAAATTCTTTCTCAAAATAAATCGTTGTCATGGGGCACCTGGCAATTTTGAAAATAAATCTGTTCAATAATATAGTATATCGGCATGGATTGTAACTTATATCCGATAGCAGTCCAGTTTACTATAACACATATACCAGTCAACAGGACTTTTTATGAACCCGTCAACATTTGTTTTGACACGTCTGCCAGGGTTTTGATAAAATTTCAGAATACTTAATTTCATGGAAGATCACATCAGACATACAGCTGGACGGCGTATTCAGAGGCGCCCCGGACATCCGGCGCAACCTGGTTTTCAGAAGTGCCCGGCAGGTGGAGAGGAATGTCGTGCCGTTCGTTAAACATTCCTGCATTAAGGGACAGGTTTATGTCCCTGACGAGAAAAGCGACGGTGAGTGCGGCAAAAAACACCCCTGTCCGGACTGTTTCAACTGCCAGTTGTGCGCGGAAAGCCGGTGCCGGGTGTGTCGCAACCGCCTGAAAACGGGGAAAGACACAAAAGAGAAGACAAACGCATAAGGGAGGCTATCTCTTGAGAACCAGATTACCACAATTATTGACGGTCGTATTCTTTTTGGGCTTGTTTATTGTTTCTCAAAACCGCACCTGTGCCCTGGCGGCGGAGGTCACCACCGTCACCGCCGAAGGCATTGCGGTGATTCAGAACGGCAATACGGCCGCGGCCAGAGACAGCGCCGTCAACGACGCTCTTCGAAAAGCAGTGGAGCAGGCCGTGGGCACCATGATATCCGCGGAAACCGTGGCGGAAAACTATACCGTGCTTCGGGACCGCGTCTATTCCAAGACAAAGGGATATGTCCGGTCCTACGATGTCCTGTCTGAAACGCCCCAGGGAGAGCTTTACCGGGTGAATGTCAGTGCCGAGGTGGGCAAGGCCGACATTGAAAACGATCTTTCCGCCCTCGGGCTTCTCATGGCTCAGAAAAACATGCCCCGGGTGATGCTCATGGTGGCGGAGCAGAACATCGGCCAGACCCGTTATATTTACTGGTGGGACCGCACCATGACCACCCAGACCGACATGACCATCACGGAAAACACCCTTATGCAGAAACTCAGCGAAAAAGGGTTCAACGTGGTGGATCACACGGTGGCGGACAAACACCTGGAGCTTTCCAGTGCTCACAAAATTGTTAATCTTTCCAACGACGCCATCAAAAAGATCGGCGATCTTTACAATGCCGAGGTGGTTATTTACGGAAAGGCGTATGCCAAGCTGCGGGGCTCGGTCATGGGAACGTCCATGAAATCCTCCATGGCCAACATCTCCCTGCGGGCGGTAAATACGGACAACGGGGGGGTGCTGGCCTCCGGCTCCAGCCATGCGGCGGCGGCTCATCCCGATGAAATGACCGCCGGCACCCAGGCGCTGCGGCAGGTAACGGAAAAAATCGCGGCGGACATGATCGATCAGATCGTGGATCGCTGGAGCGGTGAGGTCAGCAGCGGGGGCATGATTCAGGTTCAGGTTTCCGGAAACGTGGATTATACCGGTCTGGTGACCCTGAAAGATACGATCCGGTCCCGGGTCCGGGGGGTCAAAACCATTTACCAGCGGGAATTCAGCGCCGGCGAAGCCCTGCTTGATGTTGAGTACACGGGCTCCGGTCACGATTTTGCCGATGCCGTCACAAGGGCATCGTTTGGCGGAATGGATGTGCGCGTCACCGGGGCCACCCAGAACAGCGTGTCCCTGTCCATCACTGGCCCGTAGCCTCTCTACATTATATTCAAACAAGAAGAGTTCATAATGAAAAAACCTGTGACATTTCTGATTCTTTTATCAATACTCATCCTGTTTGCAGGATGCCTGACCATGCCGGTACAGGTGCCGCCGAACCCCGCCAATCCCGTTCATACCGTTGCAGTGCTGCCGCTGGTAAACGACACCGCGGATGTGGATGCCCCGCAGATGGTACGGAAAAAACTGGCCGAAGCAGTTGGCAAACGCCATTACAATGTCATGCCCATTGCCGAAACCGACGCCATTCTCCGTGACCGCATGGGGATCACCCTTGGCGGACAACTGGAAGCGGCCACGGTCAAGAAGCTGAAGGAAAACCTCAACGTTGACGGACTGATCTATGGAACCCTGATGGACTTTAAAGAGGTCACCACCGGTCTCTATAATGTCCGCAAGGTCAGGGGCAAGTTCCGCCTGGTCCAGACCGCTACAGGCGATACCATGTGGCAGAACGGCATCGGCGTCAAGACCGAGAACAAGATGTCGGGAAACGCCGGGCTGGTGGCGGACATGGCGGCCGATATATCGGATAAGAAAACCGAGGAGGAAGTGCCCTGGGTGACGCTCAGCAGCACCACCAGCAACCAGGGCTTTGGCGAGACCCTGGCCATCAACCTGGGCGTCAAGCTGCTCTCAAAAGCCACCAACACCTATCTGGCCTATGAAACCAATGAAATGCTCAAACGGGTGCTTTCCACCTTTCCGGCCGGTCCGGGCCAGGGCGTCACTTACGCCACACCCGCCGCACCACCGGCGGTTATGCCGCCTGCGGGCATGGCCATCACTCCGTCGGTGGGCCACATGAATTTTGGTGACCGGGACTTTACCGCTGTCATGGTTTTCACCCATACCGATACCGGAGAAAAGGAAACCCTGTCATGGGAAATGCCCATTGCCAAAGCAGCCGACAAGATCAGGCTTGAAATGGACTACAATAAAATGATCGGCCAGGGCGATGCCCCGGTACGAATGGAAAAAATGACCATGATCTGTCGGGGCGATAAAAACAAAACCTATGCCCTTTATCCCGGCCGAAAGCAGTACATGGTGTATCAGCAGGCCAACGATCCCGTTTTCAAGGAATCCCGGATCGATAAAAGCAAGGTGGGCAGCGAAACCATTGACGGCCATCCCACCGATAAGTACAAGGTGACGATCCACCTGGATGACGGCAACTATACAGGGTATATCTGGAATGCCAGGGATCTGGACGGTATGACCATCAAAACCGTCACCACTTATCAGGGCATGAAATCCACCACCCTGATGAAGAAAATTCGGTTGAAAACACCGTCGGCATCGGTTTTTGAAATTCCGGCCGGATATTCGGAAATCACTTCATTCGGCGTAAGTAAACAATAAGGTTGACGGCGAACCCTAACCACCAAATCAGAATATTAACTCAAACGAGGAGATGACCATTATGCGGAAACACACATCAATTATGGCGGCTGTTCTCATGGCGGCGTTTCTGGTGATCAACGGATGTGCGCCAAAGATATCCGGGCAGGTAAAAGACGATTCATCACGAACCGGCATCGGTGACGAACTGTCCAAAAAAGAAGGCTATACCGGGCCGAAGCTCAGGGTCGGTGTGGTAAACTTTCAGAACAAGACCCCTTCCCGGGTTTTGGGCATCGGCGAATCAGCAGCGGATATTCTGGGCACCATTCTTCAGAAAACCGGCCGGTTTATCGTCATACCCCAGCAGGACATGGAATCCATCCTGGAACAGCAGTCCATGGGCGCTTCCGGCACCATTGACCCCTCAACAGCCGCAAAGATGGGCAAAGTTCTCGGTCTGAATGCCATCGTCACCGGCGCGATCACCGCCTATTCCGAGGCCGAGGAAGGCCAGGACTACCTTGTCTACAAAAAGAAAAAGCAGATCGCCCGGGTCACCGTGGATTACCGGGTTGTGGATACCACCACCGGTGTCCAGATCATGGCGGATTCCGGCCAGGGGGAATATGCCAAATCCACCGGCGGCGCCCTGGGGCTCGGCTCCAAGTCCTCTTATGACACGGATCTGCGGGACGGCGCCCTGCGGGACGCCCTTACCAAGGCCATGGTTAACATGCTGGATCAGCTCGAAGAGACCGAGTGGCGGGGCAGAATCGCTCAGGTTAAAGGCCAGCGGGTTTACATCAATGCCGGCAAGGAAGTGGGGCTGAAGGTCGGCGATGTGCTGGTCGTGCAGGAACTGGGCGAAAAGATCGTTGATCCCCAGACCCGCGTGGTGATCGGCCGGGCGCCCGGCAACATCAAGGGCGAGCTCATGATAACCGGCTTTTTCGGCAAAAACGGTTCCGTGGCCACGGTGCGTTCCGGCGGCGGATTTCAGACCAATGATCTTGTCAAACTGAAATAGGCTTTTCTTTTCCGGTATTTCATTCAGGCACCGTGGGGCGGGATGCCCCACGGTGCTTTTTTTTGCCCGCGAATCGGCACGAATTGCCACTAATGGTGGGAAAACCGCCTTTCTTTTGCATACTTTTCTTTGCTCGCCCAAAGAAAAGTATGCAAAAGAAAGGGCGCCCCGCAGCTTGGCCTTCGGCTTCCCTCGCAGGGGCGGTTTTTTCGGCGCGGGCAGAAACTCGTCTGTCCTTTCCTGCAGATGCATTAAACCTCGTCTGCTCAAACAGTCTGCCCGCGTCTTGCGGAAAAAACCGTCCCTGCTCGGCTGCGCTGCAAGGGGCTTGGCACGTGTAGCTGTTCAGTTGTTCCGGCAAACTGAAAAACCTGGCAATAAACTGAACACCACCGGCTTTAAAAGCCGGGATACGGGTCTACAGACCCGTTAATGCGCCGTCTTGAAATTACCATCTTTCTCAGGTTCAAAATGATACTCAAAATTAAATTCGAAACACGAACCACAAAGGCACATGATTCTTGAACTCACCCTTCGTGTTCTTCGTGAACTTCGTGGTTAATTTGATTTGGTATTTATTGCCACGAAGAGCACGAAGGGCACGAAGATATATGCATAGAATAGATGCCACGGAACACTCCGGTATCTGTTTTGGTCATTGGAAAATTTGATATTCGGATTTGTTTCGAATTTCTAATTTCGAATTTCGTGTTTTGCTCCTTATCGACATAGCCATTTATCGGTGACCTGGCCCGAAGGACCAGGTTTTATAGACTGAATAAATTGATGGAAGTCGAAAGCTTTTAGAAACCCCTTACAAAATCCGCGGCCAGATGAAGGCCGGCAATGGTCTTTGCATCACTGATATCATTGGTCCGGATCATTGTCATGGCATCGGCAAATGCCACTTTATGGACCTTCAGGACTTCGTCGGCCTCCAGGTTCTGGGTGGCGGGGGTCAGCCCGGATGCCGTAAAGATATGGAGGCGTTCATCGGAATATCCCGGCGCAGGGACAATGGTGCCCAGTTTTTCAAAATTTGTCCCGCGATAGCCGGTCTCCTCGATCAGTTCCCGTTTTGCGCACTCAAGGGGGGCTTCATCCACGGCATCCAGTGTGCCGGCGGGGATCTCCCAGATATATCCGCCGATGGCATGGCGGTATTGTTTTACCAGGACCAGGGTGTCATCATCGAGAAACGGCACAATAGCTGCCGCACCGGGGTGGCGCAGAACATGAACATCCGTCTGCACCCCGTTGTCCAGGGTTACATTCTCCGTGTCCAGCCGGAACAGGTTTACCTGAAACACGGTTGTCCTGTTGTTAATGGTAACGGTCATACTTGCTCCATCGTCAATGTATTCGTTTGTTGGGATTTTCTTTCTTCGGAATCGAAATCGCTATCGGGATCGGAATCGACACTATAGGCTGCTTGATCCTCTCGAACTTTGTAGCCTCTTCCGCCGAGACGGCTGAGCATCGCGGCCATCCGGTCGAGTTCATCCAGTTTCTCGTGTCCAAGCGCCATATCTCTTCGATCCCGATAGCGATCCCGATTTCGATTTGGATTATCCCAACAGCGATCAGCTGTTAACTTTTATGTGATAAACATCCGGCCGACGTTCCGCCAGACAAGGGATGGCCGTTCGGAACCGTTGCATCTCCCCTTTGTCAAGATCCGCGAAAATGGCGGCCTCTTTTTCCCCGTCGGCTGCCGCCAGCACATCCCCCCATGGCGATACGATCCGGGAATGGCCACCGTATAGAATCTCTCCGGCACCGCTTCCGCAGCTGTTCACCCCGATGACGAACACCTGGTTTTCAATGGCCCTGGCCCGCAGCAGCACTTTCCAGTGCTCGGCCCGTTTTGCCGGCCACTGGGCGCAGACCAGCACGCAATCCGCACCATTCAATACGAGAGTCCGGCAGAGTTCGGGAAACCGGAGATCATAACAGATCATCAGTCCCAGGCGGCCGGCGCTGGTGTCACAGACCGTCCATCTGTCGCCGCTTAAGAAATGGCGGTGTTCGTCCATGGCGGTAAACAGATGCGTTTTCCGATAGCGCCCGGCAAGGGTTCCATCCGCATCCATGACGTAAAGGGTGTTGTAAATGCCGTTGTCGTCGGCCTCGGCCAGGGAACCGGCAATTACCATCTGATGGCGAACGGCCTCGTTTCTGACAGTTCCCAGAACATCCGGCGTCTTTTCCGCATGCACGGCCAGGTTTTTATTATCAAACCCGCAGGCCCACAATTCCGGCAGTACGGCAAGCTTCACCCCCTGATCCGCCAGCCCTGCTATGCCGTGAACTGCGCTCTGGACATTCTTTTCAATGTCCCCCGGCACCACCCTGAATTGAACGCCTCCTGCCCTGATAGTATGGTTCATTGGTACATACCCCTAATTTCCAAAAGCTCGCGGAGACGCGGAATGTACAGAATTCGTGCAGATCCGTGTCAATTCGTGGAAGAACAAGCCCACGAATGGCCACGAATTTCCACGAATAAACAATGCGCCGCGTCTCAGTGGTTAATATTGTCTGTTTCAGCCGACCCGTGCCAGTGTCAGCACATCAACACGGGCCGCCCCGCCAGCCAGCAGGGTTTTTGCACATTCGTTCACCGTGGCGCCCGTTGTGTAGACATCATCTACCAACACCACCCGCTTTCCTTTGATCCGTTCCGGTTGTTTCAGCCCGAAGGCCCCCTTTACATTGGTTCGGCGTTCTTTTTTGGAAAGCGTTGTCTGGGAGCGGGTTTTCCGCCTCCGGACCATCGCATCCCGGCAGATCTTCTCACCCGCCGGCCGCGCATCGGCAGCGGTAACAGAGCGCCCCCATTCCCGGAGCAGCAGGTAGCTCTGATTAAACCCCCGCTGCCGGAATTTATGGTGATGAAGGGGAACCGGCACGATCACATCCACATCCCCGGGATCATACCAATTTAAAAACACCGAAAACAGCAATTCACCGAGTGGCCGGGCCAGGCCGGTCTTGCCGTTATACTTGAACTGATGGATCAGGACCATCAAGGTGTCGGCATAAATCCCCCCTGCCCGTGCCACTGAGAACCGCCTGGGATTCTGGATGCAATCGCCACAGACGTGATCTTCCGCATCTTCGGTCTCAAACATCCTGCCGCAAACCGTGCACATGGGAGACTGAACAGGGGTAAAGGCCCCGTCACAATACGTACATACAAACGGATGCAGGAAAGCGGCCGGAAAAGCATGGATTGAATCGGCCGGATCCGCCCCCTTTCCCATGTTCAATCCGCCGCACACGGCGCATTGGGGCGGATAAACCGCATCGGTTACCGCTTCCATCATTCGAGAGACAATGACTGCCATGGGGTACGATCCACCTTGGGGTGTTGGTTTTCAGTTGTTAGTTTTTAGCTTTTGGTATTTCCTGGTTTCCTGGTTCAGCATGGGAACCAGGAGTAAAAGCTGTCTGTGTTCGTCTGTGTGTGTCTGTGGCAAATTCTGTTGTCGGCGTCCGCGGTAACACCTGCCCCGAATTACCCGGCATGCAGCCGCTCACAGACCTTTTCGGCAAATTCAGAGCACTTGATTTCCCGGGAACCCTCGATCTGGCGGGCCAGATCATAGGTTACCTCGCCGGCCGCGATGGTCTGCTGAAGGGCATTCCAGATCATTTTCGCAGCCTTGTCCCAGTTCAAATGCTCAAGCATCATGGCACCGGAAAGTATCAGGGAACCGGGATTGACCTTGTCCAGGTTTGCATATTTCGGGGCGGTGCCGTGAGTGGCCTCGAACACGGCGCACTGGTCCCCGATATTGGCGCCCGGCGCCATTCCCAGACCGCCGGCCTGAGCGGCCAGCGCATCGGAAATATAATCGCCGTTCAAATTGGGACAGGCAATTACACTGTATTCATCCGGCCGAAGCAGGATCTGCTGAAACAGCATGTCGGAAATCCGGTCCTTGATCATCACCCTGCCCGCGGGGGCCGTGCCGTTGTGCTTCTCATAAACCTCGTCCTCGGTGATGACCTTGTCACCGAACAATTCCTGCGCGGCCTTATACCCCCAGGTGCAGAATGCCCCTTCGGTGAATTTCATGATATTGCCCTTGTGCATCAGCGTTACCGAGGGCAGGTCTTTATCGATGGCATAGGCCACGGCCTTGGCCACCAGCCGGCGGGTATTGACCTCGCTGATGGGCTTGATGCCGATGCCTGCGTGGGGCGGCACTTCCGCACCCATTTCCTTTTCCAGAAATGCGATCACCTTTTCCGCTTCAGGGCTTTCCGCGGCCCATTCGATGCCGGCATACACGTCTTCGGTATTTTCCCGGAACACCACCATGTTGACCTTTTCCGGATGTTTCATGGGACTTGGAATCGGGTCGATGTACTTCACCGGCCGGACGCAGGCATACAAATCAAGGATCTGGCGGATGGAGACGTTGAGGCTGCGGATGCCCTGCCCCACCGGCGTTGTCAGCGGCCCCTTGATGGCAACCACGTGATCCCGGATGGTGTCCAGGGTTTTCTCAGGCAGCCATTCCCCCGTTTTTTCGTAGGCTTTTTCACCGGCATAAACCTCCAGCCATTCGATCCGTTTCTCACCGCCGAAAGCCGCCTGAACCGCCGCATCCAGCACCATTTTCGCGGCCCGCCAAATATCCGGGCCGGTGCCGTCGCCCTCGATAAAAGGAATTATCGGGCAGTCCGGCACATTCAACGATCCATCGGTATTTTTGGTAATTTTCGCAGGTTCCGTCATATCAACACCCTTTCTGAAACAAGTATTTTTATTTTAAATTTTTTCCCTTCGTTGCCGGCATACTTCATACATCGCCACCCCGCCGGCCACGGAAACATTCAGCGATTCAACGACCCCGGCCTGGGGAATGGCCATGACATAATCACAGGCCTCCCTCACGAGGCGCCGGATGCCTTTTTCTTCTCCGCCCACCACCAGGGCCAGGGGGCCGGTCAGGTCATATTCATATACAGTTTTGCCGCCGGTCCTGTCAAGACCGGCCACCCAGATGCCCTTGTCTTTTAACCGATTGATCGCCCGGGTAAGATTGGTGACCCTGGCGATCCGCATATATTCCACGGCACCGGCCGATACCTTAACCACCGCCGGTGTGGGACCGGCGGCGTTGTCCTTTGGAATGACAAGCCCGTCCACACCGGCGCACACGGCTGTTCGAATGAGCGCGCCCAGGTTGTGGGGGTCCACCACACCATCGGCGATTAATAAAAACGGTATATGCCGGGCCGCATCCCATGGCATCAGCAGATCCTCCAGGGAAACAAACGGGAACGGCGCTGCATGGGCAGCCACGCCCTGATGCACGACATCACCGATAAGCTGCTTGAATTCCCCGGCGGAAAGACAGATCACCGGCACCTTTTTCGCTTCGGCCGCTTTCACGATGCCACTCAGCGAGCGGGGCAGCTTTTTGCCGGCATTTTTTTTCGCCAGTATATAGAGGGTCTGCACTGGCCGGTCGCCGGCTTCCAGGGTCGCAGAAACGGCATGAATCCCGTAAAGCAGGTCTCGGTTGTCGCGTTTTGTCAAGATTCGCTCCTTGATTTTTTTCCCCGAAACCTTACCATAAAAGAAGGAGGGATACCACTGCTATTCGGCGTCTCGACTTGATATCTGATGACATTTTGATCCGGCGCGGCTTAACACCGCCACTGGAAAATACTGCTCCGCCACATAGAATATTAAGAAAAAGCGATTGTCAGGAAATAGTTAATCCTGAAAACAAATCACCATAATCATTAATAATTTTACACAATCCTAATATTACGCTAACAATTTCCTAACATTCCGCCCTTATCTTGCTATCACATTTTGAAATGAAGTATAGCTTAACAAAACCCTAAAAAAAGGAGCGACAACAATGAAAAAATTCTTTAATTTCAAAACGATCGCAAGTTTACTGGTTGCGCTGATGCTCGCCGCCACCCCCGCCCTGGCAGAGCAGCTGGTGATCAAGGGTTCCACCACCGTTCTGCCGGTGGCCCAGGAGATAATCGAAGCATACATGAACACCCATCCGGACGTTTCCATCTCCCTGTCCGGCGGCGGGTCCGGCAACGGGATCAAGGCCCTGATCGACGGCACCACCGATATCGCCAACGCCTCCCGGTTTATAAAGGATAAAGAGGTTCAACTGGCAATGGCCAAGAAAAAATATCCCGTGCCTTTCAGGGTCGCACTGGATTGTATCGTGCCGGTGGTCCATTCTTCCAATTCGGCAACAAACCTCACCCTGAACCAGCTCAAGGGAATATACAGCGGAAAAATTACCGACTGGAGCGAAGTCGGCGGCAGCGGCGGCCGGATCGTTGTGGTTTCCCGTGACAGTTCCTCCGGTACATTCGAGGTCTGGGAAGATATCGTGCTGGACGGCGGCCGGGTTACCCCGAGAGCCCTGACCGTTGCATCCAACGGCGCGGCGGTTCAGACCGTTACAAGCACCAAAGGGGCTATTGCCTACATCGGCATGGGCTACCTGAACGACGAGCTCAAGCAGGTCAAGGTTAACAACGTGATGGGCACGGAAACCACCACCCAGAACGGCCAATACCCCATCAGCCGTCCCTTGTTCATGTTTACTGATGGGTGGCCCGAAGGCACCACCCTGAGCTTCATCAACTTCGTATTTTCAAAACCCGGCCAGAAACTGGTCAGGAAAGTGGGCAGCGTTCCGGTATTTGACCCGGGTAAGTAAAACAAAGACCTGTGCAGGGGCAGGCACAGACCTGTGTGTCTGCCCCCGGACACCGTTTTATTCATTCAATAAAACCTGGTCCTCTGGGCCAGGTCAGTGATAAAAGGCTGTGCCGGTAAGGGGCAAAGCGCGAAATTCGAAACAAATCCGAATATAAAATTTTCCAATAACCAAAACAGATACCGGAGTGTTCCTGGGCATCTATTCGATGCATATATCTTCGTGCCCTTAGTGCTCTTCGTGGTAATAAATACCAAATCAAATTAACCACGAAGTTCACGAAGAACACGAAGGGTGAGTTCAAGAATCATGTGCCTTCGTGGTTCGTGTTTCGAATTTAATTTTGAGTATC
>JAXHVL010000003.1:0-13801 GCA_034189225.1 Thermodesulfobacteriota bacterium
ACCTTGTGTTCGCCCACTGATCGGGCGAACACAAGGTTCGCCCCTACACCGTACGTGACATGACGAGGGATGCAGCGCTTTGCTGCTATTGGACTTTTTACAAAACCGTCATTTATAAACAATATAATACTTCATCACCCGTTTGATATATGCGATGGTTTCCGGGTAGGGGGGAATGCGGCCGTAGCGGTCCACTACGTGGGGACCGGCGTTGTAAGCGGCCAGGGCGAGCTGAAGCCGGCCGTTGAAACGGTCCAGCATCTCCCGGAAATACCGGGTGCCGCTCATGATGTTCTCGGAAGGATTAAAGGGGTCCCGAATGCCCAGAAGCGGGAAATTCTGCGGCATGATCTGCATCAGGCCCTTGGCCCCGGCCTGGGACACGGCCGCGGCGTTGAAGTCCGATTCCACCTTGATCATGGCCTTCAGCAAGGCAAATGAGACGTTATATTTCCGGGCAGCCCGGACGATCCAATGATCATACTTGGCGGTATCGAATTCGCGAATCTGATTCTCCCGCTCATCCACATGAAGGTTATACCCCGTGTTGTTGGACCGATCAGTGAAGTGCAGGACCCCGTCCTTGTCGATATATTTGTATATCTCCGCCCTTGCCATGTCGGCCGACGCCGGCAGGCCGGCGGCAACGCAGACAGCAATCAACAGCACTGGTATTTTCATGTCAGCGGTCATCGGTATTGTTCCGGAAACTGGTAGGTTCAGGTAATCAAATCAATTCGGTATCTTGTTTTTTTATATTGTACCATACCGGGCCTGCTTTGCCAAATATTCCTTGTATTGTTTGACGATAAATTTCATGGGGAATTCCGGGTGCGCGATATAGTTTCCGGTGCCGGCGGTAAATCGCTCATAAAGATCGTTCCATACTGTATCTTTATCATTCTCATCCACGAAATGGCGTTCCCGTTTCTGTTCAAACACGACATGGTCGCCCAGTGCCTTTCGAATGGCATCAATATCCACGCTGGTCTGGCCGCCTTCCCGGAAAAAACCTCCCTCAACAGGCACCCGTACTCGCACGGTCAGCGCCACGAGCCATCGATCGCCGGCCACCTGCCGGGATTGATCATAAATCTCCAGCGCTAAACTGTTTGCCAACTTCTCACTTTTCACATATTTTTCTTCCATATCCCTCATTCCTCACAACTCATCCCTCAACACTCACTTCAAAACAATTCCAGCTGGACTGGCCCTTTCTTCTTTTTTCCGCCGGTATCCGGGTCCATCATGGCCTTTAGGGTTTCTTGAATGTCCTCCACAAAGGGGGAAACCTGTCGCTGCCGCCGTTTACCGTAAATCATGCGCCGGTCGGCGGCCGTGAGAAAAAGGTGTTCCCGCGCCCGGGTCATGGCCACGTAAAAAAGCCGCCGTTCTTCGTCCATATCCGGTTCCGCGCCCCCGGCGCGCACATAAGGTACATAGCCATCTTCGCAACCGGCGATGAACACCACAGGAAACTCCAGCCCCTTGGCCGCATGCATGGTCATCAGCATAACGCGGTCCACCCCAGGTATAAAACCATCGGCATCCACGGCCAGGACCGCCCCGTCAAAAAAACAGGCCATATCCGTGCCGACGGCGGCCGCCCTTTCCAGGACCCGGTCATAGGCCTCCCGGTTTTTTTCGCTGCTTTCGATCAACTCCCTGAGCGGCGGCTTTGCATCCGCCAGCCAGGCCAATTTATCTGCCACCGGCAGCCCGTCCAGGGCAGAGCGTGCATCGAGTATTTCACCGGCCAGTTCTGCGATTTTCCGCTGAACATCTTTGTCCATGCCCGGTACGGGAAACCGGCATACCGCTGTGAGCATCCCTTCCGGCGAAAGCGTCCGCTGCCGGCACCACATCATCAGCCGATTCAAAGGTTCGGAACCTATGGTCTTACGCATGGCTTCGGCAAGAGCCTCAAAATCGAGAAACGAGCCGCGGCCCGCCATCAGTTTCAAAAAGGCCAGCAGCTCCGCGGTGCCCGGGGCGGTGAATATACTCGTTTTGCTGACCCGGTGACAGGGAATGCCGGCTGCCGCCAAAACCTCCGCAAACACATCCCCCTGGGCCCTAGTGCGAAAAAGTATCGCAAAGTCCGAAAATGACAGGGTGGCGGCATGGGCCTCATACCCGGCCTTTCCAAAGTCCACGGAGTGAAACCCCAGCCCCCCCATCATGGTTTCAATGGTCTTACCGGCGAACACCGCCTCGGCTTTTTCCGATGGCAGGCGGGCCACGTTGATGGCCGGTGCCCCCTCAATCCCGGAATAGACGCGTACCCCGGCGCCGCCGGCTTGCCGGGAGATCACCTGGTACGAGCCCGACAGAATGGTCTCCGTGGACCGGTAGTTGCGTTCCAGGGAAATCCGTTCGGCCGCTGGAAAATCCCGCTCAAAGGCATCAAAATAGGCCGCATCCGACCCCCGGAACCCGTAAATCGCCTGATCGGGATCGCCGATCACGCAGATATTGCCGTCCGGCGGGACGAGGGCCTGAATGAGCCGGTACTGGCAATAATTCAAATCCTGATATTCATCCACGAACACGAAGGCAAACCGCGCCCGGCAGGTCAGGCGGGCCGTTTCATCGTCTTCCAGCAGCCGTACTGCATCGACAAGCAGGTCTTCATAGTCACAGGCCCCGTTCAGGTTCAACAGGTCCTGGTATATCCGGTATACGGCGGCCAGAGCATCGGGCGGCATGCCGGCGGCCAAAGCCGAAAGATCGTCCCGGGGGCCGCACATCTGCTGCTTTGCCGTTGCGATGAAATCCAGGCACCGGGCGGGAGAAGGTGTTCCTTCGATACCCTCTTCGGCGGCCTGGTGAACGGCTTTTTTCATAAGCCGCAGTCGATCTGTTTCATCCAGAATCAGGGGGGAATGCCCTGCTGATTCTTTCAGCAAATCCAGGCAGAACGCGTGAAAGGTAGCTACAAACGGAAGGCAATCGGCACATTCAGCCATTTCAGCAATGCGATCCCGCATCTCCCCGGCCGCCCGGTTGGTGAAGGTGATGGCCAGGATCTGCGCCGGCGCTGCGTCGCCTGTCTTTATCAGGCGGGCAATCCGGCAGGTGATGGTCCGCGTTTTGCCAGATCCCGGCCCGGCCACAATCATCATGGGGCCGGAACCATGCATGACCGCGGCCAGCTGACGGCTGTTGAGGCCGGCGGTCACGGGATCACAGGTATCACCGGTATTCTTTTCGGAAGATTCGGCTTCGGCAGGTTCGGCCGGCCTTCTGGGGACCGTCCCGTTTCCAGGGAGGTCGGCGGGCAATGCCGGCTCCGTCTTCGGACCGTATGGTTTTTCCGGCGCGTATTCAGAAACAGCATAGGTAACTGGGGCACTGCAAGCCCCGCCTGCTTTTTTTCCCGCCGGCATGGCAAACAGGCTGCGTTCGCCCCGCAGCCTGGCCATTTCATTGTCTTTGAATATCCGCACCTTTCCGTATTCGCCGTCGTATCCGGGGGCCAGCGCCAGGTCACCGCTACGCATACGTGCTACCGCTGTATCCAGAAGGGTCACCCCGCCCTGCCGAATTTCCTCTTCGGGCAGGCGGTAAAGAATATCAAACTCGGAGCCGATTTTTTCCAGCACCCCGTTGTAAGCCCGGGTTACCTTTTTGGTTTTGACGCCCACACCCAGTATTTCCGAGAGCATTTCAGGCAGGGGGACGATGCTGAAAAACGGGTGGTGGTGGACCGGTTTTTCCCCTTCCGGGCGGGTGGCCAGGGCCTCCACGCGGTGCAGCACCCCCAAGGTCAGGGGCTTGCCGCACACCGGGCAGATATTACGTTTTTCTATTGCCTCCCGGGGATGGTACACTACGCTGCAGTTCCTGTGGCCGTCATAGTGGTATTTGCCTTCTTCCGGGTAAAACTCATAGGTACCCAGAAAGTGCTTCGGATCGCCGGTCTTCATGGCGTCCCGCATGGACGTATAGGAAAGATCGGTGTCGAATATGTTGGCCTCCCGCCCCAGGTTCGCCGGGGAATGGGCATCCGAGTTGGAAACGAGAGTAAGCCCGTCAATCTCCTTGATCCGCCAGTTCATGGGCGGGTCCGAGGACAGCCCCGTTTCCAGGGCAAAAATATGGGGGGTGAGGTCCTCAAAACATTCCGCCATGCTGTCGAACCCCGATTTGGAGCCGAAAAGGGAAAACCAGGGGGTCCAGATATGGGCTGGAATCAGAAAGGCATCGTCAGTTGTTTCCAGGGCGATTTCCAGCAGGTTCCGGGCATCCAGGCCCAGAATCGGCCGGCCATCGGCGGTAATGTTGCCGATGGCGTCGAGCCGTTCGTTAAACCGGGCTGCCGACGCCAGGTCCGGCATGAACACCAGGTTGTGATTTTTGCGGGTAACCCCGTTTTTCTTATAGATACTGCTGATTTCCGTGGACAGCACGAAGCGCACCGGCCGCCGGCAGGCCGCCGGCACCGACGTGTCACAGGCCTTTGCAATATCCGGCTTCAGCCGGTAAAGTCCCGGCTCTGCGGGTTCCAGCCTCTCACTGATCTCGGCGAACCAGGCCGGATGGGTGTAGTCGCCGGTGCCAAGAACGGTGATACCCTTTATCTGGGCCGAGATATAGAGGTTCTCCAGGTCCGAGTTCCTGGCCGTGGCCCGGGAATACTTGGAGTGGATGTGAAGGTCGGCAATGTATTTCATATCTGTTAACCTTGATGCACTCGTAATAAGTCTGATTTTTTAACCATGAAGCGCATGAAGATCATGAAGAAATAAAAAATTAACAATAATTTCAACTTGATGCTCTTCATGTTCTTCATGGTTGAAATAAAAATATCTCTTTATGGTACTTTTTACTTTGCCGTCCCAAAATTGACTTTTTACGAGACCATCTTTCCGTGCCCTTCCGTGTATTCCGTGGTTAAAAAAAGTACTGATTTTGAATGAATTACCACGATAAATGCCTTGGAAGTCCAATAACAATCCTGTCCTAATCGTCGCGCAGTTTCTTTTTCAGCATGCGACGCTGGGTGGCGTAAATGTTTTCCCGAAGCGTCTGCTGCTCCTCCCGGGCGATTTTACTGAACATCACCCTGTATTGATATTTTCCGGAAACGGGGTTGGCAACCACACGCCGGACCACCGCTTCGGTCACGGCCACCGGCGGTTTTTCCGGCTCATCAGGGAAAAGGCTGATTTCCAGATGTTTGAGCTTGTGCCCTTCATCCAGCACCGGCACGTTTCCCTTTCGTGCGCTGAACATGACGAGGGCGCCGCCTTCGCTGATATCCACGATACCCATGCTGTATGTGTCTTCGTCCACCGTCGCCCTCAGGCTTACCCCTACGGGGGGCTTGATCCGGAAATAGGCGCGCCGCTGTTTACGCCGTATCTCGTCGGGAAAGTCGAGCATGAGGGTGGTGGTGTTGACAAACCGGCCGGGGGTGGTTTTAAACATATAGGGAATGCCGGACTCGCCGGTAAAGGTAAAGAGAAATTCAGGCTTATTGACCCGCTCCATGGCCCGGTTCAGCCCCTGCGGAATATCCACCATGAACACCGGCCGGTTTTTTTGGGTTTTAATCTCCGTGACCACGGTCAGTTTTTCAAACTCCGTCCCCTTGAGATGCATGTTCAGCAGATAACGGTTTTTGATTAACTGCTCAAAAACCTGCCAGCGTTTTTTTTCCGTAATCCGTTCGGCGTCGTTCATAGAATATCAAATCGTCTCAGCGGTTGTCGTAATTGGCCTGAATCCATTGCCGGTAACTGCCGTCCATGACGCTGCGCCACCAGTCCTGGTTTTCCAGGTACCATTGAATGGTTTTTCGAATGCCGGTGTCAAAGGTTTCGGCGGGGGCGAACCCGAGCTCGCGCCGGATTTTCCCGGCATTGATGGCGTACCGCCGGTCGTGGCCGGGACGATCGGTCACATGGACAATCCTGTCACGGGCGCCGGGGTAGCGATCTTCGAGAAGATCACAGATGCAATGGATGATATCGATGTTGGCGATCTCGTTGTTGCCGCCGATGTTGTAGGTTTCGCCGGGCACGCCGTTTCGCAGGATCACATCAATGCCGGCGTTATGATCCGCCACGTAGAGCCAGTCCCGTATCTGGCGGCCGTCGCCATAGACGGGGATTTCTCCTCCGTCGACAATCCGGGCGATTGCAAGGGGAATGAGCTTTTCGGGAAACTGATAGGGCCCATAATTGTTGGAGCAGTTGCTGAGGGTAGTGATCAACCCGTAGGTACGGTGATAGGCCCGGACCAGGTGGTCGGATGATGCTTTTGAGGCGGCATAAGGCGAGTTGGGACGGTAAGGCGTGTCTTCGGAAAAGGCTGGATCATTCGGCGCCAGAGTACCGTAGACCTCGTCGGTGGAAACATGGTGAAACCGGTGGGGGCTGCCCGTGCCGGTCTCGAGCCAGCATGCCTTTGCGGCTTTCAACAGGATATGGGTGCCGGTGACATTGGTCTCGATAAAGGCGTCCGGCCCCTGAATGGACCGGTCCACATGGGATTCCGCAGCAAAATGGACGAGGGTGTCGATTTCATTATCCATCAGCAGGGACATGACAAGGTCATAGTCGCGTATATCCCCATGAACAAAGGAGAAATTTGGACCGTCGGCCACGGGTCTCAGGTTTTCAAAATTACCGGCATAAGTCAGGGCATCCAGGACCACGATCCGGGCGGCCGGATACCGGGCCAGAAAATAATGAACAAAATTGGCGCCGATAAACCCAGCGCCGCCGGTGACCAGTATGTTCCGGGGATTGTGCTGTGCCATTTTAACCTTTTGCTATCAGCGTTTTTTCGAATTTTCAACAAAGTATGCAACGGTTTCTCTTAATCCGTCTTCCAGGCTGTATTCACTCTGCCAATTCAGCAGCCGGGCCGCCTTGGCGGTATCGGCGTAGTTCCGCCGGACATCCCCGGTCCGGGACTCGCCGTGAATGACCTGGATGCCCGATTTGCCGATGGCTTCCAGAACGGGCACGAGGCGCTCCACCAGTTCTCCCACGGTGGTCTCCATGCTCGTGGCGATCTGAAAGGTCTGGCCGCCGATACCCGGCTGAACGGCGGCCAGGCGGATGGCCCGGATCAGGTCATCGATAAAAATAAAATCCCGGGTCTGGTTGCCATCCCCGTAAATTTCCAGGGGCTCGCCGTGGAAGGCGTTTTTGATAAATTTGGCCACCACGCTGTTTTTATGGCCCGAGCCGGGGCCGTAAACATTGCCGAACCGCAGGGCCACGGTTTCCACGCCAAAAGTCGCGGCATAGGCAGAGCAATACCCCTCGCCGGCCAGCTTGCTGGCCCCGTAAGGCGATACCGGATGGGGGGCCAGCTCTTCATGAATCGGGGGCTCACATTCACCTGCGGGCGCCCCCGACGACGCGAAGATAAACCGCCCCGTCCCGTTGTGGCGGGCGGCTTCCAGCATGTTAAAGGTGCCGATAACATTGGCCCGCATATCGGCTGCCGGATCTTCCACGGACGGCCCCACCCCGGTGTTGGCGGCCAGATGGACGATTACGTCGGCTCCCCGGGCGGCATCATGGCAGGTTTCCGCATCCTTTATGTCACCGGGAATCAGGGTTACACCGGCGGCCGGCCAATGATCCCCGGACTTGCCGGGTGCTTCGGAAACGGACGCAACCCGGGCAAGATCATCGCGGGTGCCAACGGTTAGATTGTCCAGCACCCGGATCTGATGGCCCCTTTTCCCGTTATCTTCTCCCCCGTTATCTTCTCCACTGACCAGTCCGTTTATCAAGCGGGTCCCGATGAACCCGCAACCTCCCGTAATCAACCATTTCAGAGGACCGTTGCCTGTCGTTTTCTGAATTTTTGCCATTTTCTGATGTTTTCCATTTCCCGCTTAATATCCGTCCGGGTTGGCACACTGCCAGCGCCAGGTATCCCGGATCATTTCTTCAATACCCCGCTGGGCCTTCCAGCCCAATTGCCTTTGGGCAAGGGCAGGATCGGCAAAGCATTCCGCAATATCGCCGGGCCGGCGGGCCGTGATCTGGTACGGAATGGTTTTGCCGGCGGCGTTTTCAAAGGCGTGAATCATTTCAAAAACCGAATGCCCCCGGCCGGTCCCCAGGTTATAGATAGCCAGACCGTCCGGACGTTCCAGTGCCTTCACGTGCCCTGCGGCCAGGTCTGTTACGTGAATATAATCCCGGACCCCGGTGCCGTCCGGGGTATCATAATCATCGCCGAAAACCGGCAGCTCATCCAGCTTGCCGGCGGCCACCCGGGCGATATAGGGCACGAGATTATTGGGAATGCCGCTGGGGTGTTCGCCGATAAGGCCGCTTTCATGGGCGCCCACCGGGTTGAAATACCGCAGCAGGGAGATCTGCCAGGCTTGATCTGCGGCCTGCGTATCCATGAGGATCTGTTCGATCATCCGCTTGGTGCGGCCATAAGGGTTTGTCGGCGCCACCGGGAAGTCCTCCCGAATGGGGTTGGATGCGGGATCGCCATACACCGTGGCCGACGAGCTGAACACCATGGTTTTCACCCCGGAGGCAGCCATGGCTTCCAGAAGGGTCATGGTGCCGCCCACGTTATTTTCATAATACAGCAGCGGCAGGGACACCGATTCACCCACGGCCTTCAGGCCGGCAAAGTGAATCACCGCATCGGGCCGGAACCGGTCGAAAATCCTGTCCAGTGCGGTCCTGTCCCGAATATCCGCCTCTTCAAAATCGATCGACCGGCCGGTAATGGTCTTCAGCCGCTCCAGCACCCCCCTGCTGCTGTTGACAAGGTTGTCCACGATCAATACGTCATGGTTATCCTCCAGCAGCGCCACGCAGGTATGGCTGCCGATATATCCCGTCCCGCCGGTTACCAGTATTTTCATATGCCCCATCCTGTCCCCGTTACTTCTCCAGATTACCCTGCCCCGAATGTTCATGAGATATCGGGGCGATTGCAATATCGTTCAATATACAAGCCGAACGCCGGGCCGGCAAGTCCAAAGGTGCAAGGGGGATGTCAGGAGACGGCGTGTAACCATCCCCCTGAAGCTATAACCTGATGCTACAACCCTCGTAGATTTTCCGGCCGCAGAGCCGACATGTCACGGTTTTCCAGAACCTCGTTGACCAGGGCCAGCATCTGCTGCCTGTCCTTCTGAAGGGTGCCGCTCACCGGCAGATAGTTGGAGGCGTGCGCGCCGATGAATTTGAGATTGTCAATGGTGATGTTCTCGAACATGGCCTTCATCTCTTCCAGGGTTTCCAGGGGATCGGGCAGTTCAAATTCACCCTTTTCAACCTTTGCAAACAGGGGGGTATGCGGCACCGGCGTATAGGTCAGAGCTGCCAGGTAGCGGGGCTTCATCCGGTTGGTGATCTCCGCCGTGGCAACGGCATGCCGCATCGCCGCATCGCCCCGGCCGGCAATGCCCAGAAGCACCATTGACGAAAGGTTGAAGCCGGCATTCACCAGGTTCTGGCCCGCCTTGAGCATTTCCGCGGCGGTCACCCCTTTTTTCACATCAGCCAGAACCTGATCATCCCCGGACTCCACCCCGAGATAGGCCTTGGTCAGGCCCGCGGCCCGCAGGGCGGTCAGCTCGGTCATGTCCTTTGCAAGGGTGCTTTCCGGTCCCACATAGGTACCCACATGACGAAGGGAGGGGAAGGTGCCGTAAAGGGTGCTTAAAATCGCGAGCAGCATGGCGATATCGATGGCCACGGCATCGCCGTCGCACAGAAACACCTTTTCCAGATCGCCGTAATAATCCTTTGCCATGCGGATATCATCCCTGATGTCCGTCAGGGACCGGATCCGGTACTTGCGGTCCTTGTACATGCCGCAAAAGGTACAGCGATTATGGGAGCACCCCACCGTGCACTGCAGAAGATAGCTGTTGGCCTCGCTGAATGGCCGGTAAATCTGTCCTTCGTATCGCATCGCATTTCTCACATCATTTCTGTGCCTGATAAAAAGGGATCATAATACCATGAAAGGACGATGCGGTGTAGCTAAATCGCCGGCCAGCCGAAAGCCTGCCAGTTTTCGGCTGGCCGTTCAAAATAGGTATAGCGGTTTCTGGCCTGAGACTCGCCAGCAAAGGAAAGCATCAGGTTCCGGGCGGTCCGGCTGTCACGGAATTTCCCCATGGGTTCTCCTTGTTTGTCTGGTTACTCCTCGATTTCGATGGCGTCGGCCCCGCACTCCTGGGCTGCCTGGCGCACCACGTCCTCGTATTTTTCCGGAATAACGTCAAACTGGACCACGGAAAGCAGCTGGTCTTCATCATACTGAAACACCTCCGGGCACAGCTTGTTGCAGTTGCGATCTCCCATGCATTGACTGGTCACACGTGCTTTCATAACGCCTCCTTGTATGTCAAAATTTGGCCGGCAAAGTAAAAAGCTCAAGATGCGGCGTGTCTATCTTACTCTCGAGCTTACTCTCGAGCTTACTCTCGAGGAATCACTTGTAGGGGCGAACCTTGTGTTCGCCCCTACATTATACGAAAGTCAAAGGGGCAAAGGGGTTAATCAAATCTGCCCTTGACTCTTTTTGATGCCCCCTTTCATATCCGGACTGTTTTCGAGGATTGCAGGAAAGTCGGGGGACAAATTCCCGAAATTCCGGATTCAACCAAGACGGCTTCGTAAAAAGTCCAATATCTGCGTTGCGATGCATCTCTCGTCATGTCACGTACGGCTAAGTACGCTCCATTCCTCGAGATTGAAAAAGACACGCCGCATCTTGAACTTTTTACTTTGCCGCCCCACAGTGTCTTTTTACGGGACCATCAACCAATGCAACTTTTACCTTTAGCCTCATCCAGCACTTTTCGGACGGTTTGTGCTATTTTTACTTTATCGAACGGTTTCATCAGGAATCCATCAATATTTAAATTTTCGCTGTTGCCATTGATCTTTTCGCTGAACCCGGTGCATAGAATCAACGGCACATGGGAGCGTATCGCCTTAACTCCCATAGCCAGCCTGTCGCCGGTCATGTTCGGCATGGCCATGTCCGTAATGATCAGATCGAACCTGTCGGGGGTCGCGCGAAACGCCGCCAGGGCTTCAACGCTGTTGGTTATGGTCGTAACCGTGTAGCCCAGGCGCTCAAGATTCTGCTGCTGCACTTTTACGATCTGCGGTTCGTCATCAATCAAAAGAACATGCTCCTTGCCGGTTGGCAAGGGGTCGGCAGGTCGATCAGGCATATCAGCCGAAGCCATTTTTTTGACCAGCGGCAGGTAGACGTGAAACGCGGTGCCTTTACCCGGCTCACTGTAAACGGTAATGTGCCCGTTATGGGATTTGACGATGCCATGGACCACCGACAACCCAAGCCCGGTGCCTTCCCCCTTTTCTTTGGAGGTAAAGTAGGGGTCAAAGATTTTTTCCAAGTATTTCTTCGGGATACCGCTTCCATTGTCGCTGACCGTAATCCGGGCATAGTTTCCGGCTCTCAAATCCGGATATTTGTTTTTAATGTCATCAGGTTCAAAGCACAAAGTATCGACGCTGGCCTCTATCATACCGGTTTCGCCGGCCATGGCATGCCTTGCGTTGGTTACCAGGTTGACAATAACCTGGTGAAGATGGGTGGGGTCGGCCTGAACAACCAACGGATCGCTGCATATATTTTCATGAAATTCGATGGATGTAGGGATGGTGGAACGAAGCATTTTTAGAGCTTCTTTGATCAACGGGGCGACCTGAATCGGTTTGATCTCCTTTTTATCATGCCGGCTGATGGTCAGAATTTGCCTTACCAGGTCTTTGGCACGAGCCCCTGCCGCGTATATTTCCTTGAGGCTTTCTTCAATAGTCGTATCTTTTTCCACCTCGTCAAGTGCCAGTTCCGTATAGCCGATAATAGATGCGAGAATATTGTTGAAGTCGTGGGCAATCCCACCGGCCAGGGTTCCGATGGATTCCATTTTCTGAGCCTGATAGAGTTGTTCTTTTATTTCCTCCTTCTCTTTTTCAACTTTGAGTTTATCTGTAATATCCCTTATCAAACCGATAAAACCTAAGACTTCACCTTTTCGGTTTCTTAAAAAATAGACGCCTGTCTCTCCGGAAAAAACTTCACCGTCTTTTTTCTTATAATTGACGACTTTAATAAAAGGAGCCTCTCCATAATGCTTCTTCAAAGCATTTCCCATTTCCTGAAATTGCACCGCGTCCGCATAGAGATAGTTTGTCTTCTTTCCCTTAATTTCATTGGCTGCGTAACCAAAAATATCAGTAAACGCAGAATTACAGTCAATTATTGATCGATCAATATCCGTTACAAGAATGGCGTCCCTTATGCTTTCAAAAAGCTTTCTGTATTTTTGCTCGGCATGCAGAATTGTATTTTCAGCTATTTTGCGCTCGGTGATATCACGAATATTACATAGAACTAAAGATGTTTTGTCGACAAAAAAAATATCGGCATCGATAAATTGCCCGCTTTTCATTCGTATCACCACATCATTGTAGTGAACAATGCCGTCATTGTTCAATCTTTTCACTATTTCCTGAAAAGGATCAAGATCATCCGGAAACCCGATATCCTTTATATCTTTGCCGATGCACTCCTCCTGTGAATAACCCGACATCGCCGTGATGGCCGGATTCGCATAGCGAACAATGGGTTTTTGTTTATCCAGAAGCAATATCCCGTCGCTTGTGGTATCAAAAATACGCTTGAATTGCTCTTCAGAATCCTTCAACGAATTTTCACGTTGCTTGCGTTCCGTAATATCTTCTATGGCAAGGAGAATCATTTCAAAACCGGCGTCATTTTCAGAAAACCGGCGCGCATTGAGCAGCATTATTTTATGCCCGATATTCTGGAATTCATGTTCAACCTCATACCCATCAAACTTTTCATTTTTTATAAGAACATTTTCAAGTAGATCCCGCAAACCGGGGATATCCCATTGTTTGTCACCGAGCGTATAGATATGATTGCCCAAAGTTGTTTCAGGTGTTACCGCGAATGAATGAAAGAAGCTTCTGTTTGCAAAGACAACCTTCAGATTCGAATCAAGCACCAATAAAGGTTCACGTACTGTCTCTACGATATCTTGGTATATATGTTCTATCATCGTCCGCCTCCGTCCGCTTCTATTCATAAAGTTTGAAGGTCTCATCCCCTCGCCCCCCGAACGGCTTTTTTGCGGAAAGTAACGTATGCTATGGCTTCGGTATCGGGATTGGAAACGCCACACGGAGCCATCCATTTGAAATGGACGGGCAATAGGTATTTCTAATGATGTAGAGCCTAGTAAGCTTAAAGTGGCTTAATCGGCCAGCAAAGGTTCTGAGTTAATTGATCTGTTCGCGGGATATTATGTTAAATGGACAGGTAAAGGTTGATAGCTTCGTAAAAAGTCCAATATCTGTGTTGCGCTGCATCTCTCGTCATGTCACGTACGACTAAGTACACTCCATTCCTCGAGATTGAAATAGACACGCCGCATCTTGAACTTTTTACTTTGCCATCCCAAATTCGACTTTTTACGAGTATATCAAGGTTGACCGTTGATTAAATTTGGCAGGCGATGGATTTTTGTTGCGGCAAATCCCCATCGCCTCAAACCAGCAACGTTTTTTCTGCTTATTCTAACTTATTATAATTGTTGTGCGCGTAAATTTCAAGAAGATTTTTGGCGGTATAACAGCCCGGTCAGCATTCGGCAGTATCATTATATGCTAAACAACCCATTTTTCATTCATACTTTTCTTTGCTCGCCCAAAGAAAAGTATGCAAAAGAAAGGGCGCCCCGCAGCTTGGCCTTCGGCTTCCCTCGCAGGGACGGTTTTTTCGG
>JAXHVL010000030.1:0-11526 GCA_034189225.1 Thermodesulfobacteriota bacterium
CTCGTCTTTTATTAATAAACTTATTGGCCTTGGACCTGGAAATTTTAATAATTTAATGAAAAAATATATGAACACAGAGGCTTATGCTCACAATGAATTTATTTCAAGTATTGTTGAAACAGGTGTTTTAGGGTTTTTTAGCTTTATTGTTTGGATAGGTGCCTTTTTTTACCAGATAAAGTTGAGGAGCAGACCGTCTGATTATTTTTACCATATTGCAATCGCTTTTTTTATTGCATTTTTTGTAAATGCATTAGGAACTATGCCATTTCGGAGTATACGCCACTTAATGACTTTTGGCGTTTACGTTGGTGTCATTTTATCATTTCCTGTTTTGAGTAACAATAATCAAAAAATTTCTAGTATTAAAGAACGAAAATAGTAAAGATATAGTGAAAAATTTTTTTTCGAATTATATTGTGAGGAAGATTTATTAAATGAACATTCTACATATAACAAATGCTTACCCGGTTTCGAAAGACCCTGCATATGGAATATTTATAAAAGAACAAATTGGTTCTATTGAGGAGCAAGGGCATCAGGTTAGAACTATTTTTATTAATGCTCTAGAAAAAGGTAAGTTGGAATACTTAAAAAAAATTGTGGCAATTCGGAAAACTGCAAAGTGGGCTGATGTTATTCACTGTCACCATATGTATACTGGTTTTTTAACTTTGTTTATATGCAGACCAGATAAGCCTGTAGTTACTTCATTCATGAGTCCAAGGGGCAGTGAAGGAAGAAATGATAAATTTAATATATTAAAAAAAGAATTATATGACTATGTTCAACAGAAATCTACAATGTTTATTGTAAAAGAAAATCCGTCAATAGTTGATAATTTTAAGAACAAAGGTTACTATTTACCGAATGGAACGGATTTAAGCTTTTTTAAAGTTATAGATTGTGAAACATCAAAAAATAAATTGTCCTTAAGCATAAAAAAAAAGTATCTTCTTTTTTGCTCCGCTGGTGACAAATGGCGTGAGGAAAAAAGATACGATATTTTCAGATCTGTATTAAAAGTGGTCGCTGAAAAAACAAAAATGCCTGTTGATGGGCTTTTATTGATTAATGCGCCGAGAGAATTAGTCCCCTATTATTTTAATGCATCCTCAGTATTTTTGTTAACCTCTGATCACGAAGGATCTCCTAACGCTGTCAAAGAAGCTTTAGCGTGCAATGTACCAATAGTTTCAACTAATGTGGGGAATGTAAAATATTTATTGGATGGTGTCTCCGGCTGTTATGTTAGCAAGACAAATGACATTGAAGAATTGGCAGAATATGTAATTAAATCTTTAAAAAGTGAGACGATAAAGGGAAGAGAGCGAATAAAAAACCTAAAATTGGATATGAGAAGTGTGGCAATAGAACTCTTAACTGTTTATCAAAAAACTATTGAGCTGCACAAAATATAGGCAAGTATGGCATAATTAGCTTCTGGTGAGTTGCATGAAGAAATTATTTCGCTATTTTTGTTATTTTCTTTTCATTGGTTTTGTTCGATACACTCCTGAGGATTACCGGCCTTATTCACTTTTTTTCCCGAATTTAAGGGCACTTTTGGCAAAGCTGTTTTTAGATAAATGTGGGAAAAAGATCAAAGTTAGGTATAATTGTGACATCTCGCCATTTATCAAGATTGGAGATAGATCAGAATTTGGAACCAGGTGCATGATCAATTCTAATGTTGTAATTGGGAACGATGTGTTAATGGGGCCGGATGTCAAGATTTTAACCCGGAACCATAACTTCGAAACAACGAGCCAACCAATAAATAGACAGGGTCGAAAACTTGATGGAATTCGAATTGGAGATGATGTTTGGATTGGTGCGAATGTAATAATTTTACCTGGTGTGACAATTGGAAACCATGTTGTTATTGGCGCAGGAGCTGTGGTTACAAAAGATGTTCCTGATTTGGTTGTTGCCGGAGGAAATCCTTCAAAAATTATAAAAAATAGAAGAAATAGAAATGATTAAAATTTCTAACATTTATATTGATAACCTTACTTTAAAAGATGCCATTAAGAAAATTGAATTATTTTTAGTAGAAAAACAAAATAAAATAGTTGTAACTCCAAATGCAGACCATATTGTTCAGCTGCAAAATGATAAATTGTTTTGTGAAATATATAAGAGTGCTGATTTAATATTAGCAGATGGGATGCCTTTAATCTGGGCATCAAAATTTTTAAACACTCCATTAAAAGAGAAGATTTCAGGTTCTGATCTTTTTCCAGAATTGTGCAGAGTCTCTGCTATAAAAGGGTATAAACTTTTTTTTATGGGTGGACGGGAAGGTGCTGCTCAATTATCATCTGAAAAATTTAAATCGATTTACCCTAACATTAAAATTATAGGAACTTATTGCCCCCCATATGGTTTTGAAAATAATCCAGCAGAGAATGAAAAAATTTTAAATATTATAAAGGGAGTAGAGCCAGATATTCTTTTTGTCGGTTTAGGTGCTCCAAAACAGGAAAAGTGGATATATAAATATAAGGATCAGTATCAAGTACCGGTATCAATTGGAATTGGCGGAAGTTTTGAATTTGAGGCTGGTTTGGTTGAGCGGGCACCAAAATGGATGCAATATAATGGTCTGGAATGGTTGTGGAGATTATTAAAAGAACCCAAAAGGCTTTGGAAACGTTACTTGGTTGATGATATGAAATTTTTTTATTTAGTATTAAATCAAAAAATGAGAATGAACTAGATAAAAAAAGCCGGAATTAATCGATTCTTGTTTCATAGCCTCTAAAAGGGTGTTAAAATAATCAGTGTATTCTTTAATAATAACATACACTTATATAAGAAAAAGGCGCTTAAATACTATGCCAAAGCATATTTTCCTAACAATATCAGCCAGTAATATGTGGTCGATGTCTACACTTTGGGATATCGTTTCAAGAGACATCAAAAACCTGATTCTATTTTTTATGTAAAAACAGTAGGTTCAGAAATTAAATTTTCGCCTGAAACAGGCCATTTTAACACCCTTTCTAAGAACTTAAGCGAACCTGTGTCCAAGAGAAACAGTGGGAGATTTCCGGGAAGATACCGCTGGTTTTTCCGGTGCACCCGAGGACCCGAGGTAAGCTTGAGGCCTTTGGGGTTGATTGGCTTGATAAGGCGGCTGGTATTCGTCTGACGGACCCGCTGGGATATTATGAGTTTATGAATCTTGTATTTAACAGCCGGCTGATTATTACGGATTCTGGTGGCGTTCAGGAAGAAACGACCTTTTTGCAGATTCCGTGTTTGACAATACGGCCGAATACGGAGCGGCCGGTGACCATTACTGAGGGGACCAACAGGCTGTGCACGGCTGGGCAGCTTGGGGAGATGGCGGATGCGATTCTGGCGGGTAAATTCGAGAAGGGCAATGTGCCGGCATTGTGGGACGGCAATACGGCCCGGCGGGTTGCTGATGATCTGGAGGCAAGATTTTTAAGCTGACCCCTGCACCACAACTGGTTTTGCTTTGCGCCCGGATTGAACCGGATGAGGCGAGGGCCGGGGAGATTGTGCGGGCGGCGGGGGAGGTTGTGGATTGGGAGGGGGTGTATGATTATGCGGTTTGCCAGCGGGTGCTGCCGATTGTTTATAAGGGAATTGGGGGACAGCATACTTAATTCAGGAAAGTTGCTGGGATTTTCTTTCTTCGGGATCGAAATCGCTATCGGGATCGGAATCGACGCTGTAGGCCGTTTGATACTCTCGAACTTGGTAGCCTCTTCCGCTGAGACGGTTGAGCATCGCGGCCATCCGGTCGAGTTCATCCTTCAGTTTCTCGTGTCCAGGCGCCATATCTCTTCGGTCCCGATAGCGATCCCGATTTCGATTTGGATTATCCCAAAAAATTGCGATAGAATGCGGGGACAGTATATGTATTTTTCATTTTTTAATGCATTGGAATATCAGTCGAGTTTTTGGCAATTTTTATCAGGGATCGCAAGGCCTCGTTAACTGATTTTTCATCTGGGAAGACTGAGGCAACATCTGGCTGTAAAAGAATCAGGTTTGTGCCAGATAAATAATCCTTATGATATTTCCCTCTGACGCCTTTGCCAAGGTCTTGTTTTGTGTATTCGGGGCGTAATTCATCGTTTTTTTTATTCTTCTTCATATATATACCTCTCTTTTCTGGTCATTTGGCGTGCACTGATAATTCTTATTCTACTGGAACGCTCTGTGTGTGAGATTGCAAGTAGTCGATTGAATTTTGAGATACCAAAGGTGATTAAACGATTTTCATTTATGGAGTGATCAGGGTCGTTAAAGGTTATGGCTAATGGGTCTCCAAAAACAGTGGCGGCTTCCGCAAAAGAAACATGATGTTTTTTATAATTCGTTTCCGCTTTCGCCTTGTCCCATTCGAACTCCATTGGTTCTCCGCAAAATGATCTTCATCCGGGCATTGCTCCGCTTATATTAATATAATACATTATAGTTTCAGAAGCAATGCTATTGTCATTATAAGACAAAATTTCCGGGATGTGAGGGGAATTCGGGGACAGGGGAATTCGGGGACAGCATACTTAATTCAGGAAAGTTGCTGGGATTTTCTTTCTTCGGAATCGAAATCGCTATCGGGATCGGAATCGACGCTGCAGGCCGTTTGATACTCTCGAACTTGGTAGCCTCTTCCGCTGAGACGGTTGAGCATCGCGGCCATCCGGTCGAGTTCATCCTTCAGTTTCTCGTGTCCAGGCGCAATATCTCTTCGATCCCGATAGCGATCCCGATTTCGATTTGGATTATCCCAAAAATTGACATACCGGAGCATTTTTTAGAGGGGGTTGATCGGGGGGCGGCCAGGCAGCCGGAGGCGGTTGTTAAGTGGCTTCTGGTGGCGAAGCTGGTGGCGGTTGGGCGTGTTTCGGCGGGGCGGGCCGCTGAGTGGCTTGGGGTGACCAAACCAGAATTCTTGCAGGAAATGCAAAATATATATACTGTCCCCGAATTTGCGATGTTCGTCAATTCCGACTTCAGCGAATTCAAGAAAATTTCTGGTTTCGGCTCTGTTCTGCACTGAATTAAGTACGATGTCCCCAGATTTCCCAGATTTCCAACAGGTGTTGTAACACAGAACGATTTTTGCTAATATGCAGTTCAAATGCGGATTAGCAAAAAGGGTGAGGTATGTATATTCCAAGACATGCAGAATCCACGGTCAAGACCTTGTTGGCGGGGTTTCCGATTGTGGTGGTGACCGGGCCGCGTCAGTCGGGAAAATCTACGCTTGCCGCGCGTATTTTTGATGACAGGCCTTATGTCAGTCTTGAGGACCCGGACCAGGAATTGTTTGCCAACGAAGATCCCAGGGGGTTTTTAGAGCGGTTTAAGGACGGGGCGGTTCTGGATGAGGTGCAGCGATGTCCGCATCTGCTTTCTTATCTTCAGACGCTTGTTGACCGGGACGGGCGTACGAACCTGTTTCTGCTGACGGGGTCGCAACAGTTCGGCCTTATGGCAGAAGATACCCAGACCCTTGCCGGCCGGGCAGGCATGATGGAACTGCTGCAGTTTTCAATTGAGGAGCTGATGGCGGTTGACCGATTGCCGTCATCGCTTGAATCTTTGCTGTATAAGGGGTTTTATCCGCCGCTTTATGACCGGCCCATTTCACCGGCGCTGTGGTTTCCTAATTATATTCGGACCTATGTCGAGCGGGATGTGCGCCAGATGGTGAATGTAAGTGACCTGACTGTTTTTCAGCGGTTTGTTTACCTTTGCGCCGGACGGAGCGGGCAACTGCTGAACCTTACCTCACTGGCAAATGATTGCGGTATCGCTCCGAATACCGCTAAGTCATGGCTGTCTGTGCTGCGGGCCAGCTATATTGTTTATCTGTTGCCCCCGTATTTCAAGAATTACAACAAACGGCTTATAAAAACGCCCAAGCTTTATTTTTATGATACGGGTCTTGCGGCCCGGCTGCTGGGGATAGAAAAGGAAGCGCAGCTTGTGAACCATGCATACAGGGGGCCTTTATTCGAGACGCTTGTGGTGGGTGAGCTGCTGAAAATGCGTTTCAATACCGGGCAGCCTTCCAATCTATATTTCTGGCGGGATCGAACAGGTAATGAGGTGGATGTGTTGATGGACCGGGGGGATTGTCTTGTACCGGTTGAGATCAAATCGGGCCGGACCATCACGGCGTCCTATTTCAAGGGGCTTTTGCGATGGGTTGAGATGGCTGGTAGTGATGCGGGCAAGGCGCACCTGGTGTATGCCGGCAGTGAGCAACAGACGCGGCGGTCGGTTGCCGTGGTGCCATGGCAGAAGATTGCGATGGTGGGAGATATCTGACGGCTTCGTAAAAAGTCCAATATCTGCGTTGCGATGCATCTATCGTCATGTCATCGATTCTGGGGGAGGCAGGCTGCGCCAGCATCTCTGTATGGTCTGCGCAGTCCCCCCAGCCGTGGAATAATTCCATCCATGTGGTGACGATCGCACAGGGGTTATTGGACAGCCTGTAAAGCCAGTTCCTGCATGGGCGTGGGTGTGCCGGGGGTTGTGCGGTGGATTTATCGGCTGGTGGTGGGCCTCGGTGGTGTAGGGGTGGAGCCGGAACGGGGGGGCTTTGTGTTTTTAATGCATAGGCGTATCAGTAGCGTCTTTGGCAATTTTATGAGGGATCGCAGAGCCTGGTTTTTCGACTGGAAATACTGATGCAACAAATGTTAATATAATACAAAATGCTTTCAGAGGCAAAGTAATTGTTGTGTTGATACGGATGAAAGCCGGGTCGGCCTGACATTAAAGCGGAACCTCCAGGTTATAGGTACGGTTGTCGCCACGGACCCACGCGGACGGACACAGACAAGGACCGACACAGACAAGGATTCATGGGAACCGCCTGTATATGTCTTTTCGATGGAGAAAACGAAGCATTTCTAAGCGCCGGTATTCACCGAGGCGTATTCTGAAATATTCATCATACCCTTGAATTTTCCGCACATTTTCTAAAGTCGCCAACGATTCTATTTGTTTGATTTGATTTATAAGTTGCAGGAGCCGTTGCGTAAGCTTCCGGTCAGTGGTAATACGATCAAGGTCCTTGCTGAATCTTTTTGAATAAAGAACATTCATGGATCATTCCGTGAGCTTCAACATAATTGTTTCTTCTGTGACATATTCTCCGGAGTCAGCTTCCTCCATAGCCAAACCAAGCTTCATATCAAGGAGTGCCTCGGATAATGCGTCCTCAAGCAAATCCTTTCTTTCCGTTAATACAGCAGTAACGGCCTCCTTGATTATTTCCCTCAATTCGGTTTTTGATAGTTCATTTGTATGCATTTGCCACCCCCGGTTCGACTTATTCGTTTTGACTTTCTATTTTTATTATGGGGGGCTTGTAATAATTGTCAATACTCATAAATAACGGCTTCGTAAAAAGTCCAATTTCTTTGTTGCGCTGCATCTTTCGTCATGTCACGTACGGTGCAGGGGCGAACCTTGTGTTCGCCCGATCAGAGGGCGAACACAAGGTTCGCCCCTACAGACCATTCCACGAGAGTAAGATAGACACGCCGCATCTTGAACTTTTTACTTTGCCGTCCCAAAATTGACTTTTTACGAGTACATCATGTAAGAGTGGTGACTCTGGAAGACAAAATGACGATTCATAACGCTTTTCCTGATCGGAGGTTTAAGCCATGAAATTAAATTATTATGAAGAAACTGATTCTTTGTATATTGATCTGTCATCAAGGAACAGTGTGGACAGCAAAGAGGTCTCCGAAGGGGTGGTCCTCGATTATGACGCCGAAGGGAATATAGTCGGTATCGATATTGACAATGCGAGCAGGAAGCTGGATTTAAAAGAAGTCAGTATCAATCGGCTGCCGATACATATGCAGCGCATCTCCGCCTGATGGGGGGAATTCGGGGACAGCATTCTTAATTCAAGGAAGTTGCTGGGATTTTCTTTCTTCGGGATCGAAATCGCTATCGGGATCGGAATCGACGCTGCAGGCCGTTTGATACTCTCGAACTTGGTAGCCTCTTCCGCTGAGACGGCTGAGCATCGCGGCCATCCGGTCGGGTTCATCCTTCAGTTTCTCGTGTCCAGGCGCCATATCTCTTCGATCCCGATAGCGATCCCGATTTCGATTTGGATTATCCCAAAAATTGATATACCTTCGGGAATTCGGGGACAGTATACTTAATTCAGGAAAGTTGCTGGGATTTTCTTTCTTCGGAATCGAAATCGCTATCGGGGTCGGAATCGACGCTGCAGGCCGTTTGATACTCTCGAACTTGGTAGCCTCTTCCGCTGAGACGGCTGAGCATCGCGGCCATCCGGTCGAGTTCATCCTTCAGTTTCTCGTGTCCAGGCGCCATATCTCTTCGATCCCGATAGCGATCCCGATTTCGATTTGGATTATCCCAAAAATTGATATACCGGAACATTTTTTAGAGGGGATTATTGGGGGGCGGCCTGCGGCCGCGGGGGGAGGCAGGCTGCGCCAGCGTCTCTATATGGCGTCGGTGTGCCGGGGGTTGTGGGGTAGGTTTCTCGGCTGGTGGCGGGCTGTGGTTAAAAAAATTAGTTCTTGCATGTTTGCGCCAGAAGGTGTAGTATTTGTGTACTTTGTGGGGGAAATATGCATGCATATAATACAGAATCGCTGGTGGACCTGCCGGATGCGCTGTGGCTTCGGGATTATTTGTCGGATTATGCAAATCCCAAGGCCAGGATCGGCCGGCTGGTGCGCCAGGGTGTTTTGTATCGTCTCAAAAAGGGGTTATATATCAGGGCGGCAGCGGCGCAGAACCCTTATGTTCTGGGGCAGGCCGCCAATCGTATTTATGGTCCTTCGTATGTCTCGTTTGTTTATGCCCTGCGGTGGTACGGGCTTATCCCCGAACACGTTGTCCATATAACATCGGCGACTTTTGGAAAGGGGCGATCCAAGCGGTATGACACGCCGGTGGTGTCTTTTTTGTACCAGGATGTACCATCTGCGGTCTATCCCCATGATATTACCTTTGCCGGAGACGGCCGGCATCGGTTTCTTATTGCTTCGGCGGAAAAGGCGCTTTGTGATGTGTTGTATCAAAACGCGGGGGTGCGGTCCATGAGGCGGCTTGAGAACCTGCTTTTTGAGGATCTGCGGATGGCCCCGGAGGCGTTTAATGACCTTGATCATGAGAAAATAATTTTTCTGGCGCATCACTATAAGGCAACGACCCTGGGGACGCTGGCCATGTTTGTCAGGAAGATGAACAATGCGTGAGGCAAGTTTACAATTATTTGAATCGTATCTTGAAAAGTATAATGGCGCTGTGGAACGGGCGCTTGCGGAAACGGTTCAGTCGGTTGCCCTGCTGGGACTGTCCCGCGGCGGTTTTTTTGGTGATGCGGCTTTCTATGGGGGGACGGCGCTTCGGCTGCTTTATCATCTGGACCGGTTTTCCGAGGATCTGGATTTTTCGTTGCTGGCACCGGATACGGGATTCGGTCTTGATAGATTTTTGGGCCCTTTGAGGGATGAGATGGAAAGCTTTGGCTTTTCGGTGGATATTCAGGAGCATCAAAAACAACAGGTGTCCCCCATTGCATCGGCATTTATCAAGATCAATACACGAATGCACTTGATGAAGGCCAATGTGCCGGAATCGGTTGCCGGCAGAATCCATCGGGATGCGGTTTGCAAGGTGAAGCTGGAGGTGGATATTGATCCGCCGCCCCAGGCGGATTTTGAGGTGGTTTATGTCGATGAGCCGGTGCCGTTTTCTTTACAGGCGTATTCCGGGCCGGCACTTTTTGCAGGGAAAATGGATGCGGTTTTGTCACGCGGGTGGATGAACCGGGTGAAGGGCCGGGACTGGTTTGATTTTGCGTTTCTTGTGCGGAAGAATATTCCCCTGCTGCTGCCGCATCTTGAGGCGCGGCTTCGGCAGAAAGGGTTTTACACGCAGGATGCACCGCTGGATGAAGCGCGTTGTATTGAGATGATTGCGCAGCGGATTGAGGCGGTTGATTTTGAGGCGGCCAAAGCAGATGTTTTGCCGTTTGTGCCGAGAGCGAGTGATCTGGATGTGTGGTCAAGGGATTATTTTCGGCATGTTTTGAAGAATTTGAGATTTGTATAAAGCGCGGCGGATCAGCTGCAGCCCCAAACGGACAAAGATTAAATGACCACGGCCCCACACGGACGAACGCAGACAAGGGGAAATTGGCCACAGACGGACACGGGCAAAGATTTAATAGCCACAGACGCACACAGAAATACACAGACAGGCAGAGACAAAGTCAGGCATGTCTGTGTGGGTCCGTGTGGGGCTGTGGCTGATCTTTAAACTGACAAGGGGGGGGGCAGGTTAAAGCTTTCTGTATCTGTTTGGTAGGGAAAGTTCTTTTTCCTTAAAGATTTGATCAAAAAATGTGTTTTTATCCAGGCTGCTTTGCCATTTTCTGTGTCTTTTTACACTTTCTTCCCTCATATCCCTTGGTATGGATAGAAATCGGATGGCATCCGTATATCCAAGCTCTTTGAATAAAATTTCAACCCCTTTTTTCATAAGATCTTTATCGTTGATATTTTTTATCATGGTCATCTCAGGTCCTCCTTATCACAGAAGGCAACGGGGTTGCCGGCCCATACGTTAAGCGCCATTTTAGAGCATTTTTTAATCAACTTATCATCACAACTTATAAAATCGGCTTTTGTTGCTTCGGCAAAAGCCAGATGGGCGGCATCAGCGGGGCCGAGTCCCTGCTGTGAGAATTCTTCAGCCAGTGCTCTGACGGTTTTTGGGGCGATATCGTGTTTTACACCAAGTTGTTCAAGAAATAACAACAGGTCAATTCTTTCCGCCTCATTTGATATGTCCGATATTTCAAATTTATGTACAGGCGAGTAAACCATTGCAAAATGCCCGGCCTCTATTTTTTAAAATATTAAAAGCGTACTGCTATTGTCTCAAGGTGAATTCTTGAATATGACTGGTCGTCATACTGACGGCACAATGCACATACATCCAAGTATATCGGTTTCAAAAAGGCCTCTTTTTTGATTTTGCGTTTATATGTTAACTGTAATTTGGTTTTCTATTACAGTCAATATATTTACGCTGCACTTAGGAATCCGGAGACACTATACTTGATTCAGGAAAATTGCTGGCATCGTCGCTGGTGTGCCGGGGATGTGGGGATGGTGTTTCTGGATTTGGGGCGCGGCCTGCGGCCGCGGGGGGAGGCAGGGGGGAATGCACTGCCGTTTTGACTTGCTTTTTTTGCGAGCTTTGCGCCTTTGCGAGAGCCAAATTTACACTGTTCAGGGCAGGAATTCAGGAGGGGGATGGGGTGGCGTTATGCCGGAGTGTGGTTATGTGCGGGGGTTGAAGGCGGCGGTCAGTTGATTGCGGAGGTCGTTGCGCAGGGCGTCCAGGCCGTCTGAGATGCCGACCTTGTAGATGTGGGGCATTTCAAAGCGGCGGTGCTCTTCGGGCAGGGCGCTGAGGCGCTGCCGGCAGTAGGCCTTGATCCGGTCCAGGTCGCGC
>JAXHVL010000031.1:0-9700 GCA_034189225.1 Thermodesulfobacteriota bacterium
CTGCGGGGCGCCCTTTCTTTTGCATACTTTTCTTTGACGGCTTCGTAAAAAGTCCAATATCTGTGTTGCGCTGCATCCCTCGTCACTGCGGCGTACGCCAAGTACGCCTCATTCCTCGGGATTTGCGCGCCTTGATCTTGAACTTTTTACTTTGCCGTCCCAAATCCGATTTTTTACGGGACTATCTTCTTTGGGCGAGCAAAGAAAAGTATGAAAGAAAAATGGGTCGTTTAACACAAATAGCGGTAAAAAATCAAACCTCGCACAAGTTACTTACTGCAAAAACGCCGCGGCGGGGTTGAAAACTTTATACGAAACCATCATAATTGGTTTTTGATGGTTTCATACAGCTCCAGGGCCTTTTCCGGGGGCTCATTGTCATGCACCACCGCTCTGACGGCTCGAAGCATGGCCACTGGCGCATCTGACTGGAAGATGTTTCTTCCCATGTCCACGCCTGCGGCGCCTTCCTGCACGGCCCGGGAGGCCATGGTCAGGGCATCCAGCTCGGGAATTTTCTTGCCGCCGGCCATGACGATGGGCACCGGGCAGGAGGCGGTGACGGTCTCAAACCCCTCTTCGATATAATAGGACTTAATGTACTGGGCGCCCAGTTCCGCGCAGATGCGGGTAGCCAGCCGGAAATACCGCGCATCCCGGGCCATGTCCTTGCCCACGGCGGTTACCGCCAGCGTTGGAATGCCGTACCGGTTGCCCATGTCGACAAGCCGGGTCATGTTGTGTATGGACTGCCGTTCATATTCGGCGCCGATAAAGACCTGAACCGCCATGGCGCAGACGTTCAGCCGGATGGAATCTTCAATATCAACGGCGATCTCCTCGTTGGAGAGCTCATTGAGAACGCTGGTGCCACCCGACGCCCGGAGCACGATGGGGGTTGTCATATCCGGCGGCACCACGCTCCGGAGCATGCCGCGGGTGAGCATCAGTGTATCGGCATAGGGCACCAGCGGCAGGATATCCACATCCACGCGCTCCAGTCCGGTAGTGGGGCCCTGAAAATAGCCATGGTCGATGGCCAGCATGACCGTCCGTCCGGATTTGGGGTTGAAAATCCGGGACAGCCGATTTTTCATGCCCCAGTCCAGGGAATTGGACCCTTTCAGAAAAAAACCGTCCGTGGTCTGGGGAATATCCGTATGATAATTTTTGCTTTCCTTGATTTCATCGGCATCGGGCATGGTGCATATCTCCTTTCAATAATGTTTTATTTTATTTCAAATCGGTTTCCGTCAAAATCCTCGATAAAGGCGATGAAACCGCCGTCGCTTTTGGCAACGCGAAGGACCGGCACATTCATGCGGTCGCAATCGGCCAGCAGTTTTTCGCGATCCGGTGTTTTCAGGCAGAGGTGAGAGACCGTCCGTCCTTCCGGCGGTGTAGTGATGAAGACTTCCATCAGCAGGTCATCGTTGCCATAGTCTATGGCAAGGGTTTCCTGGTTGATTGCAAATATGGCATTCATCAGCTCTGCCGGAATGCGGCGGGCACGCTGCTTTTCAAGGCCCAGCAGATCGCCGTAAAATTGGTCGCAGTTTTTTTCTGATGTCGCCACCACCGCTGCATGGTGCAAATTCATGTTATCTCCCAACTCATCTATCTCGGAAATGCCGCCGGTACGCCGCCGTCCACCGGGATGGTGGCACCGGTGGTGGGGGTGAGGTCACTGGCGAAAAAGACCACGGCATTGCCCACATGTTCCGGATAAACAGACGTTTTTAACAGATTTCGTTCCCGATAATACGCTTTTAATCCCTCGGGATCAAGTCCCCTGGCCTTCATTCGTTCCGGCCCGATCATCTCCCAGAGCTTGGAGGGGACATCCGCATCGCCGAATACCGCATCCGGGTTTACCATATTGACCCGGACCCCCATTTCGGCCAGTTCCATGGCCCCGATCTTGGATATCTGGTGGGCCCCCGCCTTGGAGGCACTGTAGGCACCGAAGGCCGCGCCCGGATCGAACACGTTTTTGGTGCTGATCACAACGATGTTGCCGCCGGTGTTCTGCCGCCGGAATACGGGGATGGCGGCCTTGATCGTGTTAAAGGTCCCCATCAGGTTAATGGCGATCACCCGGTTGAAATCTTTGGTTGAAAGGTCTTCTATCCGGGCCACGTAAGCGCTTCCCGCATTGGGGACCACGATGTCAAGCCCGCCCAGTTTCAGGCTTGCCTGAATCATGCCGTCGGCCACGCTGGTTTCATCGGTGATATCAAAGACCACGCTTTCTACGAAGTCCGGGCCGTATTGTTCCGAAAGCCGGTCACGTACCGTTTCCAGCCCTTTTTCATCAATATCGGATATGGCCACGGCCGCGCCGGCGGCAATCAGGCGATCGGCTACCCCCATACCGATGGCACCGGCCGCGCCGGTGACCAGGGCCGTCTGTCCGGCCAGGGGCAGGGGTGACCGGGTCTGGCGTTTCTGGAGTTGGAAAGGCCAGTATTCCATCTCAAAAATATGGGATTCATCCACCGGCTTATAGGCTGACAGGCCGTTGCGGTATTTTGTCCGCACCGTGTGGGTGGCGATATCCGCCGCGATACGGGCGGCCTTCCGGGTTTCTCCCAGTCCCATCAGCCCAGCGCCGGCCGCCAGAAAAACACGGGGCGAAGGATCCAGCATGGTCCGGTCCTGCCGGTCGTTGTGGCGGGAGAAATATGCTTCATAATCCGCCCGATACTCGGCCACGGTTTCTGTGACAAGGGCGGCCAGCGCCTCATCGGTATTCGGTATGTGATCGATAAGGGCATACCGGTTCTTGGTCCGAATGGCATGGTCCGGCGTGAGCACGCCTGTATCGCAGATCTGTCGGGCCGCCGGCGATGAAGCGGCGGAAAGCAGGTCCTCATCCCGCCGGATATCCACGTAAAATCGCTGCTGTCGGCCTGGCACATCAAAAGAAGCGCAGGCGCCGCGGATTACCTGGGCAAGACCGGCGCAGGCCGCATCGGTGCAGTGGGTGAGCGGCGGTTCGGCGGGCGGTGTCGCATTTTCCCGAAGCCATGTTCCGGCCTTTTCGACGCATTCCGTCATGCGGCCATAGGCGGTGCGGGCATCGTCTGCAAAGGTGAAAATACCGTGATGCAGCACGACAATGGCGTCCGTGTCCGGATCGGCCTCCCATGCTTCCGCCGCCGCCCTGGCAAGGGGAAGACCGGAGTTTTCATAGGGGATCACGCAGACCCCCGGACCAAGAGCGGTTTTAACCGTTTCTGCGGCGTTTTCGCGGTTGGTCAGGGCAAGGATGGCATCGGCATGGGTATGATCAATAAATTTATGTGGAAGAAAGGCATGGAGCAGGACTTCCACCGACGGGGCAGGCGCCTCCGTGTGCAATTTATGTCGTGCCAGCTGGTTGGCCATTTCCGTATTGCTGATGGAGGAAAGAGCTCGTAATTGCAGAAGCCCTGACATATCCATTGCCACGAACCCCTCTGGTCCCATTTGCGCCATGTTTACGCCGCTGCCCTTTACGAACAGGACATCCTGATCGTTACCGAAAATATCCGCCATGGTCAGTTTAACGGAGGTGTTGCCGCCGCCGTGAATAACGAGGTCTGTATTGCTCCCTATCAGGCGGGATGTATACAGCCGCATGGCCAGGGCCTCTGGAAGATTATGGGGCGGGCCGGTATATGTTCGCATGGTTTCTTTTTTTGTGGTTTCGTTGTCCATTGATCGTCACGCTTTCCGTGATATCAGGATTTCGGGGGTTCACCGGCCAAGGCCGGTTGGATTATTTTTTCTACCGAGTATGATAAAAAGCCCGCGCTGTGTCAAACAAATAACATACTTTTTCCATTGCATTGCATTGATGGGTCGAGGTACAACGTTTTTCACGGGTCCATCAACTCTGACAATAAAAAGGAACGCGAAATGCGCTGGATTAACGAGCGGCTGGCGGCATATGAGCATGTCTGCCGGGTGTATGATGCCTATCTGGAGACACTTGAGCCATTGTGCGAAAAGGGGTGTGATACCTGTTGTACGGTGAATGTGACCGTTACTTCCCTGGAAGCCTGGCGGATCGCCGATTACCTGGTGCAGGCGGGCCGGGCGGACCTGTTTGATGTTGTTTGCGAGGCCGCTGATGGCAAACGTTTTCAGCCGACGCTGACCATGAACGCCATCGCGGAGATTTGCAGCCGGGGGGAAGTGGTGCCGGAAGATGTCATGGACCCGGCATGGGGGCAATGCCCGCTGCTGGCCGATCACATCTGCCCGGTGTATAACCTTCGTCCTTTTGCCTGCCGCTGCATGGTTTCCACCCATGACTGCCGGAACGCCGGTTATGCCCGAACCGATGACTTCACGGTAACGGTGAACAATATAATGATGCAGTATATCGAGCACATTGATCAGGGTGGCGTGACCGGCAACCTGCTGGATATGCTGTTGCACATGGAAAATCCGGAAACCCGGCATCTTTACGCTGCCGGTGAACGGCCCTCGCCGCCGTCCGGCGCCGTGTTCAACAAGCCTGCAACCGTTCTGCTGGCGCGGCCTGACGACCGGGGAAAGCTGTCGCCCATCCTCGAGCAGTTAAACGCGCAGGGACGGTGATTATGGTCAATCCTTTTTTTAACCACGGAATACACGGAATGGCACGGAAGTAACCATCTTGCTCCCCTTTTCCGTGCCATTCCGTGTATTCCGTGGTTTGTCAAACGGCAGTTGATTGCGATCAAGGAAGGTAGAAATGGCGAAGCTATCTTTCGCGCATGCCATAATAAGTTATTTACTGCCACAACACCGTGGTTTACTTTCTCTGAAAAATCGGATATAATATACATATATTCAAATTAATGGTTTCGTAAAAAGTCGAACATGGATATCTTTTTTAAAAGAACTTCCAAGGAACTTAATCTGTCAATTTATTCAGTCAATAAAACCTGGTCCTCTGGGCCAGGTCAGCGATAAAAGGCTATGCCGGTAAGGAGCAAAGCGCGAAATTCGAAATTAGAAATTCGAAACAAATCCGAATATCAAATGTTCCAATGATCAAAACAGATACCCGAGTGTTCCGGGGCAATGCGATGCATCTATCTTCGTGCTCTTCGTGCTCTTCGTGGTAATCAACGCCAGGCAATTGAACCACGAAGTTCACGAAGGACACG
Source organism: Thermodesulfobacteriota bacterium (assembly GCA_034189225.1). GTDB lineage: Bacteria > Desulfobacterota > Desulfobacteria > Desulfobacterales > Desulfosudaceae > JAXHTY01. The sequence continues at coordinate 5,145 of JAXHVL010000031.1, forward strand.
AAGGTTGAGTTCAGACTGTAAACAATCCCCTCATAGGGGTAACCAAAGCCGGCCCTCTGGGGCCGGATGTTTACTTAATTTTTTAGTTTATTGCCAAGCCTGTCAGCTTGTCGAAAAAACTGAACAGCAACACGTGCCCAGCCCCTTGCAGCGCAGCCGAGCAGGGGCGGTTTTTTCGGAAGACGCGGGCAGACTGTCTGAGCAGACGAGGCTTACCGCATCTCCACAAAAGGACAGGCGAGTTTCTGCCCACGCCGAAAAAACCGTCCCTGCGAGGGTAGCCGAAGCTGCGGGGCGCCCTTTCTTTTGCACATTTTTCTTTGATGGTCTTGTAAAAAGTCACTTTGGGACGGCAAAGTAAAAAGTTCAAGATACGTAGCCCTATCACTCCCGAGGAATGAGGCGTACTTGGCGTACGGCGCAATGACGAGGGATGCAGCGCAACACAGATATTGAACTTTTTACGAAGCCGTCAAATACAGCATGCAGAAGATGCATGAACAATGACTGCTTTCCGTGTCGCTGCCCGCCCGGCGTCTGAAACCGGCCGGCAGACTCATGCAAAGCCGGCCAATGCTTTAAAGTTGCGACCCATAATCAGTGCAAATAATATTCAGCGCATTTTCTTATGAAAGTCCTTTTAATCGACGACAATCGCTTTAACGCCAAAATGGTGAGAAAGCTGTTGCTATCAGATCCTTCTTTTACCTTGAATGTGGCCAACAGCCTGGAGACCGGGCTCGGTCTTGTTGAAGATGCGCCGGTGGATGCTGTTCTGCTGGCCCTTAACCTGCCCGACAGCTGGAATGGTGATACCTTTCTGAAATTTCAGGAAAAAGCGCCGAACCTGCCCGTTGTGATCCTGACGGGTCAGGATGATGAGGAAAAGGCCATGGCGGCCCTGCGCAACGGCGCCCAGGACTACCTGGTCAAAGGGGATTTCAACAGGCGGATTTTGCACCGTGCCTTGAAATATGCCGTGGAACGCAAAAAATCCGAAGAGCTGCTGATTGAAAAAAATATGGAGATCGAGGCGATCAACAAGCAGCTTGAGACGATTATTGAAAAATCAAACCAGATGACCATATCCGCGGAAACCACATCCGTGGAACTGAACCAGATATTTAACACGGCAGCCGATGCCATGTGGGTTATTGACAAAAACCACAAGGTGTTGCGGGTCAATGACGCCTTTGTCAAATTCCTCGGTCAGCCCCGGGATAGTGTGGTCGGCGGCACATGCAGCGATTTTTTTCAGTGTACTCTCTGCAACACCCCGGACTGTCCCATGACGGTGATCAAAACCGGGCAGAAGCGATTTGAAAAAGACACCGAAGCCCGGAATGTAAAGAGCGGTAAAACGCCGTTTATCCTCACCGCAACCCCTTTCAGAATTCTTGACGGGGAGCTGATGGGGATTATCGTCAACCTGAAGGATATTACCGTCCGAAAAGAGGCCGAGGAGACGCTTCATCAGCTCAACAGTGAACTGGAATTGCTGTCCATGATTGACGGCCTCACCCAGATTCCCAACCGGCGGCAGTTCGATAAGATTCTTCACCAGGAATGGCCGCGACTGGCAAGAGACGGAGCGCCACTTTCCGTGATTATATGTGATATCGATTGTTTCAAACAATTCAATGACTCTCTTGGGCACCAGGCCGGGGACGAGTGCCTGAAGGCTGTTGCCGATAGTATCAGCAACAGTGCCCGCCGGACGGCGGACCTTCCCGCCCGATACGGAGGCGAGGAATTCAGTATCATCCTGCCAAACACCCCCGCTTATGGCGCGATCTGTGTTGCCGAACGCATGCGGTTGAATGTGAATAATCTCCAGATTACGCATCCCCACTCAGAAGCGGGGCCACATGTCTCCATCAGCCTGGGTGTCTCCACCATTATCCCCAGCATTGCCCTTTCACCGGAAACGGTCCTGAAAGCCGCGGACGCGGCGCTTTACGAGGCCAAGGAAATGGGCCGGAATCAGGTCCGTTTTCGGCATTCCTGATTCTTATTCTTCTCTTTCTTCTCTCGGGATTTGCGGCGAACCTGGGGGGGTTGCCGGCTCAGGAGATACAAACCTTCCGCACCATCTTAAGGTCACAATACCCCTGGCATACTTTTTCTATGCCGTCCTGGAGGAGGGTGGTCATGCCCTCCTTTATGGCCTGGTTCCTGATTTCTTCCACCCGGGACTTTGTCTGAATCATTTTCTTTATTTCGGTGGTGCCCAGCAACAGTTCATGCAGCCCCATACGACCCCGGTAGCCGGTATTATTGCAGGCATTGCAGCCGTCGGGTTTGTAAAACATCAGATCGTCGGTATAGGGAATGCCGACCCGTTGGTTGAACAATTCTTCGTCCCCGTATACTCTCACCAGTTCATCGTATTCGCTCTTATTGGGGTGATATTTCTTTTTGCAGTCCTTGCAGAGGGTCAGCACGAGACGCTGGGCCAGGATGCAGAGAATGGCATCGGCAAAGTTGAAGGGGTCCATGCCCATGTCCAGCAGCCGGGTGATACTTTCAGGGGCGCTGTTGGTATGCAGGGTGGAAAAGACGAGATGGCCCGTGAGGGAGGCCTCAATTCCGATATGAGTGGTTTCCTTGTCCCGCATTTCCCCCACCATGATCACGTCCGGGTCCGCACGGAGGAATGCCCGCATGGCAGCGGCAAAATCGAATCCGATTTTGGGTTTCACCTGTACCTGGCGCAATCCCCGCTGGGTGATTTCCACAGGATCTTCGGCGGTCCATATTTTTGTTTCGGTCTTATTGATATACTTCAGGGCCGAATGAAGGGTGGTGGTTTTACCGGAACCCGTGGGGCCGCAAACAAATATGATGCCGTAGGGGCGGGTGACGCAGGAAAGAAAATTTTCATAATTTCTTTCGGAAAAACCCATTTTGGAGAGCGGGATGGGTTCTCCGGCCGCCAGGATACGCATCACAATGTCTTCAAGACCGCCCTGGGTCGGGACGGTCGCCACACGCAGTTCGATATCCAGGCCGCCGTATTTTTTGAACTTGATTTTGCCGTCCTGGGGTTTGCGCCGTTCGGCAATGTCCAGGTCGGACATAATTTTAATACGGGAGACAACCGCTGCCTTGTAATGATATGGGATGGTCTGATACAGGGTGCAGACCCCGTCCACCCGAATGCGGACTTCCGTGTTGTTTTTACCGGGATAGGGCTCGATATGAATATCCGAGGCGCCCCGGTTGTAAGCGTCCACAACGATTTTATTCACCAGCTGGACGATGGCGCTGCTTTCTTCATCCAGCGAGGATTCCGCCTCTTCGATCTCCTCCTCTTCCTCCTGCATCTTGGAAAGAATATCATCGATGGAGGATGTCTCGGTTTCATCGGTGGTAAACAGCTCAATAAAACTGAAAATATCCTCTTTAAACGTGATGCATAATTGTAACCGCTTGCCCGTAAACAGCGCCTTGATTTCATTGATTCGCTGGATGTCATGGGGATTGTCGATGGCGATCTGAACTTCACCTTTCGGCGTGGTGCGCAGGGGAACCCACACGTTGTTCTTCATGAACGGAACCTTCACGCCCGTCAACAGGTCGCCGGGGATGGGCATGGTATTATCGTAAGGCTGGTATGGAACATTGTAATAACGGGCCAGGGACTCACCGATAGCATCCTTGGGAACGTTGTAGTCCTTTACCAGGATATTTTCGATGGGTTTCTGGTTTTCCCTTGCCGTTGATACGGCTCTGCTGAGTTCCTTCTGTGTCAGGATATGCTTTTCCAGCAGATAGTCGAACTTGTTTTTTCGCCCCTTCTTGGCGGCAGCCATTTTTTTCTGGTTGTACAGGCCGATCCCCATGGTATCGGCCAGTTCCGCCAGATTTTTTTCGTCCTCTTCCGTAAATGGATTCCCGTCTTTCCGGTTGACCAGCTGGATGGCGCCGATGAGCATTTTTTTAAACAAAATCGGGGCCACCAGCATCTGTTTACAGGTGAAGCCGCTGCGTTTGTCCCAGCGGTCATCAAAGGACAGGGCATTGTCTATTTTTACAAGCTCCCGTTGATTATACACATCCTTGATGTTAACGATCTGCTGTTTATAGGCGGCAAAACCGGCAATGCTTTCCGGTGAAAGCGGGACCCGTATTTCCTCCACTTCCTCACCGGATTTAAACTTTGATACCAGCTCACGTTTGATGCCGTCCACATAATAGATCGTAATACGCTCGGCCTCAAAGAGCGTAATGATATCATCTTTTAGATCAATAAGAATTTCGTCGAGGTTGGCTGCGGCGAATATCTTTTTATTCACCTCCTGTACCCGCTGTCTGTAATTGCCTTTGCCTCCGCCGGTGGGGTTGTCGTTTTTCAGTTTTGACGCAGTCACAGCCATGATGATTTCCTAGAATAAAAAGGATTATTGCTGATCAGTATAATCAGGGTGCTCAGTTTAGGGTCTGTCAAAAAATAACTGTTACATTCGGTTGCCGCTTCATCCCGTCCAGCGGCGTTGCGCTCCTTGCGACATAGACTTACTATGCCTCAGTCGCGCGCCTTGCCGGACGGGCGA
>JAXHVL010000032.1:0-8707 GCA_034189225.1 Thermodesulfobacteriota bacterium
AGTTCAAGGAAGGCGAAAATTTTAACCGGAGGAATACTTTGCGTATTTTGAGGATTAAAATTTGAGACTGACGCAGAAATCGGGCAAAATAGCAATTTATGGATGGGCACTAACTCGATAAAGCGAAAGAGGGCTATATGCGTAATATACAAATCGTCGACACCACCCTGCGGGACGGGCTTCAGGCGCCGGGTGTTGCCATCACTCGCCGGGCAAAAATCGAAATTGCAAACCGGCTGGACCGGATCGGGGTGCAGGAGATGGAAATCGGCACACCCGCCATGGGGAAGACTGCCTGTGACGATATCCGGGCCATTGAACGCCTTGGACTTGCGGCCCGTCTTTCCGTATGGTGCCGGGCCAGGCGTGACGATCTTGCCGCGGCAGCCGAATGCGGTGTGGAAGGCGTGCATATCAGTTTTCCGATTTCCGATATCCTGTTAGCTGTCTTCAGGAAAGACCGGATCTGGCTCAAACGCACCATGAACGAACTGCTGCCGGATGCCTGTCGACGGTTTTCGCGCGTTACCGTGGGGGCCCAGGACGCCACACGGACCCCGCTTGACAAACTCATGGATTTTGCCGCCCACGCCGGTGGTTTCGGAATTGACCGGCTCCGTATTGCCGACACCGTAGGCATCTGCCGCCCCCTGCAGGTCGATCAGACCATTGATGCCCTTCGGTGTTATGTACCGCATCTTCCCCTGGAGTTCCATGCCCATAACGATCTGGGCATGGCCACGGCCAACGCTGTTACTGCTGCAGAAGCCGGGGCCGACGCGGTTAGCGTGACAATCAACGGCATCGGTGAACGGTCCGGTAATGCCCCCCTGGAAGAAATCGTCATGGCACTTGCCGGCGTGGACACGATGACATGCACGGTCATGCCGTATACACTGACAAGCCTGTGCCAACGGGTCGCAAAAATGACCGGCCGATCGATTCCCGCGGCCAAACCCATTACCGGCGTAGCGGCATTTATGCACGAATCTGCAATCCACCTTGCCGGTCTGCGCAGATCCCCTCTGGCCTATCAGCCCTTTCTGCCCCAGACCGTCGGATGGACGGGAGCGCAATTTTTTAACACCACATCCGGCAACCCCCGGCAACCCCCGGCAACCCAACGATCCACAGCAAGCATCCGGTTGCCGCTTAGCAACCGGGCAGGCATCATAGACTGATTGCTTGTCATGTGGTATAGATGATTTGTTGACCATGACAGACAATCTTCCATAGATACGGACACGCCGGTTGTTTATTATTATCTTACCAATGCGTTCTACCGGGGGAGACCCATTGCTCAGACCAATTACACGGCATGGTATCCGGCCAGAAAGGGCGGGAAATCGCCCTGGATTGAGCAGGGCCGGTACTGGGACATGATGTTCACATAGGTGTTCTGGATGAGATATGCCGGGCGATGAACCGCATGACGGTGCGGGTATCGGCCATGTTATTCGGCAGCACAAAAGGTGCCGCACCAGCAGGCCGCGCCGGGCGATACCATGGGCGTCGATTTTAAGACCACCCACCTGGGCGTGCACCTCCTTCACACATGAGGTTGCAATAAGAAAAGAAAATCGTGCCGGACCCGTTGCGCCCCACCAGTGGGGCTTCTTCACCGAAATGGGCGTTGTAACCGGCCACCATGGCCTGGGCGCCGGTTTGGCAGATGCCGGTCTCGCCGGCCAGTCGGTTCACACCGCATTGCCGGGGGCGAAGCTCACATGCCGCAAGCCGCCGCCTGGCTTCCGCAACTCTTTCGGCCAGCTGCCTATCCGACATCAACGCCATATATACAGTATCTTTTGCCATTTGCTCACACACTCTTGACAGAATCATTTTCCCGATTATAATAGAGATATTAAATGGTCGCACATTGGTAAAAATACGCTTGTACATGAAAATATCAAATTACCATAAACCATGTCACCCCATTTCTGTCTATCATGCACTGATAGTGACGAATACGATAAACGATTGACAGCACGCAAAAAAAAATCCGAACCACCCCCGTTGCCTTTATCCAGGAGCACGCCATCATGACGTCCCGGATTATCATACTCTTGGTGCTTCTGGTATTGTCTGGCTTTTTTTCTTCTTCGGAGACAGCCCTTTTCTCTCTCAGCCGTTCAAAAATCCGTTTTCTTGCCAAAAAGAAAAACCGGCTCGACCTCCTGATCAAAAAGATGAAGGAAGACCCGCATAATCTTTTATCCACAATCTTGATCGGCAACAATCTGGTTAATATCGGCGCCTCGGCCCTTGCCACATCCCTTACCATGAAATTTTTTTCTTCCAACGCGGTGGGTATCGCCACGGGAATCATGACCTTTTTTATCCTGATATTCGGTGAAATTCTGCCCAAGTCCGTGGCCACGAAAAACAACATCGCCATTGCCAGGCTGGCCATCTTCCCGCTCTACTGGCTGTCCCTGCTTTTTTATCCGGTGATCATTTTTCTGAATTTCATCCCCAAGCTCACCGGCAAAATCAAAAAAGCCCCGGCCATGACCGAGGAGGAGTTGAAAACCATTATCGAGGTCACCGAGGAAGAAGGGGAAATCAACGGCGAAGAAAAGGAATTCATCCATAATATTTTCAAGTTTGACGACACCAGCGCTTCGGAGATCATGACCCCGACCACGGACATGTTTGCCGTTGATGTGGACAAAGACTTGGCATTGGCCGACATTCTGAAATCCGGGTTTACCCGTATTCCGGTTTACAAAACCCACATCGGCAATATTATCGGCGTGCTGAACGTCAAGGACATCTTCAGGCAGTATGCATCTGTCAACAAAATCAATATTCGCGAAACCATGAACAAACCCTATTTCATTCCGGAATCCAAGAAACTCAACAGCCTGCTGAAGCAATTCAAGATCCGGAAAAATCACATGGCCATCGTGATCAATGAGCACGGCGAAGTGCTGGGGCTGATCACCCTTGAAGATGTGCTTGAAGAACTTGTGGGCGACATTGTCGATGAAACCGATAAGTACGAGCCCCACATCATTAAAATCAAAAAAAATACCTGGCTGGTGCTGGGCAAATCCCACATCGAAGAGGTAAACGAACGGATCCCCATCAATATTCCGGCATCAAAGGAATATGATACCTTTTCCGGGTATGTGCTTTATAGAATCGGGCGAATCCCCGAAGAAAAAGAGATGATCACCATCGACAACTTTGATATTACCGTCAAAAGCATGGAAGCCAACCGCATCATCTCCTTTATCGTGGCTGAACGGCGAGAAACTTCATTGCCGAAACCGGTCCCCGCGGCCTGAAGAGGGGAAGCGGCGGCTTTAAAAATCGATATTGACATTGGTCAGCGCATCCCTTATCTTCCCCAATAACGTAAACCCAAGCGAATGCTATCAACCAGGAACGGAAACAAAATGAAACGATATACCCTTGTTTTTCTGTGTATGGTGCTGACGGTGGCCCTTGCGGCTGGCTGTGCCCATAAACCCAAAGAAGAAAAAACCGCCCGCGAACTTGCGGACGAAGGCATGAAAGAGTTCAAGGAAGAGGATTATAAAAAATCCATCAAGGCATTTGAACAGTTGCGGGACTGGTATCCCTTCAGTAAATACACCATTCTGGCCGATCTGAAAATCGCCGATGCCAATTTTAATATGAAAAAATACAAAGAAGCCATATCGGCGTATGAAACCTTTGAACGCCTGCACCCCCGCAACGAAGCTGTGCCCTTCGTGATCTACCGGATCGGTATCTGCCATTACAACCAGATGGACACCATCGACCGGGATCAGACGCCGGCCAAGAAGGCCATCGAGACATTCACCCGCCTCCGGGGACAGTATCCGGACAGCGAATATGCCGAAAAAGCCGCGGAACCGCTGAAAGAATGCCGAATAAGCCTTGCCGGCCATGAACTCTACGTAGGCCGGTTTTATTTTAAATCAGAGCATTACAAGGCGGCCCTGGCCCGGTTTCTCACAGTGGTGGACAAGTATCCCGACGTGGGAGATGTAGAGGCCGCAAGGGACTATATCCAGCGATGCCATGAGGCCATGACAGATAAGCCGGAACCAGACACGGCACCCGAAACGGAAAACAGTAAGTGAAGCCGGGTGGCGCGACACCTGATATCGAACGTTTATGCCCGGGCGATGGGGGGGTGTTTTTTCTTTTTACGAGAGCACCTTCTTTGGGCGAGCAAAGAAGATACTCTCGTAAAAAGTCAAATTTGGGATGGCAAAGTAAAAAGGTCAAGATACGGCGCAGCCCTATCACTCCCGAGGAATGAGGCGTACTTGGCGTACGCCGCAGTGACGAGAGATGCAGCGCAACACAGATATTGGACTTTTTACTTTGCCATCAAAGAAAAGCATGAAAGAAAAACTGGCCGCCCATGCTTAAAAAAACACTTTACTCTCTCGTCCGGATAGCGTATAGTTAACAATTTATGTTATAGGTTATATCACAGGATATCCTTTGAAACAAATTTGATAGTCCCGTAAAAAGTCAGATTTGGGACGGCAAAGTAAAAAGGTCAAGATACGGCGCAGCCCTATCACTCCCGAGGAATGAGGCGTACTTGGCGTACGCCGCAGTGACGAGGGATGCAGCGCAACGCAGATATTGGACTTTTTACGAAGCCGTCAAATTTAACTATTTGAATACCGGAAGGAACGAATCATGTCGAAACAATGCGAAATATGCGGGAAAAAACCCATGGTGGGATGCAACGTAAGTCATGCGCATAACGTGACCAAACGCCGTTTCAATCCAAACCTGCAGAGGGTGCGTGCCGTTATTGACGGCCGGCCGCAGAAAATATACGCCTGCACCAAATGCATCAAGTCCGGGTTTGTGATCAAGGCCGCATAATTATCACGGCCTCATGAACTCAGACGCTTGACCTCATAAACGGGTTTCAGCTTCTGCAGGGCAGCAATAATCGTGCTGAGCTGTTCCGCGCCGTCAACGGAGAGGGTAAAATAAATTTCAACAACGTTGTCGCTGCTCGTTTCCGTCAGTGCGCTTAAAATATTGGCGTCATACTTGCTGATCAGCGAGGTGACCTCGGCCAGCAGCCCCACCCGGTCGTAAGACCGGATACCGATCTTAACCGGATACTGAGACGTGGTGTTACGGTCCCATTCCACATCGATCTGCCGTTCCGGAGTTACCTTCAACACATTCACGCAATTGGCACGGTGTACCGCCACGCCACTGCCGCGGGTAATATAGCCGGTTATCTTGTCTCCCGGTACCGGCTGGCAACATTTGGCAAATTTTACCAGCACATCATCCAGGCCGTGGACAATCACGCCGTCCGCAGGCTTTTTCTTTTTCACACGGCCCATGAGCCGGTTGAAAAGCGATGTCCCATCATCGAGCTGCTGGTCCTTTTCATGGGGCAGCAGCTTCTGGACCACCTGCCGGGGCGTGAGTTTGCCATACCCCACATGCTCAAGCAGGTCATCAACCGTCTTAAACCCAAGCTTCGTCGCCGCCGCCGCCATCTCATCAGATTTTACCAGCTCGTTGAAATTAAGGCGGTGTTTTCTGAAGGTCTTTTCACACATCTCCTTGCCGAGCTGCAGGCTGCGCTCCCGCTCTTCACTCTTGATCCATTGCCGTATACGGGATTTGGCCTTGGCGGTCTGGACAAAGTTCAGCCAGTCCTTGCTGGGCTTGCTCTTAGCCGATGTGATAATCTCCACGATATCCCCGGTATTCAGCACATAGGACAGGGGCGTCATCTTGCCGTTCACCTTGGCCCCCACACACTGGTGCCCTACTTCCGTATGGATCAAATAGGCGAAATCCACCGGCGTGGCACCGCGTATCATGGATCGGATCTCACCGGCGGGGGTGAACACGTGAACCTCGTCGGAAAAAAGATCGAGCCGGACATTTTCCAGGAACTCACCGGGCGCCTCGTAATCTTCCTGCGTCTCCACCAGTTTCTGAACCCAGGCATAGGACTTGCCCTCCTTGCCGGGAAAAACTTTGCCCTCCTTGTAACTCCAGTGGGCCGCAATGCCCGCCTTGGCCACCCGGTTCATCTCTGTGGTACGGATCTGAATCTCCACTCGCTCGCCAAAAGGACCAAAAACCGTTGTATGCAGTGATTGGTACATGTTCGGCTTGGGCACCGCAATATAATCCTTGAACTTTTTGGGAATGGGCTTCCACAATGAATGAATGATCCCCAGGGCCTCATAGCACTGGGGGACGGTATCCAGAATAATCCGGAAGGCGATGATATCGTAAACCTCTTCAAATGGCAGCCCCTGCTTGAGCATCTTCTGGTAAATGCTGTAAAAATGCTTGTGCCGGCCGGAGACCGTTCCGTTCAGGCCGTTTTCCTCAAGCTTCTCCCGGATATAATCCTTGACGGTCTCGATATACTCTTCCCGCTCGATTTCATCCTTTCGAATCCTGCTGCTGATTTCGGTATACTTTTCCGGGTACAGGACCTGGAACGCAATGTCTTCAAGCTCGTTTTTTATCCAGTAAATTCCCAGCCGCAGGGCAATGGGGGCATAAATATCCAGGGTTTCCTGGGCGATGCGCTTTTTCTTGTGCTCCTTCTGATACTGAAGGGTCCGCATGTTATGAAGCCGGTCCACCAGCTTGATGAGGATCACCCTGATATCATCGGCCATGGCGAGAATCATCTTGCGGATACTCTCTGCCTGCCTCGCCTGGGCACTGTTATACGGCAGAGCACTCAGCTTGGTAAGCCCGCTGACGATATGAAACACTTCGTCGCCGAACATATCCTGAACCTCCGCCCCCTCGGCGCTGGTATCCTCCAGCACATCATGCAAGAGCCCCGCGGACACACAGATGCTGTCCATCTTCATTGAAGCAAGAATACCGGCCACCTCCAGGGGATGGGAAAGATAAGGCTCACCGGAAAGGCGAACCTGGCCCTCATGCACCCGGGCGGAATAGATATAGGCCCGCTCCACGATATCCGTCTCTTCCTGGGGATTGTGCTCGATGATAGTGTCAATGATGTCGGTTATGCGAATCATGGTTAGTACGCCTTTGCAAACACGACCCTTTCCTGACTCTCCTTGCCGCAGCAGATACAGGTGCCGGTGCTGTGACCACGCAGTTCGGCATCCATGGGAATACACCGAATGGTCACCGTCAGCTCATCCTTAATTTTCTCCTCGCATTCCGCCGACCCGCACCAGTGCGACAGGGCAAAGCCGCCGTGGATTTCCGGGTCATCCGGATGCTTCGGGGTAAAATAGTCATAAAACGCGTCTTTTTCGTCAATGGCCAGGGTGTTGGCCTTTGCAAAGGCCATGGCCCGCTCAAACAGATTGTTCTGGATAGCGTCGAGCATATCCGTAATGGTTGCGGTGAATTCATCGGCATCAATGGACTGCTTGTCCCGGTGCGCTTTATCCCGGGTAGCCACGAAAACCGCGTTTTTTTCAATATCCTTGGGGCCGATTTCCACCCGTACAGGAATGCCCTTTTTGATCCACTCCCAGTTGCGCGCACCGCCGATGTCCCGATCATCCACCTCCACCTCAAGCGGCCGGCCGGCGTATGTTTTTTCCCGCAACCGGCCGGCCAGGGCTTCCACATATTCCATTACGGCGGGCCGATCCGCTTCCTTACGGGCGATGGGCATCAGCACCAGATGAGACGGGGCGATCCGCGGCGGCATGATCATGCCGTCATCGTCGGCATGGCACATGATCAGCCCACCGATCAGCCGGGTGGACACGCCCCAGGATGTGGTCCATGCGAATTCTTCCCGACCCTTTTCCGACTGAAACTGAATACCGGATGCCTTGGCAAAATTCTGCCCCAGAAAATGTGAAGTGCCCGCCTGAAGCGCCTTGCGGTCCTGCATCATGGCCTCGATACACAAAGTGTCAACCGCGCCGGGGAACCGCTCCGAATCGGTCTTCCGGCCCTTGATCACGGGCACTGCCAGGTAATCCTGTGCCAGGGTTTCATAGACATCCAGCATCTGAAAGGTGCGCTTCTCCGCTTCTTTCGGGGTGGCATGGGCGGTATGCCCTTCCTGCCAGAGGAACTCGCTGGTCCGCAGGAACACCCGCGTGCGCATCTCCCAGCGCACCACGTTGGCCCATTGGTTTATCAGCACCGGCAGATCCCGGTAGCTCTTCACCCAACGGGAAAAGGAATCGCCGATAATCGTCTCCGAGGTCGGCCGGACAATCAGGGGCTCGTTGAGCTTGCCGGCGGGCACGAGCCCGTCTTCGGACTGTTCCAGGCGGTGGTGGGTCACCACGGCGCATTCCTTGGCAAACCCCTCAACGTGAGCGGCCTCCCGTTCCAGAAATTCCATGGGAATAAACAGTGGGAAGTAGGCGTTTTTCACGCCGATTGCCCGGAACATGCGATCCAGTACATCCCTGATATTTTCCCAGAGTTCATACCCCCACGGCTTGATCACCATGCAGCCCCGCACCGGGGAGTTTTCCGCCATGTCTGCTGCCCGGATCACCTGCTGATACCACTCGGGATAATTTTCCGCCCGCGTGGGCGTAATTGCTGCCTGTTCTTTTTTATTCATTTACCAAAAACTCCTTTTAAGGGTCGTTTTAACGCTCAGGATCACTGGCGCGAAGAATGAGCGTCCAGTGCATCCGTTTGTTGGGATTTTCTTTCTTCGGGATCGAAATCGCTATCGGGATCGAAATCGACGCTGTAGGCCGCTTGATCCTCT
>JAXHVL010000033.1:0-19171 GCA_034189225.1 Thermodesulfobacteriota bacterium
GATTTCTGCGTCAGGCTCAAATTTTAATCCTCAAAATACGCAAAGTATTCCTCCGGTTAAAATTTTCGCCTTCCTTGAACTCGACCAAAATATCTAATTTCTGGACGGACACTATTTAACTATTTGATTTTACTTTAATGCTTTGATCTTTCCGATATCCGTTGATTTGCCCAGCATGATCAGAATGTCGCTGTCTTTGATGACAAAATCAGGCGGCGGGACCAGGTGAAAATTTTCCGGCACCAGCTCTTTAATGGCGATGACGTGGACATTGTATTTGGCCCGCAGGTTGAGTTCCCTGAGATTTTTACCGATAAAGGCCCGGGGCGCTCCCACCTGAACCAGATCGAATTCGTCGGCAAGCGGAATGAAATCCAGGACATTGGGATGGGAAAGCTGCCTGGATATACGCAGCGCCATGTCCCGCTCCGGGTGAATGATCTTGGTGGCGCCCACGCGCTTGAGGATTTTCTCATGATCCCGATCCACTGCCTTTGCCAGAATTTTTTTAACCCCGAGCTCCTGGAGATGGAGGCAGATGAGAATGCTGGTACTGATCCGGGTGCCTGTGGACACCAATACCCCGTCCATGGTTTCCAGCCCCAGGGATTTAAGCGCCTCTTTGTCCGTTGCATCAAAGACCATGGCTTCCGTGGAATGGGGATCAACCGCCTGCACCTTGACCCTGTCGGTGTCCATTGCCACTACTTCGTTTCCATCTTCGAATAAAGCACTGGCCACGTGAAACCCGAATTTCCCCAGTCCGATAACGGCAAAGCGTTTCATTTTCTCGCTCCTTTACTTGTTCCCCAAAGCCTGGTCCTACGGGCCAGGATGGATCGTTTAGCTTTTTCCGTAAAGTGATCCCAGGAAAAGGTATTATCCTGTTTTTGCATCACCCGATCATCATGCTCTCTTCCGAGTACTCCACCCCCCGGATGGCGACGGTCCCTACAATAATATAGGAAAAGGTCAGCACGCCCACCCGGCCCACGATCATCATGAAAATAATCCATGCCTTGTCCCAGGTATTCAAAAATGGGGTAATGCCCATGGACAGTCCCACCGTGCCAAATGCCGATACGGTTTCAAACAGATGAGCCAGAAAGGATTCTCTTTGGCCCGTGAGCCCATGGCCGGTGACCGAGTCGCCCACCAGGAGCATGAACAATACAATGCCGATGAGGGCTATGGAGACCAGAACAAGGGCCACGCTGCGCATCACTGTCTCCTGGGGGATGCTTTTTTTGAACACATTGACGCGCTTCATCTTTTTTATCCGGCTTGCCGTAAAAGCGCCTAGCAGCGCCAGTGTGGTGGTCTTGACGCCGCCTCCGCTGGAACCGGGCGAGGCACCGAAAAACATGAGAAAAATCATCATGGCCAGAGTGGCGTTGTTCAGCGCGGTAATGTTAACGGTATTGAAGCCGGCGGTTCGGCAGGTGATGGATTGGAACACAGGCGTCAGCACACGGTGAAGCGCCGACGGAGATTCCGAAAGCGCCTGCCGCTCCAGAAAACCGAACATGATAGCGCCGGCCGTAATTAAAAGAAACGTTGTCACCAGTACGGTTTTGGTCTGGACAGAGAGGCGGGCACGCTTTTTCTTCTGCCGGGAAAAGCGTGTCTGAAGGTCGTATATCACCGGAAACCCGATGCCGCCCGCCACGATCAAGGCGGCCATGGTGAGATTTAACAGCAGGTTGCCGCTGTATTGCATCATGCTGTCGGAAAACAGGGCGAACCCGGCATTGCAGAACGCCGACACGGAATGGAACAGTCCGTTCCACGCGGCCTGCGGCAGCGGCATTTCCCGGCTCCAGTGCAGGGTCAGCAGAATTGCTCCCGTGGCTTCAGCCGCAAGGGTGAACATCACGGTGTTTCTAACCAGGGCGAATATATCCTCCCTGGGGGTATGAGCAAGCAGGTCCTGTATCACCATGCGGTTTTTGAATGAAACACTCCGGCCGATCCATCTGAACAGGGCCACGGATATGGTCATTACCCCCAGGCCCCCGATCTGGATCAGCACCAGGATGATGCCCTGGCCGACCGGTGTGAAGTATCCGCCAGTGTCCACCACAATCAGTCCTGTCACGCATACCGCAGATGTGGCCGTAAACAGGGCGTCTTCCCAGGCAATGGCGCCGCCTTCAGTGCATAGGGGAACTTTCAGCAATACCATGCCGAGGCATATAACAATGAGAAAGCTGCCGAGGACGATTGCCGCCGGGTGAGCTTTGAGGATGCGATTGCGTATTGTCATGGCGGGTACCCGAATGCCATCCATCTGCCGGTTAACCCTGATATGTCAGGAGAGGGTAACCGTTTTATGGGTTAAGGTTTTCATATCAACAAAATATATACAAAGCCGTTATGGGGCGGCGGTTATGTATCAGCGGCTTAAGTAGATACCATTGTTTCTTTGTTTGTCAAGTGTCGGTGTATTTTTTCGGTGTATTCTTGTGTCACTTTACGGTTAGAATTTTTCAGTAACCTGATCAGCGCCCTGCGAAAGGCCGTTGCTTCCCAGCAGAACGAAGTTGGCGTCATCGCCCGTTCCGTTTTTGGGGCTTTTGCCGAAAAACTGTTGGGATTTTCTTTTTTCGGGATCGAAATCGCTATCGGGATCGAAATCGACGCTGCAGGCCGCTTGATCCTCTCGAATTTGGTAGCCTCTTCCGCCGAGACGGCTGAGCATCGCGGCCATCCGGTCGAGTTCAGGCTGTCGGCCTTCTCGTAAACCCATACAACGTAGCCTATCGAAAGGCGATAGACATCCAGTTTCTCGTGTCCAAGCGCCATATCTCTTCGATCCCGATCCCGATCCCGATCCCGATTTGGATTTGGATTATCCCAACAACATGCTGTGTTGACATTATTCAAAAAATAGGATAATATAACCTAATAATGTTTCATCAGAATTTCATCTTCCATTTTTCAATACAGATGTAAGCACCACGGGATTTGACCCCGTAACTGTTCGTACCCCCATCCCAGCAGGCAACATATATGTCTGAGACCTCGCTTGAAGCGGTCATTGAAGACCTTTCAATGACATTTGTTCTTGAGGATGTGACCGATCCCGAATGCCGGCAGCAGCTTATTGACGGTTTTGAGGAAATGGCAGACCTGTGCCGTAAGGAGAATGCACCCGACATGGCGCGGGTGTGCCAACGGCTGGCGGCTTTCATTCAGGAAGAATCCCCGCTTGCGCCGGCGGCACGGGAGGTGGTGAGCCAGACCCTGACGGCGCTTCAGACCGTGGCCAGGGGAGCGCGTGCCATGTCCAATGCAGGGGTGCCGGACGCCCTCGGTCTTGAAGAACAGCCTGGTGATGAGGGGGAGAAAGGGCCAGAAGCTGCCGGGCGGGAAACGACTGAAGAAACGGGCGGGGGGGAACGAGACACTTCGCGGGCATTCGGTTTGCGCCACCCAGGCAATCTTCCGGATCACCTGGATGAAGAAGATTTTGCGGGTTTTCTGTTTTCCCAGGACACGGTGCTGGAAAATATCGAGTCCCTGTTGTTTGAACTGGAAGCCGGCGATACCGGCGGCCTGCCGCGGCTGAAACGGCTGTTTCATACAATGAAGGGTGAGGCGGGATTTCTGCGTCTGGATGACGTGGAAAAACTCTGCCATCGGGCCGAAGATCTGATCGGCGGGGATGATGATGCCACGGACGATTATGTGGAGGTTCTGTTTCAGGTCAAGGACTGGCTGACCCAGGCGTTTGCATATTATCGTCGAAAGACCGATACCTGTGCCCCGGTGGATGAGATCATGCAGCGGCTGGACAAAGCCGCATTCGAGAGGGCTGGAGGGGATGAACAATCGGGGGATGAACACGCCGCCGAAGCAGTACTGTCGGAAATCACCCCGCAGCCGGCGAAGGCCGACACGGGCGGCGATAAAAAGGGCGGCAAAACCGGGAATGCTCATGCAGACCGGGAATATTTCAATGTGGATGCCGAACGGATCGATCAGATCGTGAACATGATCGGCGAGCTGGTGGTGGTGGAATCCATGATTGCCCAGTCCCGGGAGGCCACGGAACAGGCTTCGCCTGCCTTTACCAACCTGCTCAGCCAGCTCGGCAAAATTTCCCAGGGTCTTCAGCGAAGCGGCTTGTCTCTTCGAATGGTGCCGATCCGGTCGGTGTTCATGAAGCTGCGCCGCATCGTTCGCGACCTTTCCCGCAAGCAGAACAAGACCGTTCAGTTCATCATTACAGGTGAGGACACGGAGCTGGACAAAACCATTGTGGACAAGATCGTCGATCCCCTCATGCATATCGTCCGAAACAGCGTGGATCACGGGATTGAAGACCGGCCCGAAAACCGGACGGCTGCCGGCAAGCCCGAAGAAGCCACCATCGAGGTCCGTGCGTTTCATGAAGGGGGCAATATCTGTATCGAGGTGGCGGATGACGGCCTGGGCATTGATACGGATGCGGTCCGGAAAAAGGCCGAGGCCCACGGGCTGATTGATAAGGACGAGGGCCTGGCGCCGGATGCTGTTCACAACCTTATCTTCATGTCCGGTTTTTCCACCGCCGGGACGGTGACCGACGTGTCCGGCCGCGGGGTGGGGCTGGACGTGGTGAGCAACAACCTGAATGAATTAAAGGGTCGGGTATCGGTCCGTTCAGACCCAGGCCGCGGCACGGTGTTCTCCATCCGGATCCCGGTGACCCTGGCGATTATCGACGGCATGATTATCCGGGTGGGCGAAAAGCAATACATCATTCCCGCCCTGTCGGTACTTTCACTGATGGCAATGGAAGGGGCGGATATATCTTCCGTCTATCAGAAAGGCGAAATGGTGCAATTTGACAACCGGTTTTTACCGGTGCTGCGGCTTGACCGGCTGTTTCATATAAACGGCGGGGACGGTGAAAACCCCATTATTGTCGTGGTTGAAAACGAACACAATCGCGCCGGTCTCGTCGTGGATGAAGTCCTGGGCAAGCAGCAGGTGGTGATCAAGAGCCTGGGGGCATCCATGCAGCATATTCCCGGCGTTTCCGGCGGTGCCATCATGGGTGACGGCCGGGTGGGGCTTGTCCTGGATGTGGGCGGTATCGTGGCGCTGGCCCATGGCGGGGAAGATGATGGAGCAGCAATTATGGATTAAGCAACCACGGAATACACGGAAGGACACGGAAAAAACACCGTTTCATTATTGTCCGTGTATGTCTGTGTGGGTCTGTGGCTAATTCTCTTCTCTGCACCCTGCGGCGGTGAGGATTTATAAACCCCAAACACAAGGAGAGCGATCATGTCTGACACAACAGATGCCATGAACCAGGTGATTCAGTCGGCGGCTGACAAAGAGGGCAAATACCTGACTTTTCAGCTGGCCGAGGAGGAGTACGGCATCGGTATCATGAAGATCAAGGAGATCATCGGTATGATGCCGATCACCAGCGTGCCGCGGACACCGGACTTTATAAAAGGCGTCGTCAACCTCAGGGGAAAGGTGATACCGGTCACGGACCTGCGGCTGAAGCTGGGGATGGACGAGGTGGAGGTCACGGACCGGACCTGTATCATCGTAACGGAAATACAGGGCAAAACCACTTCTGCGCAGATGGGTATCGTCGTGGATGCGGTATGCGAGGTGCTGAACGTGAAAGCCGAGGAAGTGGCCGATACCCCTGAGTTCGGCACCACCATTGACACGGCCTATATTCTCGGCATCGCCAAGATGGATGACGGGGGTGTCAAGATCCTGCTGGACATCGACCGGATTCTTTCGCCGGAAGAACTTCGTCATATTGAGCAGGTGGAAAAGGATGAGCAGGCGGTGTGACTGGCTTAAATTCATGATATCCCGTTCTGTGGGCGTGATGGCGATTGTTTGGAAATGGCGATTAACGGGAAGTATGAAATTGGAAATTGGAAATTTGTGATGCATCCGGAAAACGACGGTAAAGCTTTCAACCATGCCTGCCGGTATCATTACGGGCGGGTCATTGAATACCGAATTTTAATTATGGAGGACCATCATGGGAAAACAGATGACGTTGGGGAAACGGATTATGCTGGGATTTGCAATCGTTATTCTGATTACAATTATTATCGGCGGACTGGGCGCCTGGCAGATGCTGGGGGCAAAAAACAATTCACAGAAGCTGGCTGACGAGTATGTACCGGAAGTAAAGGTGGCAAACCATCTGCGCGGCGCGGCCAACAGGGTAATGTACCAGATGAGGGGATACGGGTTAAGCGAGAACGAAACCTACTACCAGGAAGCCAAAAAGGAAATGGCCGCGTTAAAAACCCACCTGGGCGAGGCAAAGGACCTGGCAGAGCGGGCGGTTTATCTTGAGGTCCTGGACGGGCAGGTCAAGCAGGCCACGGCAGCCGTTGATGACTATGAAAACCTCATGGAAGAGACAAAAGCCGCCATTGCCGGCATGAACGTGGACCGGGAGCGGCTGGACAAGAATGCTGCTGTCTATATGGAAAACTGCCAGGAATTTCTGGATGGCCAGAACAGGAAATTTGACAAGGACCTGGCGGCGCGGCAGAAAAAGATATCCCTGGTGACCGCCATCGGCAATGTGGGCACGGATGCCCGGGTCATGAATTTCAAGGCCCAGGCCAATGACGACCTTGCCATGATGGAGGAGGCGATTAGCCGCTTGAATGACCTCCAGACCCATACCGGGCAGTTGCGACCCATTACTCGTAAACAGAGCAATATCAGTCAGATCAACACCATCGAGGCGGCCGCGGCCGACTATGGCCAGGCCATGCAGCGGTATTTAGAGGCATCCCGGCGTGGCAACAGGGGGTTGGAAGGCATCAGGGACCAGATGGACGCGGCTGCCGGCAAGTATGTGGCAAAGTGCAAGGCATTCCTCGATTCCCAGCAGAAACAGCTTACCGTTGACATGCAGGAACGCCACGAAAAGTTAACCCTGGTCAATGATATTATCGACCTGGGCAATGATGCACGGGTCAATGCGTTTAAATCCCAGGCAATGCGGGAACCCGCCTTCATGGAAGAAGGCCTGGCCAATTTCTCCAAGCTGGAGCGGAAATATGCCGACCTTCGGAAGATTACGAACGAGGATGTGGACCTGGACCGTATCGACAAGGTGGAGACCGCAGGTAATAACTATGCCGCAGCTATGCGAAGCTTTCTGGATAAATGGTACCAGCTGAACGAGCTGGGTAAAAAACGGGATGCCGCCGGCAATGAGTTAATTGCTGCCTGTATTGCCATGGCTGATGCCGGTATGGACCAAACCAGTGAACTCTCCCAAGATGCTGCCGCCTCGTTGTCCATCGGCTCTATCATAATGATCGTGGGCCTGATTCTGGGTGTCATCATCGCTGTTCTGGCGGCATTGATAATTACCCGCGGGATCACCAGCCTGCTGACGCGGATTATCGAAGGTCTGAGCAGCAGCGCCGAACAGGTGACAGCCGCCTCCGGCCAGGTGTCCTCCGCCAGTCAGAGCCTGGCCGAGGGGTCTTCGGAGCAGGCCGCTTCCATCGAGGAGAGTTCGTCTTCCCTGGAAGAGATGACGTCCCAGACCAAGCAGAACGCGGACAATGCCGGCCAGGCGGATAACCTCATGAAAGAAGCCTCTAAATCGGTGGGCAAGGCGGTTGAATCCATGGAATCCCTGGGTGTGTCCATGGATGAACTGTCCAGGTCCAGTGAAGAGACCAGAAAAATCATCAAGACCATCGATGAGATCGCCTTTCAGACCAACCTGTTGGCGCTGAATGCGGCGGTGGAGGCGGCCCGGGCCGGAGAAGCCGGGGTCGGCTTCTCCGTGGTGGCCGATGAGGTCCGGAACCTTGCCCTGCGATCGGCCGAGGCGGCCAAAAACACCGGTGAACTGATTGACGGCAGCGTCAAGAAGAGCGAGGAAAGCGTCGGCATGGTCAAGACCATCAACGCGGAATTCTCCGAAGTAAAAGAAAGCTCCCAGAAGGTGGGAGAGCTGGTCGGCGAGATATCCGCGGCTTCCAAGGAGCAGGCCCAGGGGATCGAGCAGATCAATATCGCCGTATCGCAGATGGACAAGGTGACCCAGCAGACAGCGGCCAATGCCGAGGAATCGGCTTCTTCCTCGGAAGAACTCAACGCCCAGGCCGAGGAATTGATGAGCATGGTCAGGGAACTGAGCAGCCTGGTGGGGGGCAGTACCACCAACCATTCGGATCGGTCCACCGGCGGCTCGTATCACAAGGCGCAGGCCGCCCATGCAACGCTCACCCATAATGCCGGAAAGCCTAACGCCGGAAAGAAAGACCAGACCAGGAAACAGGCTGACAAAGAGAATGCCTTTCCCATGGAGGATGATGAAGATTTCTCGAATTTTTAAGGAGAGTCACAGAGAAGGTTTGAAATAAAAAAAGAGGCGGGGAATCCCGTCTCTTTTTTTATTATTTGACACTGTCCTTCAGGCAGGTTAAAATAAATATAAATAATTCAACTTTTTGATGTAGATACTTCCCTTAAAATTTTCCACGCTGGTGTTACCATCGCACACATATATCTGAATTACGACTGCATAAAATTATGGCACGAATCCTGATGTTGGGTTTCGCTCCGCTCTACCCAACCTACTGGCTACCAAGTTCGAGAGGATCAAGCGGCCTACAGCGTCGATTCCGATCCCGATAGCGATTTCGATTCCGAAGAAAGAAAATTCCAAACCGGTGTTAGGTTCCTGGTAGCGTCTCTGTTTAAATTTTCTCTCGCCAAGATCGCCAGGGCTGCTCTTCTTAATCATTGCGAGCTTTGCGCCTTGGCGAGCGTCAAATTTTATCCATATTTTACCAACCGAAGGGGGGTGAAGCCTGCTTGAACGATTTTAAAAACCGAGGTGCTGAATGTAAAGGCGGAAGAGGTGGAGGATGCGCCGGAGTTCGGCACTACCATCAACACGGCGTATATCCTGGGAATTGCAAAGATGGAAGACGGCGGGGTCAAGATCCTGCTGGACATCGATCGCATCCTTTCTCCCGAAGAAATCGGCCGGATCGAAGAAGCCGCATCCCATGAGACAATATGACAGGGTGAATGGCACGTTTTAATTAAAAAATATGTAAAAATATCTGTCCATTAAATATCTGTCCATTAGGCAGAGATTTTTAGGAGGAAAATCAATGGCCATGAAAATGAAACTCAGCACCAAACTCATCACCACGTACATGCTGGTGGGGCTGGTACCGCTGATCCTGATCGGCGTGATTGCCTGGATCGTTGCGGTCAACGGGTTAAATACCGTGAGCCGGCAGGGAACGGATGCGTTGGAGAAGGCCAGTTATGCTCAGCTCACCGACCTGCGGGAGATCAAGCAAGAACAGATCAACAGTTATTTTGACGACCGCCAGGGCGACCTCGAGGTTCTGATGGAGACCGTGGCCCAGGTTCAGAACGAGGCGTTTCGAAAACTGGAAAGCGTTCAGGAACTCAAAAAAAGCCAGTTTCAGCAGTTTATTAAAAAACTGCATGACGATATTTCCGTTCTTGCCAAAAGCGAAGATGTGGTTGGCGCTTATGAAGACCTCAAGGCATATCACGATGAAATGGGGTTCGGGGAACGCAGTGCCTATGATGTGACCACCGACGAATACCAGGATATTTGGCGAAAATACAGCACCGGATTGGGAAAGTACGTGGAGGAGTTCGGATATTACGATATTTTCGTCATCTGCAAGCCCCACGGTCATGTGATGTTTACCCATGCCCAGGATGCGGATATCGGCACCAATCTTCGGCACGGGCCTTACAAAGATGAGGGCCTGGCAAAGCTCTGGGAACGGGTGGTCCAGAAACAGTCCATGGTGATCCAGGACTTCGGCATGTATACTCCCAGCAACGAACAGGCCGCCTTTGCCGGTGCGCCGGTTTTTAACGACGCCGGAGAAATGGAAGCGGTGGTGGCGCTTCAGATTCCCACCAATACCATTAACAGTATCGTTCAGCAGCGCCAGGGTCTGGGCGAAACCGGCGAAACCTACCTGGCCGTGGAAAAGGACCGACGGGTGATTTTCCGAAGCGAGCTTCTGACCATGGGCAACGGGGAATACGTGATCGGCAAGGACATCACCGAGATTGCGCCGGCCTATTTAAAAGAAGCCCTGTCCGGGCAAAAAGTCCAGGACGTTTACACCGATACCGCGGGTAACCCCGTGATGGTGGCCGGCGATCTGATTGATATCGGCGACGGTTTGCAATGGGCCATGGTCACCAAGCAGAGCCTGGAAGAAGCCCTGACCATGACGGAAACCCGGGGCACGGACGACTACTTCACCAAGTATATCGACAAGTACGGGTATTATGACCTGTTTCTGGTCAATATGCGGGGGTTTGTGTTTTACACCGTCACTAAAGAAGCGGATTACCATACCAACATGGTGAGCGGCAAATACGCCGATTCCGGTCTGGGCAAGGCGGTCCAGCATTCCCTTCGGACAGGTGGTTTCGCATTTGCCGATTTTGCGCCCTATGCCCCCAGCGGCGGGGAACCGGCCGGGTTTATCACCATGCCGAAGATGCACGGCAACGAGGCGGAGATCGTGGTGGGGTTGCAGCTTTCCATCGGCGATATCAGCGAAATGATGGCGGCCGGGGCCAGCAAGGAACGGACCCTGGAAGCGTACCTGGTGGGGCCGGAGGGCTACATGCGGTCGGACTCCATTCTTAATCCCAACGATTACAGCGTTGCCGCCTCCTTTAAAAATAATAACACCGTTAAGACCAAGGCGGCCACCGATGCCCTTGCCGGCAGCAGTGATGTGGGCGTTATCGAGGACTACCTGGGCAGCAGAGTACTCTCCGCCTGGGAACCGGTGGATGTTTTCGGCACCCGCTGGGCGCTTTTGTCTGAAATTGACGAAGGCGTGGCCATGCAGGCCCGTGACCAGATGCAGGAGACCAGCGCCGGCGCCAACCATCAACTGATTTTCTGGATCGTGGGCGTGCTGCTCATGGCGGGCGTGATCGTGGCGCTGGTGGCATGGCAGATCGCCGGTTCCATAAGCAAGCCTCTGAACCGGATTATTGCCGGCCTGTCCAGCAGCGCCGAACAGGTGACCGCCGCTTCCGGCCAGGTGTCCTCCGCCAGTCAGAGCCTGGCCGAGGGCTCGTCCGAACAGGCCGCCTCCATCGAGGAGAGTTCATCCTCGCTTGAAGAGATGACGTCCCAGACCAAGCAGAACGCGGACAATGCCGGTCAGGCGGATAACCTCATGAAAGAAGCCTCTAAATCGGTGGGCAAGGCGGTCGAATCCATGGAATCCCTGGGTGTGTCCATGGATGAACTGTCCAGGTCCAGCGAAGAGACCAGGAAGATCATCAAGATCATCGATGAGATAGCCTTTCAGACCAACCTGCTGGCGCTGAATGCGGCGGTGGAGGCGGCCCGGGCCGGAGAAGCCGGGGTCGGCTTCTCCGTGGTGGCCGATGAGGTCCGGAACCTTGCCCTGCGGTCGGCCGAGGCGGCCAAAAACACCGGTGAACTGATTGACGGCAGCGTCAAGAAGAGCGAGGAAAGCGTCGGCATGGTCAAGACCATCAACGCGGAATTCTCCGAAGTAAAAGAAAGCTCCCAGAAGGTGGGAGAGCTGGTCGGCGAGATATCCGCGGCTTCCAAGGAGCAGGCCCAGGGGATCGAGCAGGTCAATATCGCCGTATCGCAGATGGACAAGGTCACCCAGCAGGCCGCGGCCAATGCCGAGGAATCGGCTTCTTCCTCGGAAGAACTCAACGCCCAGGCCGAGGAATTGATGAGCATGGTCAGGGAACTGAGCAGCCTGGTGGGGGGCAGTACCACCAGCCATTCGGATCGGTCCACCGGCGGCGCGTATCACAAGGCTCAGGCCGCCCATGCAACGCTCACCCATAACGCCGGAAAGAAAGACCAGACCAGGAAACAGTCTGACAAAGAGAATGCCTTTCCCATGGAGGATGATGAAGATTTCTCGAATTTTTAAGGAGAGTCACAGAGAAGGTTTGAAATAAATCCTGGTCCTTCGGGCCAGGTCAACGATAAAAGGCTATGCCGATAAGAAGCAATGACCGGGTATCAAAAACGGCCGGTCCCCATAACCATGAAGAACTTGAAGAGCATGAAGCTGAAATCATTGTCAGTCCTTTTATCTCTTCATGTCCTTCATGCTCTTCATGGTGAAAAAAGAGCTTTGTGCGAGACCATCTAAGAAAGTATGCAAAAGAAAGGGCGCCCCGCAGCTTGTTTCGCCACTTGCCCTTGCTTGATTATAATCGACTGCCGTTTGATTAACCACGGAATACACGAATGGGCACGGAAAAGGGGTGCAAGATGGTTCCATCCGTGCCGTTCCGTGTATTCCGTGGTTAAAAAGATGTTTTTATTCAGTCAATAAAACCTGGTCCTTCGGGCCAGGTCAGCGATAAAAGGCTATGCCCGTAAGGAGCAAAACACGAAATTCGAAACAAATCCAAATGTCAAATGTTTCAATGATCAAAACAGATACCGGAGTGTTCCGGGGCATCAACGCGATGTATTTATCTTCGTGCCCTTCGTGGTAATCAACTCCAGGCAATTGAACCACGAAGTTCACGAAGGGTGAACTCAGACTATAAACAATTCCTTTACAGGGATAACCAAAGCCGGCCCCTCTGGGGTCGGATGTTTACTTCTTCCCCGTAATCAAATTCAGGGCGGTGTGGGTGATGTTTTTCAGGCTGACCACGTGCTGGGCTGCGCCTTTGTCGGCGCACTCCTTGGGCATGCCGTAAACCACGCTGCTTTTTTCGTCCTGGGCGATGGTGTGGGCCCCGGCATTTTTCATGTCCAGAAGCCCGGCGGCTCCGTCGCCGCCCATGCCGGTGAGCACGATCCCCACGGCATTGGCCCCGGCATAGCGGGCAACGGATTTCAGCAGCACGTCCACGGAAGGCCGCTGATGCTGAACCAGGGGCCCGTTTTTGACCTGGACATAGTAGCGGGCACCGCTTCGGCGCAGGACCATGTGCAGTCCGCCCGGCGCCAGGAGAACCCGGCCGTTGACCACGGAATCGCCGTCTTTGGCCTCGCTCACGGTCATTTCGCTGAGATTGTCGAGGCGTTCGGCAAAGGATGCCGTAAAATTGGCCGGCATGTGCTGAACGATCACGGTGCCGGGAGCGTTGGCGGGCATGCCCCGCAGCACTTCGGCGATGGCCTCGGTGCCGCCGGTAGAGGCGCCGATGGCAATGATTTTGTTGGTGGTTTCGGCAAGCGCCCGGATGGAGCCGGAGGGTTTCTCAGCCGGTGGCTGCTTGACCTGCTCGAGCTTTTTGGAAATATCCACATTGGCCAGGGAGCGGATCCGGTCGGCGAGCTGCACGCTGAGATCGCCCACGGAATAGGCGGCCGAGGGCTTGGGAATCACGTCCATGGCGCCGAGGGAAAGGGCTTCCATTGCGAGCTTGCCGCCTTTTGTCGTCAGGGAGCTGACGATGATGACGGGCAGGGGGTGATACCGCATCACCTTTTTCAAAAAGGTAATACCGTCCATGCGGGGCATTTCTATATCCAGGGTGATGACGTCGGGTTCCAGGGAGAGGATCTTATCCCGTGCAATATAGGGATCCGGCGCGGTGCCCACCACTTCAATGCCTTTTTCCCGGGACAATTCCTGGGAAAACACTTTCCGCACAATGGCCGAATCATCGATGATCAGTACTTTAATGGGAGCAGGCATGATTTTTTACATCTCGATGGTGATCCACATGACGCCGCTGTCGGTTCTGGCCAGGATCAGGGGGGCATCCCCGGCATTGTCAATGGCGGCTGCCGCCTCGTCGGGCGGAATGATTGCGGGTGTCCCCAGGTTGAATACCAGCGTATCATCATACAGCCGAAAGGTGCCGCCGGCCACCATGTTCAGATACTCTTTGATGATACCCTCCATATGGGTGCTGGTGATTTCATCGGGGTCCAGGGCCATGAAGTTTTCCGTCATTTCGCGAAGAAAGTCAGGCGGCGCAAGTGCGGTAAATCTGCCGGATAAGCCGTTGGAAAATTCAAGCGTACACCCCAGCATGGAACCTGCCGTGTCACCGCTTTCAGGGGGATGGTCACTGAGGTCTGCAAATTCCGGGGCCATGTAAAACATGGTTTCAAGGACCTCAAAAATCGAGGTCTTCATCGCCTTCTCCATTGTCTCCAGTTTCATCGGTATCTCCAAGAATCTGTTTTAACTTGTCCCGGATTTCTTCCGGAGTGAAGGGCTTTTTGATATATCCGGCCGCGCCCTTGTCCATGAATTCCTGTTCTTTAACGCGGCTGCCTTCGGTGGTGATGATCAGTACCGGAATGGTGGCCAGCAGCTCATCTGCTTTCAAATGCGTCAGCAGGGTCATGCCGTCCATGTCGGGCATGTTGTAATCGCTGACGATGATATCCAGCCACTGGTTCTGAAGAAGATCCAGGGCCTGGCGGCCGTCTTCGGCTTCAAAAAAAGTTGCTGCGCCATACCCGGACGCCTTTATGGTTTTTTTGATCACCGCCCGCATGGGCAATGAGTCGTCCACGATGAGAATATTGACTGCCATGGATTCCTCCAATGATGTTAATCCGCATATTTCACGAGTTGAGTTCGCCGCAGATGCGAGGCGCAGCATGTGAAGCTGTAGTCAATCTACTGCGAACATGCTGCAACAAAGCAGGTGCGGCGAAATCGGCTCGCCCGTAGGGTGAAATTTTTTGATATAAAATTGAGCTGATTCCTTGAAGTAGGATTACAGTTTGCATTTTGTAAAAACGGACAAAATATACCATAACTTTTTAAAATATAATCAAAATGAATTAATTACCAAAAAATTTCATGAAATATGCGGGTTAAACGACGGTCACCAGCCGTTCCACCTCGGTAAGATTTTCACCGAATGTGGCGATAATCTCCTGCAAGTCCTCGGAAGAAATACCGAGCAGTTCCATTACTTCGGGATGGAACTCATAGGAAAGAGCGTCTGCGCCACTTCCTACGCCTGTTATCATGCACACCACGTCCGAAAGATAGACGATGCAGATATCCTGGGCATTTTCCCCGCGGCAGTCAGGTGCGTGGTGGTTCCGGATAATGTTGATCATCCGCGGAGAAAAGTCCCATTTTTTTGCAATCAGACCGCCGAGCTCGGCATGGTCAAGGCCGAGTACCTGTTTCTCGGCTTTTCGGAAACTGATATTACCTTTTGATACCAGTGTTTTGATCTGGGCGAACTTATCCTGCACGAAGCGGTCGAGCACCACCTTGCCGATATCCTTCAGCAGGGTGGCGGTAAAAATCATGCTTGGGTTGTCGTTGCCGATGTGAATGGCGGTCTGTTTTGCCACCAGGGCGGAGGCCACCGCATTCTTCCACAATTCACCTTCGTAAAGGCCGTATCCCTTGTTCTGTTTTTTCAGGTTCGCGCCGGCGCTTTTCATCAGTGTCAGGTTGAATACCATATCCATCCCAAGCAGGGAGATGGCCTGAATCACGGTTTCCACTTTCCGGGGCAGGGCAAAGTAGGCGGAATTGCAAACCCTCAGCAGCCCCACGGTAACTGCCGGATCATACCGGATAACATTGGCGATCGTCTCAAAATTCACCCCGGGGTCGTCGGCCATGGCAACGATTTTGGGCACCACGGGGGACATGGGCTTGAGGGTTTCCGCCTCTTTGACAAGCTGTTGGACAAGACTCATACCTTGATCTCCCCGACCCCGGAGGTTTTGATGAAGACATCGCCGGTCCGGATGAGCAGTCGCACCGTCCGGTTGACGTTGCCGCCCACATCTTCATAATCCGTCATTACGTTATTTTTGAAAAATATTTTTCGCAGTGCCAGATAATTCCGTTTGCCGATATCAAAGGATACCTGCTGGGCCATCAGTCGCGAACCGCCCACCACCACGACCTTCAGGTTGTTTTTCTTCGCCCCCAGCTTATAGGCGCCTTTAAAAAGTCTTGGAATACCGGTATCTGCAAACATGAAAGGCCGGGCGATGCCTTTGTCCTTATCGATTTCCGAGTCAGGCAGCATGAAGTGGAGCATACCGCCGACATTGACGGCGGGGTCATAAATCACCACCCCGATGCAGGAGCCCAGCGAAAAGGTGATCTGTTCTATTTCAGGATTGTCGCTGACTTTCATGTCACCGACGCCGATGACTTCTCTCACGGGTATTCCTCCATGGTACGCCAGGGCCATGTAAGGGCTGGCTTTAGCCTGCCTATTAGTCGGGCGGTTTCCCGTTCCCATGTTCTGACGGCTTCGTAAAAAGCTGCTCCTCCGGGCCGGACTTTTTTTACCCCGTTGAATAGGCCTTGAACAACCCTTCAATATCCAGTATCAGGCCCACATGGCCGTCTCCGAGGATTGCCCCGCCGGCAATGCCATCGATCCCCTTCAGGGAATCCCCGATGTTTTTGATCACAAATTCTTCCTTGCCGAGCAGTTCGTCAATCAGCAGGCACTTCTGTTCCCCCCGGCTTTCCGCCACGACCACGAGCCCGTTGCGCGGATCATTACATCCGTTTGAGATATGGAAGAGACGGTCAAAACGGAGCAGGGGCAGAAGGCCGTTGCGGGTCTGGATCATTTCGCCTTTGCCTTTTACCGTGTGGTAATCGTTTTCTCCGGGCCGGAAGGCAATGCTGATGGACATGGTAGGAATAATGTATTTTTCATCTCCCACCCGTACCAGCATGCCGTCGATGATGGCCAGGGTGAGCGGCAGGCTGATGATAAAGCGGGTTCCAAGGCCGGGCGATGACTTGACGTCCAGCTTGCCGTTAAGCCGTTCCACGGACTGTTTGACAACGTCCATGCCTACGCCGCGGCCGGAAACATCGGACACCTGGTCGGCGGTGGAAAAACCGGCCTGCATAACGAGTTCATAGATGGCATCGTCGCTCAGCTCCTCGGCCGCCTCTTTGCTGATGATGCCGCCGGCCAGGGCTTTTTTGAGAATGGCATTTTTGTTCAGGCCCTTGCCGTCGTCTTCGATTTCGATAATGATATTGCCGGCCTTGTTGTAGGCGGACAGCCAGATGGTGCCCTGTTCAGGCTTGTCCGCGGCATGGCGTTCCTCAGGAGTTCCGATGCCGTGGTCCACTGAATTGCGCATCATGTGCACCAGAGGGTCATACAGGGCATCCACTACCGTTTTATCGATTTCCGTTTCCTCGCCGCACAACACCAGCGACACGCTTTTTTGGGATTTCTGGGCCACGTCCCGCACTACCCGGCGCATTTTCTGAAACGTATGCTTGACCGGCACCATCCGCATGGACATGGAAATTTTCTGAATACCGGAAACAATCTGCTTCAGCTGGTTCAGGGCCTGGAGCATTTCCTGGTTGCCGTTGCTCTGCTCCGCCAGTGCCATAACGCCCTGGCGGAGCATGGACTGGGAAATCACCAGTTCGCCGGTGAGGTCGATCAGGTTATCCAGTTTTTCCGTGTCCACCTTGATGTTGGATTTTCGGGCTGTATTTCTTATTTTTTTCTGCTCATCCAGGGCCGATGAAATCTGCTGGATGTTCGCGTATTCATCCTCCACAAGGATTTCGCCCAGTTTTTTTCCGGGTGTTGCCTGCTGCCGCATCAACCCCTGGTATAGGCATTCCTCGGTGATGGCTCCCTGTTCGATCAGCACGTTGCCGAGACGGGATTCGGTTATCATCTGGGCCGCGGATACCCGGTCATCGATTTTTTCCACCAGAAAGGCGATGTCGATATCGTCATCAATGGGCCGTCTTTTTTCTGCCAGCCCTTCATCCACCCGCTGAATCAGCAGCTTCAGCAGGTCAACGGATTCCAGGACCAGGTTGGTAGCCGACGCATCAATGGAAAGGACCCCCATCCGCGCCTGGTCGAGCAGATTTTCCGTGCTGTGGGCGAGCTTGCTGATTTTCTGAAGATCAATAAAACCGGCCACGCCCTTAATGGTATGAAAGGGACGGAATATGGCATCAATCACGGATTTCTCATCCGGATGCTCCTCCAGTTCCACCAGGTTGGCCTCTATGGAGTCCAGATTATCCATGGCTTCGGAGACAAAGCTTTCAACGATCTCATAATCCTCTTCCCCGAGCAGTGCACCGGTTTCATCGGGCAGTGGCGCGCCGCCTGCGTCCGACGAGGTCACCGCCTGGTTTTGGTTTTCTTCCGGCCGGCGCTCGGCCGTGTAGCATTCAGACGGGGTCCGGCCTTCTGCCAGGGCCTCGGCAATGTTTTGTATGGCGGCCACTGCTTCGGAAAGGGGAGCGGTGTCTTCGGTGTTTTCCAGAATCAGCTGTTCCGCATGATGCTTTCCAGCCTGAATCGGCGGTGACAGATATGTCTGCGCGTCAGCAGGCAATTGGGCCTCGATGGCTTCAATTTGGGATAATATTGTGCCAAGGGCGGGAATGTCATCATGGGAAAGATCATCCACCACTGATGCCAGGGTCAGGATCTGTTCTTGTAACTGCTCCATTGGGAAGTTCCGTGCCGGTCGGCCGTCAGGGAGCGCCGGCGTAGACTTGGTTATACCGTCCCATGGACCGGGCCGGTCTGGCATTTTTGAAGGCTTTGCAAAAAGCGGTTTACCTCCGGATTACTCGTTGACCGCACTGAGGCCGTTACAAGCTATTGGGGTGTCATCAACCAGGCGGCGCGATAACAGCGCCTATGTTCTGTGGAAAAGGTACAGAGGAAAACGATTAGTTTTAATTTTTTTTATTATACCGCATTCGGGCAGGGGAGTCAAAGAAAAAGGTCAAAATGGAATTAGTGGCGGCTTCATACCGAAAGGGGTTTAGCTCAAATCGAAATCGCTATCGAAATCGGAATAGAATTATAACATCCCCCAGGAGCGTGGGAATCAGGTTGATTCGTACAAATTTTTTCTCGCCAAGCCGCCAAGATCGCCAAGGCTGCTCTTTTCATTCTTTGCGAGCTTTGCGCCTTTGCGAGAGCCCAATTTCCACCGTTCACATGCTTTTGCATGGGAAGGCAAGGATATGCGGAGAAGCTCTTTATTTATACTTTTCTTTGCTCGCCCAAAGAAGATGTACTCGTAAAAAGTCGCTTGCAGACGGCAAAGTAAAAAGTTCAAGATGCGGCGTGTCTATCTTACTCTCGAGGAATGATCTATAGGGGCGAACCTTGTGTTCGCCCGACCAGAGGGCGAACACAA
>JAXHVL010000034.1:0-6649 GCA_034189225.1 Thermodesulfobacteriota bacterium
TGGGTAATATTTGTACATGTTATTTTAACTTAGTCCCTTAGCCTTCCTTGAACTCGACCAAAATATCTAATTTCTGGACGGACACCCATTAAAAATTCAACATTCTCAAACGCCCATTAACCACACATCCGTCATCTGCTAATACCCCAGTGTCCGGAAATACCAATGAATAATCTCATTGCCGAAAAACTGATATCCGATGGCACCGAGCGACAGGAACGGGCCGAAGGGAACGGCGAACTTCATGTCTTTCTTTTGAAATATCATCAGTGCGCCGCCCACGAGGGTGCCGGCCGCCGAGCCGGAAAGAATGGTAAAAAAGACCCCCTGCCATCCGCTCAATGCACCGATCATGGCAAGCAGCTTGATGTCACCGCCCCCCATTCCGTCCACTCCGGTAAGGGCCTTGTAAACCAGTGCCACCAGTAAAAGGCTGCCACCGCCCGCGGCCAACCCGATCAGCGATGGCAGGACGCCGAGGTCCAGTATGAATACGGCCGCCAGAAAACACAAAACAATACCGGGCAGCGTAATGACATCCGGAATGATCTGATGATCGATATCGATAAATATCACCACGATCAGGGCGGCGATAAACACAAACAACACAAGCCCTGTAAGGGAGGGGCCGGCTTTCAGGAATACCGCCAATGCGGCAAGACCGGCAAGCACCTCCACGATCAGATAGCGCGCAGAAATTCGCGTCCCGCATTTTCGACAGCGTCCCCCCAGCAGAAGATAACTGATCACGGGAATATTGTCGTAAAACCGGATACGGTATCCGCAATGGGGGCAAGCGGATGGCGGTGTCGCGATCGATTTTGAAAGCGGCAGCCGGTATATGCAGACATTTAAAAAACTGCCGATACAGGCGCCGAAAATAAAAACAAATAATTTGACAAGGGCCATGGGGAGCATATAAATTCCCAGTTCTACGTTAATGTTGACAGATTCGTAAAAAGCTTTCGACCCGGACACTGCGTTTATGCATAAAGGGACATTTGCGATGGCCCCGAAATCGAAATCGCTATCGAAATCGAAATCGAAATCGAAATCGAAATCGAAATTGTATATAACGCATCGATTCCGATTTCGATTTGAGTGTCCTGGAAATCTGCTGCAGACAGAAGCTGTCCATATCGTTTAATAATACGCTGTTTACATTAAAAAATCAACAACATCATTGTAAAAACAAAAAAATGAATTATAATATTCTCGATATCTATCAGCCGACAATATTTCAAAACTAGTGTCCGTCCAGAAATTAGATATTTTGGTCGAGTTCAAGGAAGGCGAAAATTTTAACCGGAGGAATACTTTGCGTATTTTGAGGATTAAAATTTGAGCCTGACGCAGAAATCGGGCAAAATAGCAATTTATGGATGGGCACAAACTAAGGATTTGCAATGGGTGAAACAGACAGGGACGACCTGATAAGCATAATCGAAGAACAGGATGATGAACCGGATATTCCCGAGGATCTTCCGCTCCTGCCGGTACGGGATGTGGTGATATTCACCGATATGGTCCTGCCGTTATTTATCGGACGGGACAAATCCGTCCTGGCGGTAGAAGAGGCAATGGGAAACACGGACAATAAATTTCTGCTGCTGGCCACACAGAAAAACCCCGCTGATGAATCACCGGCGCCGGAAGAAATCCACACGGTGGGTACAGTGGGGAAAATCCTTCGGATGCTCAAACTGCCGGACGGCCACCTGAAAACCCTTGTCCAGGGCATCGCCAAGGCAAAAATCGTGGAATATACCAAAACCACGCCGGGATATCGGGTTAAAATTGAAGTAATTGAAGACCCGCCAACCGAGGCGGACGTAACCATTGAAACCGAAGCGCTGATGCGCAATGTGCGGGAGCAGTGCGAGAAGATACTCACCCTTCGCGGCGAGATGTCCCTTGAAGTGGAGACGATCCTGGAAAACCTGGAAGATCCGGGCAAACTGGCCGACCTCATCGCCTCCAATCTCAAACTGAAAACCGAAGAGGCCCAGACACTCCTGGAATTGACCAATCCGGTGGAACGGCTTGAAAAAGCCAACGAGATTCTTTCCCGGGAAATTGATCTTTCGACGGTCCAGGCGAAAATCCATTCAAACGTGAAAGACGAAATTTCCAAATCACAACGGGACTACTATCTTCGGGAACAGATGCGGGCCATCCACAAGGAACTCGGCGAAACCGATGAACGCACCGAGGAACTTAACGAGTATACCACTAAAATCAAGAAGGCCAAGATGCCCAAGGAGGCCAAAAAGGAGGCGGACAAACAGCTCAAACGCCTGGGGCAGATGCACCCGGACTCCTCCGAAGCGGCCATTGTCCGGACCTACCTTGACTGGCTGGTGGAAATGCCCTGGAATAAGTTCTCCAAGGACAAGCTGGACATCAAGAAGGCCCAGGCCGTGCTGGACGAAGACCATTACGGACTGGAAAAGGTCAAGGACCGGATTCTGGAATACCTGAGCGTCAGAAAACTCAACCCAAACATGAAAGGCCCGATCCTCTGTTTTGTGGGGGCACCGGGAGTGGGCAAAACCTCCCTTGGCAAATCCATCTCCCGGGCCATGGACCGGAAATTCATCCGGATCTCCCTCGGCGGCGTCCGTGATGAAGCCGAAATCCGGGGACACCGCCGTACCTACATCGGGGCCATGCCCGGTCGGATTATCCAGGGGCTGAAACAATGCGGCACCAAAAACCCCGTTTTTGTGATGGACGAAATCGACAAGCTGGGGGCCGATTTTCGCGGAGATCCGTCTGCCGGCCTTCTGGAAGCCCTGGACCCGGAACAGAACATGGCCTTCAGCGACCACTACCTGAACCTTTCCTTTGATCTGTCCAAGGTGCTGTTCATTCTGACGGCCAATCAGCCGGACACCATCCCCTCGGCCCTTTACGACCGGATGGAGATCATCAACATTCCAGGCTACAGCGAAGATGAAAAAATCATTATCGCCAGGGACTATCTGATCCCCCGGCAGATAGAGGAAAACGGCCTGACCAAAGATGATATTTCATTCAGCCGGCAGGCCATGTCCACGATTATCAACCAGTATACCGCCGAAGCCGGACTCCGGAACCTGGAGCGGGAACTGGGCACCATCTGCAGAAAAGTGGCCCGGCAGTTTGCCGAAGGCAATAAGAAAAAATACACCATCACCAACGCCAACCTGCATAAATACCTGGGGATTCCAAAGTTCATCCCCGAGCTTGATCAGGAGGAAAGCCAGCCCGGTCTTGCCACAGGCCTTGCCTGGACCCAGAGCGGCGGGGAGGCCATGTATGTGGAGGCGTCCCTGTTTGCCGGCAAGGGCGAATTGATTCTGACCGGGCAGCTGGGCGAAGTCATGCAGGAATCGGCCCGGGCCGCCATGAGTTATGCCAAGGCCCACCTCGATGATTTCGGGCTCAAGGAGGAAATCTTTGAAAACACCGACATTCATATTCACGTTCCCGCGGGCGCCATTCCCAAGGACGGACCGTCGGCAGGCGTTGCCATGGCCACGGCCCTGATATCGGCCCTCACCGCAACCCCCATCCGCAACGACGTGGCCATGACCGGCGAAGTCACCCTGCGGGGCCGGGTGCTGCCAGTGGGCGGATTAAAGGAAAAAACGCTGGGCGCGTTGCGGGCCGGCGTGAAAACTATTATCGTGCCCGAAAAAAACCGAAAGGAGATATCGGAAATACCGGCTCATATCAAGCGCAAGGTCAGCTTTGTCTTTACCGACTCCATGGACAAGGTCATTCCTCTTGCACTGGAACTCCCGGTAAAAAAGAAAAAAGCCCCGAAGAAAGCCGCCGGCAAAAAAGCCGGGACGGCCGGCCGTAAAACAGGGAAAACCCCGGCGGGGAAACCTTCCGGCAAATGAAGATACTGGCCGTTGATACCGCGACCTTCAGTTGTGGACTCGCCCTGGCAGCGGACGATCAGATTCTCTTTCAGTCGGCGCATATCAGCCGGCAAACCCATTCCCGGCGGCTGATGCCCATGATCGATGCGGCCCTGAAAACAACCGGCCTCACACTTGACGGGCTGAACGGCTTTGCCGTCACAAAGGGGCCGGGAAGCTTCACCGGCCTGCGGATAGGCATCAGTACCGTCAAGGGGCTTGCCGCAGTGGCAGACAAACCCGTGGCCGGAATATCCAGCCTGGATGCTCTGGCCTGGCCGTTCGTTTTCACCGCCATGCCCGTCTGCGTTCTCATGGATGCCAGAAAAAGCGAAGTCTATACCTGCCGGTATCAAAACGACGGCAACACCCTGGCCAGAATCACCGAAGAACAGGCCTTGCCGCCGGCCGAAGCACTGCAGGGCCTGAAAACCCCGCATATTGTGGTGGGAAGCGGGGTCGAAGCATACCGGGACCTGATCCGCGAAACCGCCGGGGAAAATGCGGTGCCGGCAATGCGCTTTCAGCATATCATCAATCCGGCCATTGTCGCGCATCTTGGCATGCAGCAGCTAAAAAACGGTACTGCATCGACGGCCGGAACCATCACCCCCGTTTACCTGCGCCAGCCCGATGCCGTCATCAACCGGTAAAAAGCAGCCGCCCCGGATCCGGACAGGTGAGAACTGTCCCCGACGGGGCAGACGTTGATCATCATGATGTCTGCAACTGACCATTCGTGCGGATTCGTGAAAATTCGTGGGCGTATTGTTGGGATAATCGAAATCGGGACCGAAATCGGGATCGCTATCGGGATCGAAGAGATATGGCGCTTGGAGACGAGAAACTGAATGAACTCGACCGGATGGCCGCGATGCTCAGCCGTCTCGGCGGAAGAGGCTACCAAGTTCGAGAGGATCAATCGGCCTGCAGCGTCGATTCCGATCCCGATAGCGATTTCGATTCCGAAGAAAGAA
Organism: Thermodesulfobacteriota bacterium; assembly: GCA_034189225.1. Lineage (GTDB taxonomy): Bacteria > Desulfobacterota > Desulfobacteria > Desulfobacterales > Desulfosudaceae > JAXHTY01. The sequence goes on from JAXHVL010000034.1 coordinate 4,889, forward strand.
AAACCCAATAAACGGATGCACTGGATGCTCATTCTTCGCGCCAGTGATCCTGAGCGATATATCACGTGGACACCGCAGGAAAACCATGGGATACGTGAAAGGACGTGAGATGATGTGCTGCTTTGAGGATAAAAGCACCGCCCCTATGAAACCGCCGATCAAACCGCCAACGGATCGCCGGGCCGGGGAATATGTGGTGCTCCTCCATGGCCTGGCCCGGGGATCTGCATCCATGAAGCCCATGGCCCGCCACCTGACCGGCCATGGCTACGGGGTGGTGAACATGGGATACCCTTCCACGAAAAAGGATATTCACACCCTTGCCGCCACCGTCCTTCCGGAGGCCCTGGCGGCATGCCGGCAAAACGGCGCCCGCACCATCCATTTCGTCACTCATTCCATGGGCGGCATTCTGGTGCGCTGCTACCTGGGCCGGAACATCATCGCCGAACCCGGCCGCATCGTCATGCTCAGCCCGCCCAACCACGGCAGCGAGGTGGTGGACCGCCTGAAGGCCAATCCCCTGTTCTGCTGGTTCAACGGCCCGGCCGGTCAGCAGCTCGGGACCGATTCTTCTGGGATAACCCACAAGCTCGGCCCCGTAAACCGGCAGATCGGCGTCATCACGGGAGACCGGTCCGTGAATCTTCTTTTGTCCCGGCTCATCGCCGGCCCCAACGACGGAAAAGTTTCGGTGAAAAGCGCCCGGCTGCCGGGCATGGCCGACTTCCGGGTGATCCACGCCACCCATCCCTTTATCATGCGCAACCGCCTGGCCATCGGCCACACCCTGGCCTTCCTTGAAACCGGCCGCTTCCTGCCGGATGCAGTGCGTTAAAGTAGCCCCGCCTGGGGCCATTTTCATCATCTGGTCCACCATGGTGGGGGGCGATTCTGCCCTGTCCTGCTCCGGCTTGGGGGTCAGCTCAACGGCTTCGGTGGGACAGATGCTCACGCACAGCCCGCAACCAATGCACCGGTCCGCATTGACACGGGGGGCAATCTCGGCATCATCCAGCCGGTCCGCCACCGTCTCCTCTGGCTGCCCCAGACGTTCGGCCACCGCCGCCGGGGCTTCCAGGTTATGGCTCATGTTCACGAACATGGCGCCGTCGGCATCGGAAAACAGGTACTTGAGAATCCTGATCTCAATGCCGGAGGCCGTGGCCGGAAATCCCATGGAATACATATCAAGCTGCTGCTGTACCTGCCGGTAGATGTCCTAGGTCATAATATCTCCTTTAATTTAGTTAGTGTCCATCCATAAATTGCTATTTTGCCCGATTTCTGCGTCAGGCTCAAATTTTAATCCTCAAAATACACAAAGTATTCCTCCGGTTAAAATTTTCGCCTTCCTTGAACTCGACCAAAATATCTAATTTCTGGACGGACACTAGTTATGGTAGTTCGCATTGGGGGTGTCCGCTTCCAAGGAACTTAATCTGCCAATTTACTGTAAACATATCTATTTTATTCAATTTTTCAGTTTATTGCCAAGTTTTTCAGTCTGGCGAAACAACTGAACAGCAACACGTGCCCAGCCCCTTGCAGCGCAGCCGAGCAGGGACGGTTTTTTCGGAAGACGCGGGCAGACTGTTTGAGCAGACGAGGTTTAGTGCATCTGCACAAAAGAACAGGCAAGTTTCTGCCCGCGCCGAAAAAACCGTTCCTGCGAGGGAAGCCGAAGGCCAAGCTGCGGGGCGCCCTTTCTTTTGCATACTTTTCTTTGACGGCTTCGTAAAAAGTCCAATATCTGCGTTC
>JAXHVL010000035.1:0-60183 GCA_034189225.1 Thermodesulfobacteriota bacterium
GAACCTTGTGTTCGCCCTCTGATCGGGCGAACACAAGGTTCGCCCCTACACCGTACGTGACATGACGAGAGATGCAGCGCAACAAAGAAATTGGACTTTTTACGAAGCCATCAATCGTTGGGTTCGTTCTTCACCAGCGTATCGATAATTTTCGGCAGGTAATCATCCGCCTTGTCCGCGGAGAAGCTGCACGCCCCGGCCCCGCGGTGACCGCCGCCTTCAAATTTGGAAAGCAGGGCCCCCACATTGACATTGCAGCCCCTGTTGAAAATACTGTGGCCGACACTCACCAGCATCCTGCTCCTGTCATGGGCGTCGTGGCGGATTTTGACATTGACCACGGTAGCCGGAAAAAGCGAGTAGACCAGAAACCGGTTACCGGCGGGTGCATCGTCAAATGCCCGGAAATCGGTTATGGAGACGATGCCGTTAACCGTTGTATGGTTCTTCAGATGGGTTTCATACTGCTTGTTGGCCGCGATGGTCTGCCGGCAGTGCTCCTTTACCTGGTCATTTTCAAGGACCCCCTCCACCGGCCGGCGGCCCAACAGGTCCACCAGGAGGTTCCAGTATGCCTCTTCCTGCCGGTCGTGGCTCGTGATGGTCATGGACAGGAGAATATAGGGGTGGTGCTCGGGATGCAGCACCTCTTCCATCGAAAGGTCGGCCGCGTCAATCTTGTCCGCATGGGCCGCCAGTTCCGAAAAATCCCGGGAAAACCGCTCCCTGTAGTATTCATAAATCAGGCCGGCGGCAGATGGGGCAACCCGGTACAACCCTTCAAAGGGAACATCCACACGGTTGGAATAGTGATGGTCAAACCACATGCGGCAGTTTTCATGAAACGGCAGATTGGCGATGATGTCATCCCTGTTGATGGTCACCGTCCGTTTCTGCATCTCGTTGGGTTCCACCCACTTTATGCCCTTTGAAATGTCCAGCGCATCATAGAGCAGCACCGCGCAAACAATACTGTCAAAATCCGCCCGTGTTACAATTCGCATGTGTGTCCCCCCCGGGTAAGTTGAGTTAATAGTGTTTTTGTTTGCTAACAGAATAGCAATATGTAAATTATGTTTACTATACCAATAACAAAAGCAAGATTCAAAAATTTTCTGGCCGGGGATTATTTATTTTCTAATTCAATGGAACCCCTCTTTACTTTACCAGATAATTGTGTATATAATAAAAAGATTTTGAAATCAAACGGCTTCGTCAATAAATCAAGATAGCGGTCCGGTGTCACCGGACCGCTGCCGTGAAATATTTTTGTTCAGGAGGTGACGTTCAATGCTGAAGTGTACGACAGTAAAAGAAAATGTGGAATGCCCCTTTATGGCTGACAGCGGTTGTTCTTTTGAAGGCGGGGTGTGTAAACCCGTGGTTGAGGCATGTGACGGCTGCAGCCGGGTTGCTGAATACCCGGCCGGCTGGTATTGCACAGCCGCGCCGGACCCTGCCGCCAAGTGGAAGCACGGCCGCTGCAACCTGGCCACTCACGTGGTCGATGAATCTGTGGGGGCAAAGGAAAAGATCAATCCTCTCAAGGCTTCCAAGCGGGGGCGGCGATAGCAGTAAGGGTTCAAGGACCGGCATATGGCAGCGGAATCCAGGCATGGCAATCCATTCGGCACCAGCCGCGTGGATTCCCCGTTTCAGCACCATGAGGATTTTACGGCCGTCTACGGGGATGAGTTCGAACGGTTGCGGGCCATTTTGGGCGACATCAAGTCGGATGCCAATCACCAGAGCCGGTGTGCGGTGGTAACCGGTCATGCCGGTACGGGCAAAACCCATCTCATGATGCGTCTGGCCCGGACCACCATGCCCGCCAACCGGCTGTTTTTCATCCGCCAGCCCAACAACCCGGATGCGGTGATGCATCACATTTACAGCCGGATGCTGGAGTCCCTGGTCGAAGAGGTGCCCGGCACCGGCTATCAGCAGATTGAATACCTGCTGGCAAAGAGTTTTTCCACCATTATCATCAATGCAATCAGGGCAAAGCCGAAGCTTACCCGCAACGATGATGCGATCATGAATATCCTCCAGGCGGATCATTTAAATATTTTCAAGAAGATCGGCGCGGCGAACAGCGAGACCAAGCAGCGGAACTGGAAATATATTGAGCGGAAAACCCTGGCGTGGTGGAGCGACAATTATGGGTTCGGCGGTGTCGCCTTGCAGATTGTCAAGGGCCTGATAAAGTTCTGCATGTATGCGGCGCCGGAAAAGCGCTGGCTGGTCAGGAAATGGCTGGCCGGCAGCGAGCTCGAACGGCATGAGCTGGACGCCATCGGGTTGAGCAGCTGGCAAAGCGTGGCGGACAAAGAGGATTTTTCTTTGGAGGCAATATCGGTCATGGGCCGGCTTTCCATTGAAGACGAGCCGCTGATTATCATTTTTGATCAGCTGGAGGGATTGAAGTACAGTGAACCGCTCCTGCGGCGGTTCGGGGAGTGCATAAAGGAGCTGACCACCCAGGTCCCCAACAGCCTTTTTATTTTCAACCTGTTTCCGGACCGATGGCGGAATCTGAAGGCGTTTTTTGATGAGGCCACCATTGAACGAATGGCCCAGCATAAAATCGTGCTGGCGCATCCGTCCGCCGACACGCTTAAGGCCCTGCTCGATTTCAAGGCAGCGGCCTGCAATCTGGATGTAGATTCCTTTTTTTCCGCCCCTGAACTTGAGTATATTCTTTCCCGGCCATCCATCCGGGGGGTGCTGAACACGGCCTCGGATTATTTTCGCCATAAAACTGACGGAATCCCTCTGCCCGATGCATCTGACGCCGACGACATGGCGGATGATGTTCACCGGGAGCTGGCCGCCCTGCGCAACGATGTAGATGCCCTGAAGCAGTACCTGAACATCAAAACCCCCACCCTTGGCGAAGCCAATACCCGGCGGTCCGTCATCCGCTATTTCCGGCAGCAGCAGGAAGCCAACCGCCGGTTGTACAAAAAAGATGCCATTATCAGCGGCAGCGATGACGTGGGCAAGGTACGGGGTATCATGGACGCATTTAAACGGGCGGGTGCAGGCATGGATTTTGTTCGCCTGAAATCCCGGAAGCTAAAGCTTCCCGATTACGTGATGATTAAAAACGGCACCGGCGTTCATGTGGTCGGGTTTCTTCATGAGAGCGGGACCGCCTTTACCAACCGTCTCAAAAATTTTAATGCCCTGATTTGTCAATCGTCGGAGGTATGCTCCTGTCTTTTGATCCGTGATCAGCGGATGCCGGTTATCAAATCCCGGGTGGGTTGCCAGGAAATCGATAAGCTAAGGGCCTTTGCCAACAGCCGCATGCATTTCATGGATCAGGCGGACCGCGTTTTTTTTGAAACCCTTTATGGTTTGGTGACCGATATCGACAACCGGGATATTGATGTTGATCTGGCCACTGCCATAGAAACCGTAAGAACGGAATTTAAAGACCACTGGCTGGTGCAGGTGTGCGGCGAGGACGTCGGTCCATGACCAAAGCATTTTTCAGCAGGAGCACCACTATTGATGCCGATGTGGCAATGGTCTTTGCCTGGCATGCCCGGCAGGGGGCCATCGAACGCTTGAGCCCGCCCTGGGACCCGTTGACGGTTCTCCGCCGGACCGGCGGTATTCGGGAGGGCGCCGAAGTGGATCTGAAGATGAAGTCAGGTCCCTTTTCCTATGTGTGGCGGGCCCGGCATACGGTCTATGAGAAAAACAATCGTTTCGTGGACGAACAGGTGAGCGGCCCTTTTGCCCTTTGGCAACATGCCCATCTTTTCCATCCCGCCGACGGAAATCGCTGCCGGATCGAAGACCGCATCACCTTCCGGCTTCCATTTTCATTCATCACCCATCCGTTTCTGGCCGGCTTGGTCCGGCGCCAGCTAGAGCGCATCTTCGCTTATCGGCACCGGGTCACGGCGACGGACATTCAAATGCACCGGGCGCATCAGGGAAAACCGCGAAAAACGGTGCTGATATCCGGCGCCGGCGGGGTGATCGGCTCGGCCCTGGTGCCCTTTCTCACCACCGGCGGTCATCATGTCTGCAAACTGGTACGCCGGGAGCCGGCGGCAGATAACGAGATTTTCTGGGACCCGGCGAGGGGGGCTATCGACCGGAATGCCCTGGAAGCCCAAAAAATTGATGCGGTTATTCATCTTGCCGGCGAGAACGTAGGGGAGGGCCGGTGGACGGCCCGCAAGAAACGTGTCATCATGGAAAGCCGGACGTCGGGAACGGCTCTGCTGGTGGAGGCCCTGGCCGGGTTGAAGGATAAGCCTGCGGCTTTTCTTTCGGCGTCCGCGATAGGGATTTACGGCCACCGGGGCAATATGGTGATGACCGAATCGGATGTGCCCGGAGAGGGGTTTCTTGCCTCTGTCTGTGAAAACTGGGAGGCGGCTGCCAGCGCCGCCAAAGCGCATGGTATTCGGACGGTGCTGATGCGCATCGGTGTTGTTATGACGCCGGCCGGCGGCGCGCTCCAACGGTTGTTGCCGCTGTTCCGGGCCGGTCTGGGTGGCCCCATCGGTTCCGGCCGGCAGTACGTTAGCTGGATCGTCCTGGATGATGCCATCGGAGCGATTTATCACCTGCTGATGAATCCGGAGATTGAGGGGCCGGTGAATCTGGTGGCCCCCGAACCGTTGAAAAACCGGCATTTATCCCGGTCACTGGCCCAGGCCCTGAGGCGGCCCGCGGTGCTGCCCGTACCGTCCATTGCCGTCAAAGCGGCATTCGGGGAAATGGGCCGGGAAGCCGTTTTGTCCAGTACCCGGGTGGTGCCGGAAAAATTACAGCGAACCGGCTATGCCTTTAAATATCCGGAATTGAAAAACGCGCTGGCGCATCTTCTGGGCAGAACGACACAATAAAAACCGTTTACAGGATTCAGAAAGGCGTTTGATGAGCATACGACTTCGCGCCCTTTTTTTTGTGCTGATGCTGATTGCGCTGTTTTTCGGCTTTCTGCACCTGTTTGGCGATGCCGGGCAATACCGGTTTGAACGGCTGCACGTGTTTCTGTTCAACCTCTGTTGCGGCGGCACGATAATTCTTTACTTTACCGAGGGCCGCAAAACACTTTCGCCCCGGGCCGCGCTGTTTCTCTGCCTGGCGGTAGCTTATGCCGTTGTGGCGTTTTTCAAGTTTTACATGATCGCCATTGCGCTTTCCCTCGTCCTCTCGGCTATTGTAGAGTCCTACCGGATTCAGGTATTTTCACTGTTTCCCTTCGGGTTTTTCAGATCCGGCGAACCCATCAGCCGCAAGTTTCACCAGGCATCCCTGCTTTGCCTCTCCCTGGGCCTGATCATCGCCGCCGCGGTAATCCTCAACAACAAGTACATCCATTTGGTGCATATGCCCAAGCTTCAACTGGATGTTTTTTTTCTGGGGTTTTCATTTCCTGTGTCCCTGATCACCATGTCGCTGATCTTCTCTTTTATCAATCATGACGAAGGAATGACCATCCGGGTGTTGAAGGAAATCAGTTTCTGGGCGGTGAACCTGGGGGTGATCATCTTTTTTGTGCTTATTATTTTCGAGCAGCTTCCCAGCCAGGTGGGGGTAACCGCCGTGCTTTTTGCCGCGGTGGTGCTCATCTTTTTTCTCTACCGGCAGAGAGGGGAGAACATTCAGCAGAAGCATTTTCTCACTTCTGGCATGTGGTTTCTCCTGGTCACGGCGGTTACCGGTATCGCCTATATTTTTGCCGAAATCACCGGCAGCTATACCCCGGAAAAATATCACTGGCTCCTGAAAGTTCATTCCTTTGCGTCCCTGTATGGCTGGAACCTCTGCGGACTTGCCGTGATCTGCAGGTATAACGATTTTCCCATTCGGCTGCATGCCGGCCGGTTGATCGGTTTTCACTGGATAACGGTTATGGTGATGGCGCCCCTGGGGGTTTACTACCGTGGCGCGGCGGTGTTGTGCATCGCCTGCTATGCGCTTTTGCTATGGAGTATTTTCTTTTCAAAAAAGACGGCTTCGTAAAAAATCCAATAGATGCGTTGCGATGCATCTATCTTCGTGCTCTTCGTGGTAATAAATATATCAGCTCAAATGAACCACGAAGCTCACGAAGGGTGAGTTCAAGAACCATGTGCCTTCGTGTTTCGAATTTAATATTGAGTACCATTTTGAACTTGAGAAAGATGGTAACTTCAAGACGGAGCATTAACGGGTCTGTAGACCCGTATCCCGGCTTTCAGCCGTTTGTTTCAACCCATCCCGCCACAAAGGCCGGGGTGGTTGTTGAGTTTGCTGTCCCAAGGTGATTTTTTTACGAGTTCATCAACCATAAAAAAGGATCAGCCCGCGGGGGCTGTAACCCGCGGGCTGATCGGTCATCAGAGGGTGGCATGGTCAATGGAGGTAAATGATGCCTGGCATTACCCTCATTTAATATCAAAGCAAGAGCCGTGCCGACTTTGGCTTTTTCCCCTTGCCCGGCCCGGTATCATACATTTGCGGGTGGTTGGGGCAGGGCTGTTGCCGCCGGCTGTTTCAGCGGGATATCCCATTTTTTCATATATTTCCATATCGCTGTGCGGCTGATGCCGGCCTGCCGTGCCACTTCCGCCTTGTTCCAATGGCATGCTTCCAGAATACCGAGCAGATCGGCTTTTGTAAGGGCGGTCTGGCCGGCCTGTCCGCGGACGCCATGTGCCGGCCGATGCTGCACGGAAACCTCGGTGTGATACTCCGCCTTTCGGATTTCCACGGGCAGGTCAAAGACATCGATCATACCGCCGGTCTTGCAGAGCACAAACGAATGCTCGATGGCGTTTTCAAGTTCCCGCACATTGCCGGGCCAGTGGTAATCCATCATCAGCCGCAGGGCTTCCGCACTTATGCCCTGGGCGGCCTTTCCGGTTTTACGGTTTTCGATATGGATAAAGCAGTCCACAAGAAGGGGAATGTCTTCCCGCCGGTTGCGCAACGGCGGGACATGGATAGGAAACACCTTGAGCCGGTAGTAGAGGTCTTCACGGAAGTGTCCGTCATTGACCAGGGCCAGGAGGTTTTTGTTGGTGGCGGTAATGATCCGCAGGTTGGTGCGCCGTTCCCGGGTTTCGCCGACCCGCTCGAATGTTTTCTCCTGAAGGACTCGTAGCAGTTTAAGCTGAATAAACGGAGCGATATCCCCGATTTCGTCCAGAAAAACAGTCCCTCTGTCGGCCTCTTCAAACCGGCCCTTTCGGTCCCGGATGGCGCCTGTGAACGCGCCTTTTGCATGGCCGAAAAGCTCGCTCTCCAGCAATGACTCGGAAAGGGCACTGCAATTTACCGTTACCAGCGGATTCTCCGACCGACTGCTGTTCTGGTGAATGGCGTTTGCCACCAGTTCTTTGCCGGTGCCGCTTTCACCGTGGATCAATACTGTGGCATCACTGGCCGCCGCAGCGGTTATGGATTGGAAGACCCGCTGCATGATTTTGCTTTCACCTACGATGTTTTCGATGCTGAGTTTTTCGCCCAGCCGCCGGTCTGCATCGGCAAGACGTTTCTTGATGGATTCCAGTTCCGTAAGATCGGTGATCGTTTCCACCACGCCGATTCCATTCCCATTGTCATCCCTTACAACGCGGGCATTTTTCATCACCGGCACATCATCGCCGTTTTTGTGACGGATCAGGCATTCCTTGGATTCAACAGCCCCGATGTCGAATATTCCGCATTCCTTAAAGCCGGCGGGGCATTGCTTGCCGAAGCAATTGTTAAATTCCAGAATGGCGCAGCTTTTTCCCATGGCTTCCATGGCCGAATAGCCGGTAATCCGCTGCATGGCAGGATTCCACGATGTTATCCGTCCGTCCCTGTCAAGGGTGAACACCCCGTCTGCCATGGCATCCAGAATGGTCACGGCAAATTCAGGGGTGATGGCATCTTTGTAGTTGTGCTGCATTGTTCCTCGTTTTTGAAAGATTGTTGTTGCGTTCACTGCGTTAACTGTAGCGTTAATGGTAACGTTACCATTAACATCCTGCCCTTTCTTCTGAGCGCCGTCAAGTTATTTTTGGGGACAATTTAATTTCTCCATGGCGTTCGATTTCGATGTGGATGAATGGTGGATAAACCCCATGTTCAGGGGTAAACCAAATCCCGGATCGACGGTCCAGACTTTTTAATTGGCACATTTATTGAAAATCATCATAAAAACCGGTGGCCCCGGATGCCGTTGATCCAATAATAGAAGCGAGGTGAGAACAATGTCCATCAAAAAATTGGCAAGCAAATCAGAGCTTGATAACGCCATCAATAACGGTGTGACACTTGTAGATTTTAATGCTTCTTGGTGTGCACCCTGCCGTGCCCAGGGGCCGATCATCCAGAGGCTGGCGGATGAGTTTGTCGGCAAGGCCGTTATCGCCGAAACGGATGTGGATGAGAACAGGGAATCTGCAACGGCGTACAAAATTCAGAGCATTCCCACGCTGGTGCTTTTCAAGGACGGCAGTGAGGTTGAGCGGTTTGTGGGGCTTCAGTCCCAGGAAACCCTGTCAAACATGATCGAAAAGGTGGTATAATTTTTCCGGCCCTTGCCGGTGGTGGATTTTGGGCGGGATATGATAACAAGCAATCCATTGAAAATGAAAAGGAGAGACAAAGTGACGGACAACATCGTGGTAACCCTGGCATGCGGCACCAATAACCCGAACCGGGCGACGCGAGCGGTGCATCTGGCTACGGTGGCCCACAAGGAAGGAAAGAACGTTACCGTTTTCCTTCTGGATGAAGCGGTATATATCGCAAAAGAAGGTTTGGCCCTGCATCTGCGGGCTGCGACCGGGGACATCGCTGATGACCTGATCGCCTATCTGCAGGCCCATGATGTGCCCATCCTCGTATGTACCCCCTGTGCCGAGGCCCGGCGCATATCCGCTGAGGAATTGATCGAGGGCGCCCGAATGGCACCGGCCACCGAACTGATCCGGCTGGCGAGCGAAGCTTCTGTTATAAGTCTGTAAAGGAGGACCAATGCCTTTTCGATCATTTGCCGATACGGCGATCGTTTCCTGCGGAACCATGCGCCTTGAACTCAATCATCTTCAGGAAGAGGGATTTCTTGACACCGATGCCGTTTTTTTTACTACGCCGGGCCTTCATCAGGATGTTCCGGAACTGGAAAAACAGCTCGTGGCAAGGATCGAAAAAGCCAAAGCCAAAAAAGATAAAATCATCGTGGTCTACGGCGGGAAGTTCTGCTACGTCAACATGGACGATCCCATGCGGAGCATCGATACGGTAATTAACGAGCAGGGTGGCAATATTGTGCGCATCGATGCCACCCACTGCATGGACATGATCGCCGATGAGACCGAACGCAACCGCATCGCCCGGGAACTGGTGGACGATGAAAATGTCTGGTGGATGACCCCCGGCTGGGTAAAATTCCGGGAACTGGTTTTCAAAGGCTGGGACAAGGGCCTGGCCAACGAGAATTTCCCCAAGCACACCGGCGGGGCCATCGTGCTGGACGGCATCGGTTATATGGACAACTACATGGCGGAAAATCCCGAGGCGTTTCTTGATTATTGCGACTGGATGGGAATCCCCATGCAGGGGGCAGACGGCACACTGGACCGGTTCAAGGGCCTGCTGACGGATGCGCTTGAGAAGCTGAGCTGAACGGTATATTCCGGGCACGGTTAATGGACCTGCATGAAATTTACAGCAGGTATTCGGCATTAGAAATTCGAATTTCAAACGTTCAGGTACGAAGCCTGTAAATAATCCCCTTCTAGGGGTAACCAAAGCCGGCCACTCTGGGGTCGGATGTTGGCGGTCTTGGTCATGCCGTTTTCCGGAACTGGGAGATCTGGCGTGAGATGGCCACGAGCTCATCGGTTTCATCCCAGATCTGACCGTCTTCTTCCACGATGCCGTTATTGATGAACCGGGAGGAAAAACAGCATTTCAGCCACTGGCTTTTCGGCAGGTTCCGGAGGTTCACCGACATTTCAATGGTGGGTACCCAGGCCACCATGCCCTGGCTGACCAGGGCCGGGGGCGGAAAGGCGTCCGCGGCCAGCAGCACGGACAGCATGTCAAAGGGCCGGTCCTCCCTGAACCGGATCCAGCCCCGCATGTCGGATCTGTCAGCCAGGTCACCGTTGGTCAGCCAGCCCGTATTCACGGGGTCCAGGCGCACATCCATGCTGCTGTAAATGGCATAACCCGGCAGTTGCGGGAATTCAAAGCACTGGTTTTGCGGCGGCAGCTTCGGCGGCGTGGTTTCATATCGCTTTTGTGCATCCCCGTTAACGGGATCGGTCAGGGTACAGAAGGCCTGTACCTTTGTCTGTCCATCCTGGGACAGCCCCACCTGCCAGCGGTCAAATGTTTTTGATTGTCCCACCCGTTCAACGCCTAATTCCGTCTTGCCTGGTGTACACCGGGTCACGAAGTTGGCGGTAAAAATGGCGATCCACGGCTTTTTACTTTCCTGCAAGACCGCGTTGGCCATCATGGCCATAAGATACCCGCCGTTCGGATTGTTGTTCACCGACCAGTTCGGTGCAATCGATGACGCAAAACGATTGTTCCCTTTTTTTTCCAAAGCGATATCATGGTCAAACGGATGCATCGGGTGTCCCCCAATCGTCGTCTTTGTATTTTTCCCGGATTTTTTTCAGCCGGCCCTTAAGGCGGCTGTATTCCTCTTTTTTGCCGAGCAGCCATTCCATGTGCTTCATCTGGCCTTCCTTGGTGAATTCCGTGTCAAAGGCGCAGAAGTCAAGGCCTGCGCCGTTCTGTGTGGCCATGGACTTGCACACCGCGCATTGCAGGCCGACGTCGGGGTGGGGCCGGAGCAGGTCTGACAGGCACCGGGGGCGCCGGCCCGGGCCGGGGGTGGTTTCCGTTTCTGGTGCTCTTTCAGGGTTTTGAGCATGGTGGCAGTGTCCATCTCCTTATCGCTCCCTAAACTTCATGAAATATCCAGGCTATCCGAGGTGCACGTTCTCCCTGAGCTTTTTGCCCAGTATATCCGCCGCCTCTTCTACCATTTCCAGTAGAATTTCCCCGGCCGGTTTGATGTCCTTGATCAGCCCTGAAATCTGGCCTGCAAACCCGGAAACATACTCCTCCCGGTCCGCCTGGATAAACCCCCGGATAAGCGCCGATGCCATTAACACCTGAATCGGAAACGGCAGTGCCTCAAGTCCTGAAGCATCCCAGAGGTCATGCAGTTTGCAGGTGTTCACCCGGGATGTCTTGCCGGTGAACAGCCTGCTGACCCGGGTCCCTTCATCAGATGCTTCCAGGATGCGCTGCTTGCAGATCGCCATGGCGCCGCCCTCCTGCGAAGCAAGAAACCGGGTGCCGACCCATGCGCCCACGCAGCCCATTGCCAGGGAAGCTGCGAGACCACGACCGTCACCGATCCCACCGGCGGCAATGACCGGTACCGGGGCGGCGGCGTCTATGGCCTGGGGCAGGAGGGCCATCGTGCCGACCCTGCCGGTATGCCCGCCCCCTTCGTGCCCCTGGGCGACGACGAAATCGGCGCCCGCGGCTGCGACGCGCCCGGCGTTCTTCGCATTGCCCACCACTCCCAGCACCTTCATCCCCACGGCGTGGGCATCGTTGACCATGAAACCGGGATTGCCGAGACCGGCGCAGAACAGTGGCACCCGTTCCTCAATGCAGACCTTGATGGCGTCTTCGGCATGCATGGTCACCGAATCCGTGCGGACCATAAGATCGAGGTCCGGCAGTGCCAGCTCTTCTTTAACTTTGTTGTACCAATTGAGGTATTGTTGCGGGAGCGCTTGTATCATGCAGCTCAACGGCACTTCCTCGGCCCCGCCGCCGCCAGGTGGGAGATTTTTGGGCAACAGCAGATCCACTCCAAAAGGCTTGTCCGTGAGGGATTTGATTTCCCGGATAGCGGCCCGCAGTTCTTCGAGGTTAAAGCCAGCTCCCCCCAGAACACCCAGGCCGCCGGCTTCGGAAACGGCCACCACCAATTCAACCGGGGCGCCGTTGGGTTCTCCGATCAGGGTGGGGCCCATGCCGGCGCTGATAACCGGATATTCAATATTCAGCATATCGCACAACGGGGTGCGAAGGACGGGTTTGGTCATTATGCCTCCTTTTGTCAGAACAGTTACGGAAGTCCCCGGCAGACCGCTTTAAAACAATCATTATCAGTGCCGTTGATATCCCCCGCAAAATGGGGAAGGCAGGTAGAATGGTCATTTTGCAGGGCCGTAAAATTTTTATACCAGGCTTTCCTTATGCCATTTGTTTTCTGGCGATTGTCAGCAGGTTTGCCGATACAATCGTTGACCAGACGTAGCTTTTAAATGAATCAAGTCCCTTCCAAGTGCACCGGTTAAACCCGAAGCTGCGTTTCAGCCAGAAAATATCAGACTCGATACCGGCACGAAAGCGTCGTATCGGCTGGATTGCCGTCAACAATAACACAGTCAAGAATCAGATTCGATTTTCCGCCAGCCAGACAAACCTTATGGCCGTATAAGGTATCCCGGCGGTCTTTGACAATAATGTCTGTGTGAGGTTCGAATATTGATACGACTTTTTCCGAAGAGCAGAATCGGCGGAGCGTCATGGAGTCTACCATATGAAAGCCAAGCTCCTCATAGATAAACCCAAAAAAGACTTTTACAACGGCAGCACGAATAACCTGCTCGGCAGTCATGCCGCGCGCCCCGGTTCTTTGATCTCGATGTGCCGTGGGACAGCTTCCGTCGCTCCATTCTTCGGATTAATCCAAAATGAATGTGAGGCCCCTTCCCGTTTCAGGTAGCAACCTGCGATTCTCAACCTTCGCTCCAAGTCTCGTTGTTTCATCCAATCATCACCGCATCTTGAATAGTGTCGTCAGGCAACCCTCGGAGAATGTCAGCCTTACGATCTTCCAAGATCAATTCAATAGTCTGCCGCAAATTAACCTTGGTTTCCTCTATCGTCTCACCCTGTCCATTGGCGCCAGGTACTTCCGGGCAAATAGCCCAAAAGCCGCCCTCAGGTGCGGGATCTATGATTGCTGTGAATTCTGCCTTCATTATAATCTCCTATCTTTTGTTATCGACCGAACAAATAGCGTTATATCCGTCATCCGTTGATAAAACAGAGGTGGGATTTTCGTTTTTATGGTGTTGTGATTAAGCCAGTATCGTTCAATAACGTTTAAGGATGATGGATAAAACGTGTTGAACTGAACCCGCCCCTGTTTGTTGGTAAATTTTTTTGAGCTATGGGGATTATATGGGGTGTCAATTGATTTGACAAGATTAAATCATGATTTTCAGGTGTACAGATTTGACCGTAAGTGGGGTTTTGCATTGTTATTGTCTGCATTTGGCAGAGGCCCAGGCGGTAAAGGGCTACGAAACCCGGGCGTACTTGTTGGCAAGGTCGTTGTCGATGACGTAGATGCAGACTTCCTTGGCCCCTTTTTCCGAGTAGTTGAAGCGGGTGACGAGGTTGTTGAGCATGTAGGTGACGTCGTCGCGGACCTTTTTGTCGTAGGCCTTAAATTCCTCGGTATCGTAGTCCTTGATGGCCCGACGAAAGTTTTCGTTTTTCATGAAGGGGTCCAGGACCTTTTCCTTGAGGTTGTGGGTGTAGCGGCCCAGGAGCTGTTTGTAAAGGCCGGTTTCGGTGACGGGCTTGTTGTCGTACATCATTTCCTGGGTGAGGGTGCGGGAGGCATATTCTTTCTGGGTGGCCTGCCGGAAGCGGGCGGCCTGTTCCGGGTGGGCGTTGTCGCCCAGCAGCCGGTTTTCGATGCCGCGGAAGAAGTCTTCGGTGATGGTGAGGCGGTCGCCGGTGTAATGGCAGACCTCCACGGTGCCCATCTCGAAGTTGACGGCAAAGAGGTAGTTTTTGATGTCCTTGGATATCTGGGCCTCGTTGTAGTAGTAGAGGGCTTCTTTAACCTCCTGAAGAACGGTGTAGTCGTACATGCGCAGTACCGAATCCAGAAGCCCTTCGGGGATGAGCCGGTCTTCCTGTTTTTTCTGGAAGGCGGCAAAGAACCGGCAGAGCATGGACATGTTGATGGGCTTGTCATCCCGGGCATAGCCGGAGTAAAATTCGTTGAATATCTTGATGGAATCCCGGCCGGAGATGCCCTTGTCTCCTTCTTTTCCGGCTTCGCCGATGATGCGTCGCCGCCGCCGGGCGGTGAATTCCTTGCGGTCTTCCTCGGTGAGCCAGGAAGGGATAACACCCCGGTAAATGGCCATTTTCAGGAGCTGGAGGTTGTCGTCGCAGTAAAGGTGGTATTTTTCCGGGTCGCCGATCCACTCCAGCATGGCCTCGGATTCGGTGTTCATGCGGGTTGAAATAATGACCCGGGCGAAGTTTTCCAGGACCCCGGGCAGAAAGGCCTGGTCGATGTGCCGGCCGAAGGTGTTGCGGTAAATCTGGACTTCGGTGTCGATGTCCATGACGTAGGAGACCGGGATGAACTCGATGCGGTCGGTAAAGGACTGGTAGCCGTTGAGGTTGGGCTTGTCCTCGGGGTTCATGATGGCCAGAAACAGGGAGGTGACGTTTTCCTCAAGGTCTTCCACCTTGTGGATGCCTTCGCTGATGATGTTGTGAAGTTCCATGAGCCGGTCGGTGTTGTTGGACTTGATGTCCATGAGGGCGTAAACGCCGTCGTTGGTTTTGGCGAACCGGGAAAAGAGGTACTGGATCTGGTTGCTGTCGTTGAACAGCCGGTTGATGCGTTGTTGAAGCATCTTGTTGCCAAGGACCCGCTCCCGGGGCGGCCGATCGCCCGGCATGAATACGCTGATGCCATGACCCAGCCGGCGGTTGAAGGAATAGGGCTGGGCGTAGATCTGGGCAAATACCCTGCCGGGGTCCACCAGCCGTTCCAGCAGGGCGTTGTAAAGCGAGCTGCAGATGGTGCAGGGCATGTCCCGGAAAATCCATTCGTAGGCCTTTTCGTTGTTGAGCCGGTCTTTCCATTCGCCGTCCGGAAAAAGATCGTTGAAAAAGGCCCGCCGCATGTGTTTGGGAATCATCAGCAGGGGGTTGTCGTGGCTGGGGCAGGGGATTTCCACGAAGTCGTCCGAGGTATGGATGGTATGCCGGTGGTCGTCCATCTGGCCGTCGGGGGCGATCATGCGCAGGAGCTGTTCCACGGCGGGCTGGGGGTCCTGGCCGGTGATGTCGCCAAGCAGCTTCCGGTCAAGACGCCATACCGTTTCGTAGCGGCGGCCTTCGGGCAGATAGGTATAATCCTCCAGCCGTTTGAGAAGGTTGTTCAGAAACGTGCTTTTGCCGGCGCCGGGCGGGCCGAGGAAGATATAAATCTTGTTCTGCTGGGTGCCGCGTTTCAGGGCGTCGGCCAGGCTCACCAGCCGGTTTGCCAGGAGCCGGTCCGCAAAAAACGGGTTGTCGCTGTTTTCCACGAACAGCCGGGTGCAGTCGTAATGAATATAGTTGATGGATTCCGGGTCGTCCGGGTATTCGTCCACGCCCGGGCCGATATAGTTTTTGACCATGTCGTGAAAGAGCTGAAAAATGTTGCGCATGATCCGTTCCGGGTGCTGGGACATGACCCCTGCGAATTCATCAAAGCAAAGGGTGCTGCCCACCTCCTGCCGGCTCATGTTGTTTTTCAGGTTTTCCAGCGATTGTTTGATGTTATGGCGCATGGTATCCGATGATTTTAGGGGTTGCTTATTTCGTCTTTCGCGTCAGGGTTCGGTCCTTCATCGTGTAGACCACCCGTTCCCAGTGAATCTCCTTTTCCTGCGTCTCGTCCTCCATGAGCGGCCCGATGCCGGGGATGGGCATGAGGGGAAAGGAATAGGCCTCCTCATCCGCGTCGGCGGCAACGGGTTCGCTGGTCTCCAGCACCACTTCGCCGCCCCAGAGAAACTCGATACCCATCATGGTGTTGGCGATAAAGTCTTTGACCAGGGGTTTGTGCTCGAAGGTATGGTTCAGGTAGAGCCGCCCGGGCGTGGTTTTGTCCTGGTTGATGGTGATGTGGGGCGGGTGGTAAAGTGTGTCCAGGGCCATCTGGCGGTACTGGTGGGCATTGCGGCTTTTGACGTAGTATTCCCAGACCCCTTTCTGGCCGTTGATCCGTTTGCCGGCCACAAACAGCCGGTGTTTGTCCACGAAGTCCTGATCGATAAAATGGTAGAGAAACAGAAAGTCGTTGAGCTGCCGGCGGGCGTCAAAAATGAAGTCCCGGCCACCGCCCGTTTCCAGGTCGTATTTGTCGCGCTTCAGAATGTCGCTGATCTTACGGAAGGCCATGGTATGTTTGCCTTTGTTTCCCAGTTCTTCCAGGTATTGAAACAGGCGCATGCCCAGGGCGTAAGGGTTGAGGCCCACCCGGGGCAGGCTGGAGACCCTGGCGTTGACCCGGGCGAAATCCACCTCGTGGCCGCTGATGCGGTCGTCGTTCAGGAACAGGGTCTCGTGCCAGAAGCTGGACCAGCCCTCGTTGATGATCTTGGTGCGGATCTGGGGCTGGAAAAACAGGGAGGTGTTGCGCACCACCTGGAGCACGGAGAGCATCCACTTGTTTTCCTCGGTGGCCAGTTTCGGGGAGTTGTCGATGATAAAGGCCAGCAGGTCCGCGGCCGCCGGTTTTCTGGCGTCCAGGTATTTGTCAAGCAGCGCTTCAAACTCCGGGTAGAGCCGTATGACTTCGGAAAAAAACAGTTTTTCGCCGTTTTCCGGGTTGTCGGCCATGCACTGGTTGTAGCGCTGGATTTCCTTGAGATACAGGTTCTGGTCGCCTTTTTCCCGGTTCTGAAGAAAGATGTCGAAGTAGTAGTTCACGCGATCGCTCAGACCATCACCGGCGGGCAGGTCGGACCGGGACAGTTCGCGGTAGAAGCCGGTGATATTGTCTATTCCCCGGGCGAATTCGATGGTGTAGTCCACCCACCGGCCCTTTTCCGAGCGCAGCCGGGCGATGAGCCGTTTGTCGGACAGGGCCTGGCCGGCAAAGTCGTAGTCCCAGGTGTGCTTGAAATAGACGTTGTTCTGAAAGAAGTCGATGTGGGCCAGCACGTGGTAGAAAATCATCACGTTGAGCCAGTCCGGGTTGTTGTCATTGTAAAAGGACATGGCCGGCCGGGTGTTGATGACCGTTTCATAGGGATTGCTGGGGTAAAGCTCGTATTTGCCTTTTTCCCGCAGGACCTCCACGTCGTGAACCCAGTAGTCGTAAAGGGTGGGGATCATCATCTTGGGAGAAAGCTCCAGCAGGTCGCGGTTGGTGACGATGTACTCCAGGGATTCGTCCTGAAACCGGAGTCCCGCATCCCGGGCGCGTTCCTTGCAGCCTTCCATGATGGCTTTGGTGTGCTGGTCGATGAGTTCCATGTCGTTCCTGTCGATGATTTCGTAAAAAGCCCAATAGCTGCGTTGCCGCCCTACTCGGAGATCAGCTTCTTTATCCCCTCGATCAGGCGGGGTTCGTCCGCGCCGTCGGCCAGGGCATCCATGCGCAGGAGCTTCGGGTTGTCGTGCAGCAGGTTCGCCGCTTCGATATAGTTCTCCACTTCCGTGGTCCGTTCGCCGGCGCGCTTGGCAATGGTGATGCCCATGCGGTTCACATACCGCAGCATGCGCCGGATTTCGGGAACGGTTTCCTTGCCTTCCTTGTCCCAGTCGTCCCCGTCCGTGCCGTGAAATACGTATATGTTGTAATCCCGGGACAGGTTTTCGGCCTCCACGATATCGTTTACCAGCCGGTAGGCGGAGGCCACCCGGGTACCGCCGGCCACCCTGGAGTTGTAGTACACATAAAAATTTTCCACTTCTTTGGCCTGGGTGTCGTGGAGAATGAACCGGGACTCAACCCGGTTGGTGTACTGGAACAGCAGCCAGCTGTAAATAAGGATGTGCTGGGAGACCACCAGGCTGGTGGGCTTGCCGCTCATGGACCCGGAATAATCCCGCAGGAAAAACACCACGGCCTGGGATTCGTAGTCCTTCTCCCGGGAAAGGACGCGGTATATCTTGTCCGAAGGCGCGATGAGAAATCCGGTGGGGTCGATGTCCGTGGTATCCGGAATATTGCCCAGATGCATATTGGTTTCCACGATTTTTTTCAGGGTGGCTTTCTTGTCCAGGACCTGGCCCACGCCGCGGTTGGTGTCGGTCATTTCGTAGGTGAAGCGGGTGAGGGAGCGTTTTTTGCCCTTGTCCAGCAGGTTGGGCAGCTCGAACTGCTCGGTGAGGATGCGGCCCAGCTCATAGGCGGAAGATTCCATTTCATGGGCACCCTCGTCGCCTTCGCCGGCCCCTTCGGCGCCGGGCATGTCCGGGGCGTGGATGGGCTGCTCCCCGATCACCTCGCCTTCTTCACCGTCGCCGGACCCACCCACACCCTCTTCATCGTCGGCCGGAAAGTTGTTGTCGTGGACGAATTTTTCCTCCACCGTGGTTGGCACCACCACGACGTTGCCGGAGCCGCTTTTTCCCGGTTTGACCAGCCGGCCGATGCGGATTTTGCGGGGAAAGCCGTCTTCTTCCCGCCGGCGGTCGCGATGTAGCAGGTCATCGATGGATTTGAGGCTCATAGAAGAGCCGTGGCCGTGGCTGTTGTTCTCGTCGTGTTGGGTCATTGTAGTGGGCGCCGCCTTTTCGCCCTTTATATAATGATACTTACGGGCAAGCCTTTCGGCTTTTTCCTGACCACCCGCGCCCTCCCTGTGCCTGCCCCCTTGGTCGATATCCATTATTCGTTATTGTTTCCCTTGCGTGTCTGTTTTTGAGGCAGGCTAAAGCCAGGAACTACATGGCTTTGGTATGCTATGGACTTGTCATGTCCCATAATCCGAGGGTTTTCACTGACCTCTAATTCTCATCTTCCTGGGTGCAGAAATACTCAATGGTCTTCTGCGCGCATGTCTTGCAGTAGTTGAGCTTGTTGAGCATGGTGTCCACCATGCGGTCGTACAGTTTCTGGTTTTCCTCGTTGGTCCGGTTGGCCAGCGCCCCGATGAGGCTGCCGGCCCCGGCAATGTCGGACTTCAGCCGCACGTCCGTGATGGCCTTGACCAGCTCCAGGTTGTCCATGAAATCGTAGTTGGGCTCCACCGAGATTTTCTGGCCGTAAATTTTACGGATGGAGGTGCGGAAGGACTCCCGCTGTTCCCTGGTTTTCAGCCCAAGGCGCTCTTCCACGCTGTTGATGTAACGCTCGTCAATTTTCAGGGCCTTGAGCTCGCCGGTCTGGGGGTCCTTGAATTTCCACATCTTGTCGTGGCCCAGGTTTTCAGCGTCGATGCCGATGATCATGTTCACGTAGTTCATCACGTCTTTGCGGATGGCCTGGGGCTCGTCCATGTAGGCGTTGAACATTTCCGTCATGATCCGTTCCCGATAAAGGCCCTTGGCGGTTTTGATGTCCTCCAGGTACTTGGCGCGGTCGTTGGCGTCCGTGACATAATCCAGGATTACCTTTTCCAGGGCGGAAAACAGGTCGCAGGCGAACATGCACTTGCCTTCGTTGGTTTCCGAGTTTTCCATGAGCAGCTGCACGGCCCGGCCCAGGTTCCGCTGGCCCAGCCCCTTCTGGCCGAAGCGCTTGGTGATGTTGGGGGCCTGCGCCAAGGTGTCGATGACTTCGGCCAGGGTCTTGATGCTCTTTTCGCCGGCCACCTCGCCTGCGGCCAGCTTCATGGTCTCGATGGGGGTGAGCTTGTCAGACCGGGGCAGCCGCGTCAAAACCACGGCGGTGGACGCGGCGTAGTTCAGGTTGGGGTCCTGGTGAAGGGCTTCCATGGCCAGGGTGGTCTTGGCTTCGCTGCCGATGGCATAGGCGGTGAGTTGGCTCTGCAGCTTGTAGTTGGTGTTGTGGGAGACGTAGCACACACGGCATCGGTCCACGATGGGGGCCTCTTCCTTTTCATCCAGGAACCGGTTGAACTCCGAGTTGTTGCTGGTGGCGATAATCAGCGCGTCGATGGGCCACTTGAATCCGTCCAGCTCGATGTTGCGGTTCTGAATAACGCCCAGGTAAACCTGGATCAGATCCCGCTTGTTTTTGAAGATTTCATCGGAAAAATGGATACCGCCCCCGGCGATACGGGCCAGGGAGCCTCTGCGCAGGTCAAACCGGTAGGGGTTGTTGGTGTCCGTGATGTGCAGCAGGCGTTGAATGGACTCTTCCCCCAGCAGGTCCACGGCCGACGAGGTGATTTTATCCTTGGCCGAGTACTTCCCCGTCACCGTGCCCAGGCTTTCGGTCAATGGCACGGGAATAACCTCAACGAATTCCATCATTTTAGCCGGGTCACCGTCCGTGGCCCGTCGGATATCGTGCCAGATATATTCACTGCATGCGCCCAGGGGGCGGTAATCCTCGAAGTATTTTTCGATTTCCGCATCGGTGAAGCCGCCGGTTTCGGAAAGCCATGCCATGGAGGTGGATCTGCCTTCAAACATGTTCATGGCCAGGATCATGGGATCTTCGTAGGTCTGGGACTCCACGCTGTTGATTTTGCCATAGTTGCCCAGCCGGTCCAGGTTGTGGAAGCGGAAGGTATATCGCCGGTTTTCCTTTTGGGCCAGAAACTGGCGGTACTGGTCGCAGAGATAATCCACGAAAAAGGTTTTGCCGTTGCCGGGCTCGCCCACCAGGACAAAGGCCATTTCCTTGGACGAGCCCCCCTCGGCCGCATCCTTGACATAGGAGACAAAGCTGTTGAGTTCATCGTACATGCCGATTATGTGCTTTCTACCTTTACGGAACAGCTTGAAATCGTAGGTGGTTTTACCGTTAACAACCACCTTTTCGATTTCGTCTCCCAGAATCATTCGGGAGACAGTTTGAAAGGCATTTTCAAATTTTCGCGTCCCGTCCTTTACTGTCGAGAGATGATAATCAAGGGTATTGTTTGCGTGTGCCTGCATGGTTGGTCTCCTGTGGGTCACTTGATTAATTGCGCCTGCCGCCAATGGATTATGCATAATTTCTGCCAAACCGGGATGGATTCGGTGAGCAAATTTCCCGCAAACCCCAGGATGCCGGTATTTTGATATTGAATTCAATGCTCTATAAATTTTGATGAATGAATGCGACGGGGGGGTGGGACGCCAGAGGCAGTGGCGTAATGCCGGTAACAGGCGGGCAGAATGCAACGGTGTGTCAAATTTCGTCACAAAGAAATTTAAAACCGCCGGGATTTTGTCAGAGGGGTGGCAGAGAAGTATCGGGCTTGTTACTGGTCGCACTCAAGGTTAAAGCCCCCGCCTTTAGGCGGGCAGATTTATCACTCCCTTTTAATGTGCTATGCTTCAATAGATGACGGCGTTTTCCGGGCATCTATTCGATGCATATATCTTCGTGCTCTTCGTGGTAATAAATACCAAATCAAATTAACCACGAAGAACACGAAGGAGGAGTTCCCGCTCAGGATCACTGGCGCGAAGAATGAGCGTTCAGTGCATCCGTTTATTGGTATTTTTTTTCTTCGGAATCGAAATCGCTATCGGGATCGGAATCGACGCTGTAGGCCGCTTGATCTTCACGAACTTGGTAGCCTCTTCTGCCGAGACGGCTGAGCATCGGGGCCATCCGGTCGAGTTCAGGCTGTCGGCCTTCTCGTAAACCCATGCAACGTAGCCTGTCGAAAGGCGATAGACATCCAGTTTCTCGTGTCCAAGCGCCATATCTCTTCGATCCCGATAGCGATCCCGATTTCGATTTGGATTATCCCAACCCCTGGTTCCCACGCTCCTGCGTGGGAACCATTCAATAATTCTTTTGCGGGATAACGCAGGTCGGACCTTATAAAGCCGGGTTCTTATTCTCCGTCGCCCTGGTCGTGGTGCACCGCCAGTCCGGCATGGACAACCTGGTAATGGCCGTAGGAACTGCCAAGGAAGTTATAGCCGTTGGTGGTCTTGGTGGCGGCGGAGAGCTGAACCGAGATGCCAAAAGTGCTGCACGGGGTGGGCGGATCTGCGGTTAGGCCCAGGTCGGCGTCAAAATCGGTCCAGATAATGTTTTCGTTGTCTTTGCCGCGGAAATCCTCCAGCAGGGGGTCGGCGGCCCAGACTGTGCCGTCCGACAGCCGGTCGATATAGCCGTTGGCGGTGCCGTAGCCGATCTGGTAATTCATGCGCCAGTACCGCAGATGGTCGTCTGAATGATAGGCATCCACCAGAAATTTCACCTGTTCGCCGATGGCATGCTCAAATGACCCGCATTCCATGCTGATCAGATTGCCGGCGTTGTAGATTTCCTTGATCGCTACCACAGGGGTTTTGTTGTTGATGTACATGTAAAGATAGGCGAAATTGGCGTCATCATCGCCGATGAGCACATCCGATGCCGGGCTGCCGTCTTCCTCGAAGACTTCCATTTTCAGAACATACAGGCCGTCGTCAATTTTTCCCGTCCATTGGCCGGCGACTTTTTCGACGGTTTCCCATTCGGCGATAATGTTCTGGTTTTTCCAGTAAAGATCGTGACCGTCATCGTCCTGGGTGTTGCGGATTTTGTAAAATTCCGATGCGGGGTGACCGGCCAGGGAGTGGGGGCCGAGGGCCACGGATTCGTAGCGCAGGGCGCCTTCGCCGGCGTCCCAGTAGTATTTGGTGTCGGTTAGGGTGTCGGTAAGCGGGGTCCATGCCACAGGGTCATCATCCGCAGGCTTGCTGGCGCAATTGGGAATTTTCGCATATGAAATCCGGTACCAGCGCTCCCCCATTTCTTCCACCCTGCTGCCGAATGCGCCCCGGATATCCAGCATGCCGCCAAAGGGACTTTTCAGAAAATCGCCGTTATATACGAACCCGCATGAACGGGCGGGATCATCGCCCTGTTCGATATGGTTGTAGATTTCCTGGTCGCCCACGCCAAGAAACAGGGCCCGTCGGTCCAGCAGGGGGTGACAGTCCGGGTTGCAGGCCACAAACACGTCGTCATCCACGTCCAGTTTTATCCGTGATAATCCGCCGTGTCCCAGTGGGTGTCGGAGTAGCCTTCCGCATAAAGGGTATGGGTGACCGGACCGGAGCCGTCGTTAAAGGTCTGGGAAACCTTGAACAACAGGTCGGGGTCGATGTCGGGGTTGATACATCCCGGATACCAGGTAAAGGTGACACAGAATTCACCGCACTCGTCCGTATAGGCTTCGGCCAGCAGGTCCTTGGTATATAGCGGCAGATGTTCGAACCGTTTGGTGATATCGATATACCCGATGCTGTCGTCCAGCATGGCTTCGGATAAATGTTCCGACATGCCGGGCGAAGGTGGCGGCAGGGGCGGGCGGGGCATTTCACCCGCCATTTCCAATTCTTCAAAAGGTGTTTCGAAAACGGATTCCGGCATGGGCTTGGTGGTATAGGGGTGATCGAGCGCGAAAATCAGCGGGTCCACATCATGGATTTCCACCTTTGCATACGGCACGGGGCAGCACCTGGTTTTTTCCGAGTCGCCGATGGGCGTTTCCTTGCATACGACCCCGCAGATTTTGATGTCGCGGGGAAGCCAGCAGATGACAATATCCTCCGGCAGC
The DNA here is from genome assembly GCA_034189225.1 of Thermodesulfobacteriota bacterium. Classification (GTDB taxonomy): domain Bacteria; phylum Desulfobacterota; class Desulfobacteria; order Desulfobacterales; family Desulfosudaceae; genus JAXHTY01. Next base: position 23,496 of record JAXHVL010000035.1, read on the forward strand.
AGAATTTCTTTTTCAACAGAGAAGCTGTTGCCGCTTTTTTTCCATTCACCGGCGGATATGGAAATTTGCTGAGTCGCAGCCCGGGTCAGCCGACCTTCCTGGACGGGCGGCCCCACCACCAGCTCCATGTTTGCCGGGGGAATGTTTTCTTTTCAATCAAACTTCAGGGTAAAGCCGCCGTTTTTGTTGACCGGTGTGTTTGCCAGAGTGCGTCGGCCTACCCTGGCAAATACGTTCATGGCGATTCGGTCCTTCTGTCGAAAGGGTTCTTCGATTTTGACTTTTCCGGTTACCGTAAAAGTTCTGGTTGTTCGCTTCATGATTCCCTCCTGTTTTTGTTGTTGGCATTGTTACATCTGTCGGGGCGGTCAAGTGTCCGCCGGATTTATTTGACGGCTTCGTAAGTCCAATAGCTGCGTTGCGATGCATCTCTCGTCATGTCACGTACCGCCAAGTACGCTCCATTCCTCGAGATACATCGACGCCTTGCTCTTGAACTTTTTACTGGTCTCAATCAAGGTTAAAACCCCCGCCTTTAGGCGGGCAGATTTATCACTCCCTTTTAATGTGCTATGCTTCAATAGGTGCCGGTTTTTATCAGGCATCTATTTGATGCATGTATCTTCGTGTTCTTCGTGGTAATAAATACCCAATTAAATGAACCACGAAGTTCACGAAGAACACAAAGGGTGAGAGAACCATTTGTCTTTGTGGTTCGTGTTTCGAATTTAATATTGAGTACCATTTTGAACCTAAGAAGCATGATAATTTCAAGACGGAACATTAACGGGTCTGTAGACCCGTATCCCGGCTTTCAGCCGTTTGTTTCAACCCACCGGCTTCTAGCCGGTGGTTGTTGAGTTTGCCGTCGGCAAGCGACTTTTTACGAGTGCATCTTATTTCAGTCCATAAAATATGGTCCTTCGGGCCAGATCAACGATAAAAGGCTATGCCGATAAGGAGCAAATCACTAATTTCAAACGTTCAGGTACGAAGCCTGTAAACAGCTTCCAACCCCGCCGAGGCGTTTTTGCAGTAAGTAACTTGCGAGGCTTGGTTTTTTACCGTTAATTAGTGCCCGAACGAAAAACCTTAACCACCTGAAAGAACAATAGAATCTTTTCTAAAATAAAGCGAAGATTCCTGGGAGTAATGCATTTTTTACTTGTATTACTAACTCATTTATGATGGCTATGCTGTTGAAATAAAAGGCCAATGGAGAATTTTTCCTAACCCGAAAAATTCACATAAATGAGTAAAGCCCCAAAATCTTCGTGGAAATAATTTATGCGCAAAACGATCGATTTGCAAATGGAATTTTTCAAAAAAGACATCGCTGATACAACTTTTTCGGCTTGAATATGCAAACCTGCGCTTGTAGATACATTGGCAATGAGATTTACAACGACTTCTTGGCTAATGAGAGGCCGGCCCCTCCAGTTTTCCTTGATGTACGAAAACATCCGGTGCTCAATCTTATTCCATTTGCTGGTGCCCGGAGGGAAATGACTCACACTGATGATTGGCAAAGTCACCGATGAGTTCTTTCTTTTTTGCATCCATCGAGATAACGAGTTGACCCACTTCATGAAACGAAGTAACCTTCGAATAAATATACTCAAATTGCGCGTTACGATCAGGAGAGGTTTGCGGCCGGCTCCTTTTTTTATTCCCCCTTCATTGAAACGCCTGATTTTGACATTATATTTTGATTATTAAAAAAATACCGGGCTTTATATGAAGCCAGGATAATATGCCAAGAAGGAGAAACGTGATATGCGACTGGATAAATTTACCATAAAATCACAGGAAATGCTGCAGGCGGCCCAGTCCCTGGCCGGCGAGTACGGGCATCAGCAGATCGAGCCGGAACATCTGCTGCATGTCATGCTCGATGACAATGAGGGCATGATCAACGCCATGATCGGCAAGCTGGGGGCATCCGTGGACACCATTCGAAAAGATGTGGCCGCGGCGCTGGAAGCGGTTCCCAAAGTAAGCGGGGCTGCGGCGGATCAGTATATATCAAACCGGACCAAAAACGTTCTGGATGCGGCCTTTTCCCAGAGCGCCAACATGAAGGACCAGTATGTGAGCGTGGATCATATCTTTCTGGCCATCGTGGAGGAAAAGGGCGGCAAGAGCGCCAAAATTCTTGAAAAACACGGTATAACGAAAGACACCGTGCTCAAGGTGCTGCTGGATTTTCGGGGCAATCAGCAGGTCACCGACCAGAATCCTGAGGAAAAGTACCAGGCCCTTCAGAAGTACAGCCGCGACCTTACCGAGCTGGCCCGGCTGGGCAAGCTGGACCCGGTGATTGGCCGGGATGACGAGATCCGGCGGATCATCCAGGTGTTGTCCCGGCGCACGAAGAACAATCCCGTACTCATCGGCGAACCCGGTGTGGGCAAGACCGCCATCGTGGAAGGCCTGGCCCAGCGGATCGTGGAAGGGGACGTGTCCGAGGGGCTGAAGGACAAAAACATCGTGGCCCTGGACATGGCGTCGCTCATCGCCGGCGCCAAGTACCGGGGGGAGTTCGAGGATCGGCTCAAAGCGGTGTTAAAAGAAATTGAACGCGCCGAAGGCGGCATCATTCTGTTTATCGACGAGATGCACACTCTGGTGGGGGCCGGTGCCAGCGAGGGCTCCATGGATGCCTCCAACATGCTCAAGCCCGCCCTGGCCCGGGGCACGCTGCGGTGCGTGGGCGCCACCACCCTGAACGAATACCGCAAGTATATCGAAAAGGATGCTGCACTAGAGCGGCGGTTCCAGCCGGTGTTTACCAGCGAGCCGGACGTACAGGACACCATTTCCATCCTGCGGGGGTTGAAGGACAAATACGAGGTGCACCACGGGGTGAAAATCAGGGATTCGGCCCTGATCGCCGCCGCCACTCTGTCTGACCGCTACATCACCGACCGGTTTCTGCCTGACAAGGCCATCGACCTGATGGATGAATGCGCGTCTCGGATGCGCATCGAGATCGACAGCATGCCCGCGGAGATCGACGAGATTCACCGGCGGATCATGCAGGCGGAGATCGAGCGGGAGGCCCTGAAAAAGGAATCGGACAAGGAATCCAAAGAGCGCATGGAAGCGCTGGAAAAGGACCTGGCCGATCTCAAGGAAAAGCATGCCGCCATGAAAGCCCACTGGGACAAGGAAAAAGGCATTATCCAGACCATCCGTGGTATCAAAAAAGAAATCGATTCTCTGGGCATCGAGCAGCAGCAGGCGGAACGGGAAGGCGATTTTGCAAAGGTCGCTGAAATCAAGTACGGCAAAACCGCAGAGCTGCGGCAGAAACTGGAAGAAACGGAAAAGGAACTTGCCGAGCTGCAAACGGATCGGAAGATGCTCAAGGAAGAGGTGGACGCCGAGGATATCGCCTACGTGGTTTCTCGGTGGACGGGGATTCCCGTCAGTAAGATGCTGGAAGGTGAGCGGGATAAGCTGGTGCAGATGGAAGACCGCATCGCCCACCGGGTGGTGGGGCAGGACGAGGCGGTTCGCGCCGTATCCGACGCGGTGCGGCGGTCCCGGGCCGGGCTTCAGGACCCCAACCGGCCTATCGGGTCCTTTATTTTCCTGGGCCCCACGGGCGTGGGCAAGACGGAACTGGCCAAGTCCCTGGCGGAGTTCCTGTTTGACACCGAACAGGTCATCCGCATCGACATGTCCGAATACATGGAAAAGCACGCCGTGGCGCGACTGATCGGGGCGCCGCCCGGCTATGTGGGCTACGAGGAGGGCGGTTACCTCACCGAAAGCGTACGGCGCCGGCCCTATTCGGTGGTGCTGTTCGATGAGATCGAAAAAGCCCATTCGGATGTATTCAACATCCTGCTCCAGGTCCTGGACGACGGGCGCATGACCGACGGCCACGGCAAGACGGTGGATTTTAAGAATACCATCGTGATCATGACCTCGAACATCGGCAGCCAGATGATTCAGGAGCTTGCGGCCGAAGAACCGGAAACCGTGAAAGACCAGATGTCCCAGCTGCTGCGGCAGAACTTTAAACCCGAGTTTTTGAACCGGATCGATGACATCATCATCTTTCACAATTTGAGCCGGGAGCAGATCGCCGAGATCGTGGACATCCAGGTGCAGCGGCTCAGTCAGCGCACCGCGGAAAAGGGCGTGACCCTGGAGCTGACGGACGAAGCCCGGGCGTTCATTGCCGACAAGGGGTATGATCCCGTGTACGGCGCACGGCCCCTGAAACGGGCCATTCAGCGGTATATTGAAAACCCGCTGGCCATGGAGATCCTCAAGGGCAATGTCCCGGAAAACAGCACGGTAAAGGCAACGGCCAAAGGCGATGCCATCGATTTCGAGGTGAGACTGCAGGATTAATGCAAAAAGCCGTACCCGGGCCAAGCGCTGAAAGTGGATTTCCAGGGGACTTAACGGGATATTTATTTTTGCATTTCCACGCAGGGGCGTGGGAACGGGGTAAAGTTGAATTTCGCAAAAAGTCAATTTTGGGACGGCAAAGTAAAAAGTTCAAGTTACTTTCTGCATTAATATCGCCGCGGACGGGTTGTATTCTTCCAAGAAACCTAATCTGCTAATTTATTGTTAAGACTTCAATTTTATTCAATTTTTCAGTTTATTGCCAGGTTTTTCAGTCTGCCGAAACAACTGAACAGCAACACGTGCCTCGCCCCTTGCAGCGCAGCCGAGCAGGGGCGGTTTTTTCGGAAGACGCGGGCAGACTCTGTGAGCAGACGAGGCTTAACGCATCTGCACAAAAACACAGGCGAGTTTCTGCCCGCGCCGAAAAAACCGCCCCTGCGAGGGAAGCCGAAGGACAAGCTGCGGGGCGCCCTTTCTTTTGCATACTTTTCTTTGGGCGAGCAAAGAAAAGTATGAATAAAAAAATTGGTTGTTGAAAGCAAGCACGGTAAAAAAGCCGATCCAGCCAGCAGGTTGGGTTGAGCGGAGCGAAACCCAACACAGGATTTGTGCCATAATTTTATGTTGGGTTTCATTGCATTCAACCCAACCTACCGTGCTTTTCTTTGACGGCTTTGCAAAAAGTTTTTTCACCATGAAGAGCATGAAGGACATGAAGGGATAAAAGGATTGATCATGATTTCAGCTTCATGATCTTCATGCTCTTCATGGTTGAAATAAAAATATCTCTTTATGGTACTTCCAAGGCACTCAATTCGAAATCGGTATCGGTATCGGTATCGATAAGTTAAGACTCGATTGCGAAGCCATGGCGCACGTTCCTTTCTGCAAAAACGCCGCGTGGCGCTGGAAGTTTTTTACGAAGATTCTGCCATCAGGCCGGATGCAGCAGGCCGGAAGCATGAACGGCCGGCCGCCTGTCAAACCAGGGACGGGCTTCCTCCAGTTGGGCGGCCAGTTGGAAAAGCGTGGTCTCATCACCGTATGGCGCCACGAACTGGGAGCCGCAGGGCAGTCCACCCGCCGACCAGTACAGGGGAACAGACATGGCCGGAAGCCCGCACAGGTTGGCCAGCTGGGTGAACGGTGTGGGGGCCAGGTTTTTATGGGCCGTTTTTTCCACCATACCCGAGAGGATCAGAAGCTTTTCAAGCCGGGCCGCGTGAATAAAGCGTGCGCCGGCTCTTTCCCATCCTGCCAGCGCATGTTCGCCGATCAGCGGTGGAATATGAGCAGTGGTGGGAATCAGGTACAGGTCGTAGCGGGTAAAATAATCGGCCATGGCCATTGACGCCTCGTGCCATTGCTGCTTGGCCCTGACAAAATCGCCGGCGGTGAAAGTCCGCCCCAGCCGGTTCATGGTCCAGGTCATAAGTTCCATATCCTCGGCCCTTGCCTTCCGGCCGAGATAATCACCCATGGCATCCACCTCAGCGGCCACTTCCCCGTAATACATGATAAAATAACTCATGGCCAGAGCATTGCCGTCAACGGTGGGATCATTTTGTTCAACTTCATGGCCCAGATCGGTGAGCAGGCCGGTGGTTTCCGTAATGGCCTGCACGCAATTCTCATGAACGGACATGCCCAGGGGGGAGCGGGTGGAAAAGCCGATTTTCAGTTTGCCGGGCCTTCTTTTGATGGTTTCCAGGTAGGGGGTTTCGGGGGCGGCGATCACATATGGCACGCCTTTTTCCGGGCCATGAATGGCGTCCAGCATGGCGGCACTGTCTCTGACCGATTTTGTGAGCACATGCTCCTGGGCGGCCCCCTGCCAGTGTTCGCCGTGGTCCGGCCCAACCGGAACCCGGCCCCGGCTGGGTTTCAGCCCGAACAGGCCGCACCAGCCCGAGGGAATCCGGATGGAACCGCCGCCGTCGCCGCCGGATGCCATGGGCACCATGCCGGATGCCACGGCCGCGCCGGTACCGCCGCTGGAGCCCCCCGGCGTCCGGTTGGTATCCCAGGGATTGCGGGTGGGCCCGTGAAGTTCCGGTTCCGTAACCGCCAGCAGGCCCAGTTCCGGGGTGTTGGTTTTCCCCACCACGATCACGCCGGATTGCTTGTATCGCTTTACCAGCTCGCTGTCATGGGCGGCAATGAAGGTTTGATAAGCTTTGCAGCCGGATGTCAGAGGTTCACCCCCGTAAGCAGCCTGCAGGTCCTTCAGCAGAAAGGGGACGCCCTTAAAGGGCCCTTCGGGCAGGTCACCACGGGATATCTCCCGGGCTTTGTCGAACATGGGGTGAATCACCGCGTTTAATTGCGGGTTGACGGCCTGAATCCGGCGGATGGCTTCTTCGCAGAGTTCTTCAGGGGTGACGGCCCTGTTTTTTACCAGTTCCGCCAGTCCCACCGCGTCAAATTGATCATACTCATTAAACCCTGTCATCGGCGTGTCCTTTACGTTGAGCGTCCTCTGTTTCGTGGGTCTGGAAATAAATCTTTCAGCGTGGGAGAAAAAATATACAACAGGCAGTTTTTCACCCAGTCCCGGAACTCCTCGCCATTGGGGTCCATGTTCAACACCTTGCAGTGATAGGGCGCGGCCCCTACGAAGTTGATTAAAAGGTTCAGCACTCCGTAAAACCAGACCACGATATTGTCCACGCTTTTTTGCATGCTCAGCTCATTGATCAGGATGCCCCCGCCGGCGAACACGTATTTGGAAAAGTATTCAAACGCCGGGGCTGTCTCTTTTGAATCGGCCTCGCCCGCGTTTTTCATGAGAATCATCAGCACATCCGGTTGTTCAAAAAAGTGATCCAGTGCCCGATCGAGAAACAAGGAAAACCCCTCCTCCGGTACCATTCCCTGAATTTCTTTCAGCCAGTCGGTAAAATCCTTGATCAGTTCTTCGCTTACCGCTGATGCTACCGCCCCGAACAACTGGGACTTTGTGAAATAATGGTTGATCAGGGAAAAATGGAAGCCGCCTTCTCTGGCGATCAGCCGGATGCTGGCCTTGTGATAGGGGTGTCGGGCAAACACTTTTCGGGCGGCGTCGATGATCATTGCCTTGGTGGCGTCGCTTTTTGATGTATGCCGAGTGGTCCGATGGTGCCTGCTTTTTGGGGAGCGGGATGGCCGGTGTGATTTTTTATATTTCATAGAGTTATCATACGCACAAAGTGACAGGGTTGTCAACCTGCAATACCATGAATAAATATAATTAAATCCAATAGATAGGAACGGGATTGAGAAATTATGTACGTTTGTACAAAAAATCCCTTGACAATTGCTGTTGTGGTACTATTATACAGATGTACAAAACAATTTGGCCAAATCGTACAGACAGGGATGCCGGCAATCAGAATCCCCAATTGCCAGGCAACACGATTAGTACTTTCAGCTGAAACACGATGACGGGTCGGTGATCGACATCACCGCCAGATTCAACGGCGCGGATACCCCAAAGGCCACCATCGCCATGTCCCTGGAAGATGCCGCCGCCGTGAGCAGCGGCAAGGAAACGCCTGTGCAGATGTTCATGAACGGCCGGATGTACATTGACCGAGACATGGCATTTGCCATGGCCTTGCAGCCCCTCTTGACGTAGGGAGTTGTGAGTTTTGAGTTTTGAGTTTTGAGTTGTTAGGGGTGAGTTGTGAGGGGTGCGGTGGGGGAAGTCGGTCGGTGGTTCCCTATCTCATACCTCACTCTTCATTCCTCTTATTGGAATCGAACAAATATTAAAGGACGTCGTCGATGCTGCTGAAAAAAATTTTTTACCGGGTGCGCCTGTCATTGTTGATGTACGGGTTTGCATGGGGCATATGGTTTGCCGGCTTTATCAACAAAGATTTCCGCAGCCGGCTGGCGGAAACTCCCTTTAACTTCAGGATGGGGGTCAAGGATGAAGGGCCGGTCCGTTACTTTCGGTGTGTGAACGGCAGGCTTCGGTCGAGCCGTAAGCCCATGGAACCCATGGCCGGTGAGTTCGGCCTTATGTGGCGGGACAGCCAGGCGGGCGGGCAGGCCATGCTCGATATGCTGACGGGAAAGCCCAAAGCATTGTACGACGCCGTGGTTGCCGGGGTGTTGCTGCTGGAAGGCGATGGAAAGATGGTGGCCTGGTTTCTTCAGACCGTCACCCAGCTAAACCGCGTGTTTCGTTCCAAAAAGAAACCTTCCGCTTCGAAAGCCGGAAGCGATGGGGACAACAAGGCGGATACATCATGAAATAGCTGTCAGTCATAACAACCGCCAACCCGTAAGGAAGAGGGCAGTGATGAATGGACCCAAAGTCAAAGCAGCATTTGCCGTTGTTTTCTGTTTGATGTTTCTGGCGGCCTCGGCCGGCGCCAAAGATGGGGAATGGGAGCTTATCCTGTCTGAAGACGGGATTGATACCTATCGCATGACCCATCCCGGCACCGATGTCTGTACGTTCAAAGGCGTGGGGTTTGTGGATGCCAGAATGGAAGTGGTCGGCTGCGTCATCCGGGATATCCCGTCATATCCCGAGTGGATGGCCGACTTCAAAGACACCACCATTGTCAAGACCATTGATCGCAACACTTACATATTTCACTGCGTGATCAATGCCCCGTTTCCCTATAAAGACCGGGACATACTCATCAATAATGAAGCGGTCTACAATCTGGAAAACGGCACGGCGCAGATAATTTTTGGTGTGGAAACCGAAACGCTGTTTCCGGAAAAAAGTCAGTATTACCGCCTGTCGCAGGGGCAGCTGGAAGGTAAATATTATATCGAGTTTTTCGGAAGAAACAAGACCCGCGTGACCTATATGCACAGGGCTCACCCGGGCGGCAACATTCCCGTCAGTATCGCCAATATGCTTAAGATCAGGCATTATCCCGCTACCAATATCAAAGGTCTGCGTATGATGTCAAAAAAGGAGAAGTATATTCAGGCCGGCCTGGTATCACCGGAAAACGAATTGATTGAAAATATGCTGGCCGACTCTGTTATGGTTCGCGAAGTGCTGAAAACCCGAATAGGCGAGTATATCACCGATCCCGTGCTGCTGGACCTGATGTTTGATACCGACATGGCGGCCCAAATCGTTGGGCATGTTCATGAAAAAAATGCCACCTTTGAAAGCGTAAAGCAGGCGGTGATTGATATGCTGAATATTGTGGCAACCGAAGGCCTTAAAGGCGACATGCAATCGGAGGTGTATCATATTCTGACCTATGTGGCGGACAAACGGTTTGAGAATTTTTTTAATATGAAAAAATTCATGCAGGAGACCTGGCTGGTGGATGCGGTGGCGGCCCGGAAAGACCTGATCCGCGGTCTTTTAAACAAAAACAGCGACCTGGCAAAGGTCATGTTTGATAAAATCACCGCCTCGGAACCTGCCGTGACCTGTTTTATCCAGGATGATGACCTTGCCGAAAAAATTTTGAATGACGCCTCCATCCGGCAAAAACTCTGGGAAGATGAAGTGCTGCGGGAGCAGATTATCGAACACCTGGGGGATTTTGACAGCCTGAAGGCGTTTGAGGCGTTGGTGGAAGAGCGGGTGGATAGTTATTTATGAAAGGATATTGTGACCGAAAACGCCCATGACATGCGCGAAGCCGGGGAGAATCCCGCCCAATCCCTTCCATGCCTGACGGTCCCGGCTTTTATGGTCTGCGAAATACGGTGGTAAGGCTGCGGCGATTGTGGTACTATTGTAAAATAGACAAATGATCGTAACCATTTCATCCGGAGAGCTTTCCTATTCATTCTGATGCAAATACCCATCGGCGGGGCCGTATTTCACATGACCGGCCGCCCCGGGACGTTATCGTTATCGGCACGGGAATGGGCGGGGCCGCGGCCGGCGCCATCTGTGCGTTTCACGGCCTGAAAACCCTGGTCCTGGAAAAGAACCGCCAGATCGGTGGTTCCTGCGCCTGTTATGAAAAACACGGATTTCAGATGGACGCCGGCGCCCATCTTTTCATTCGGGGCAACAAGGGACCGTTCGGCTGCCTGACCCGCCGCCTTGGTATGGGCCATCCCATTGAATTCCGGCATGCCCGCTATATGGCTCATCTCAGGGGCATGAACCTTGATATCCATCTGCCGCAGAACCGGGCCGCCTTGCTGGCGGTGCTGCCCCGGCTGCTCTGGCAGTTGCGGGTGCCATCCAGCCAGTATATTCCAGTGGCCCGATTATTTCTGGATGTCATGTTCATGTCCATCCCCGACATCGAAGCGCTGGATGCCATTGCCATAGAGGATTTCGTGTGCCGGTATACCACCGACCCCCGCGCCCGTTCTATCATCGGCATGCTGCTGGGCCTGTTTTTTATCCTTCCTATGTGGGAGGCCTCGGCCGGGGAAAGCATCTGGAACATCCAGAAATTCATCCAGGAAAACAGCCTGGGATATCCCGTGGGCGGCGCCATCACCATTCCCCGCACCTTTCTGGAAGGCGCCCGGTCCCACGGGGTCGAAGTCCGGATAAGAGCAGGCGTACGGTCCATCGCAGTGGACAACGGCCGGGTGACCGGTGTAGTGATGGAAAATGGTGAGCATATCGCCGCGAGGGCCGTCATCAGCACGAGCTCGGTGCATGATACGGTGTTCCGGCTGGTGGGGCGCCGGTATTTCCCCGCCCTCTATCTTCAGCAGGTGGACGCCATCAAGCCGGCCTGGGCCGCCGTACAGGCCAAGATTGCGCTGCGGCACAGGCTGGTCCGTGCCGGGGCACTGGTGGGATGCGTGCCCCTCAGGTTCACCATCCATGACCGGGTGATCCGCAAGGCCACCAGGGACCTGGAAAACGGCATTCAGGGGGAGATGGTGCCCGTATACGCCCCCATTCCCACCAATTTCGATCCCGGCCTGGCCCCGCCGGGATGCCAGATCATCACAGCCGTGGCCGTGGCACCCACCCTTGATATTCCACTGCAGGACGATGGGCAGGTCTGGATCGATGCACTGATGAACGCCCTTCACCTCATGGTGCCGGGGTTGAAGGACCATTTGATATTTGCGGACACCTGGTCGGCCACCGACCTGGCCGGGTGGATCGGCAAAACCAGCGGCTCCGTCATCACCACCGGCCAGACCCCGCACCAGGTAGCTGCCCGCCGCCCGCCGCACCGTACCCCCGTCAAGGGCCTCTACCTTGCCGGCGACAACGCCGGCCCGGCCCGCGGCGTCGGCACCGAGCTGGCCTGCCAGAGCGGCATGGACTGCGGGGATCTGGTGGCAAGAGACCTGAAATCTCCCTCTCCATAGCCTGCATGAACGGCGCAACCGTTCCAATATCGGCGACCTGATCAATATCGTGCTGGACAACATCGAAGAAACCAACCGGGCCAAGCTGGAAGGGGTGTTCAGGAATATTGATTTCAACAGCGAGGCCAACCTGGGGCAGACCAAAGACCGAAACCGCCGCCTGAAGCTGCTGCTGGAAGACTTCCACAAGCCCAGTCTGAACATGCGCCCCAGCCGGGTGTCCGAAGATGTGATCGGCGGGGCCTATATCTATCTCATTGAGCGGTTTGCCGCGGATGCCGGTAAAAAGGCGGGCGAGTTCTACACCCCGCACAAAGTTTCCGAGCTGCTGGCAAAACTGGCCGACCCCAAACCCGGGGACAAGATCTGCGATCCGGCCTGCGGGTCCGGCGGTTTGCTGATCGAGGCGGGCCGGCACGTGGGCAACCGGGACTTTGCCCTGTTCGGAATGGAGGCCAACGGCTCCACCTGGGCACTGGCCCGCATGAACATGTTTCTGCACGGCATGGACGCGGCCCGTATCGAATGGTGCAACGCGCTCACCAGTCCGGCCCTGGTAAAGGACGACCGGTTGATGAAGTTTAATGTGGTGGTGGCCAATCCGCCTTTTTCACTGGATAAATGGGGCCGGGACGATGTGGAAGAGGACACCTTTAACCGGTTCTGGCGGGGCCTGCCCCCCAAAAGCAAGGGGGATTACGCCTTTATCAGCCACATGGTGGAGGTTGCCCTGGAAAAAGAGGGCCGGGTAGCCGTGGTGGTGCCCCATGGCGTCCTTTTCCGGGGAGGGGCCGAAGGCCGCATCCGACAGAAAATGATCGAGGACAACATTCTGGACGCGGTGGTGGGCCTGCCCGCCAACCTTTTTCCCACCACCTCCATTCCCGTGGCCATCCTGGTGTTTGACCGTTCCCGGGAAACCGGCGGGGAAAAAGAAAAACAAAAAGACGTGCTGTTTATCGACGCCTCCCGGGAGTTTCAATCCGGCAAAAGCCGCAACCTGCTTCTGCCTGCGCACATCGATAAAATCCTGTCCACCTGTAAAAAACGAAAAGACGTGGACAAATACGCCCATTGCGCATCCTTTGAAGAAATAAAGGAAAATGACTTCAACCTCAACATCCCCCGCTACGTGGACACCTTTGAGGAAGAAGAAGAGATCGACATCGCCGCCGTCCAGCAGGAGATCGATCAGCTCGAAAAAGAACTGGTCGACGTCCGGGTCCCAAATGCAGAAATATTTGGCTCTTCCGGATAAGCAATACCTGATGAAACAATCAACACTTGACAAGGACCATTAAATTAAAAGAAGAAGTGGACATGAAAAACCATTTTTTCCACCATAAAAAAGGAGGTTTCTTTCATGTCCACTTCATTTTTATATCATGCATTGAACTATGCCATCTGGTGCATCGGCGCCATGACGCGGCATTTTATAAACTTCTGGAAAAACACATGCCCGATTGGGAGAAGCGAAAACACCGGCTGGAGCTGGCGCTTCGGTGAATGGGGGGTTACAGCTTCCGGATTTTCTTCTGGCTCTTGCGTTTCTTCTTGGGGAGGCGGCGGCTGGGGCCTTTTTTCTTGGTGGTGGGGCGCCAGCCGGGGGTGTCGTCTTCGGGGTCCGGTCCTGCCCCTTCCAGCATGATGGCCCGGGTGATGCGGGCTTCAAATGCCGGGGAGGTGATGACGGCAGCGCCGGCGGCCTCGGCAAAGGCGAGAATCTCGTTGTCCGAACTGACCACCAGGGCCCGTTCCTTTTTCTTTGCGGCCATGGATTTGATGAGCCGGTCCGCGGTTTCGCCGGGCATGGAAAACCGGATCTCGATGCCCTTGCGTTTGTCGTTGTGCTGGTAGTAGGAGGGGGCGGCCGTGCCGTCGAACACCACGGTGATCTTGTGGGCCTTGATGCGTTTGTAGGCGGCCAGGCTGTCGATCAGGGCATACCGACCCGCTTCCATGTCCAGGGTATCGATGGCGGACAGATCCGGGGACTGCCGGATAAGGTTGTAGCCGTCTATGATGATGTGAAGGGACATGTGGTCTTAAGTGTTGTTGTTTAAGCCATATTTTTTCAGCCGGTGCCGCAGTGTGTTGCGGCTGATACCCAGCATATCAGCCGCCTTTACCTGATTATTGTCACACTTTTCAAGGACTTTCAAGATGATTGTCTCTTCCACTGTCTCGATGACATTGGCATGAAGGCTTTCGGTGGAAAGCCGGAGCAGGTCGGGAAGAATATTTTCGATTTTCTCCTTCAGACGATTGGTCACCTGTTCATGGTTCAATTGCTGTTCCCGATGTGCCTGCCTGTTTTCCAGGAGGTCAATATGGTCTTCGGTGATGATATCGCCCGCGCAGAGAATAATGGCCCGGCGAAGACAGTTTTCAAGTTCCCGTATGTTGCCCGGCCAGCAATAGGTGTTGAAGTGGTTTAAAACCGCATCGGAAACATGGCGGATGGGTTTGTTGTATTCAGCCCCGAACCGGTTGATAAAATAGGCCACCAGCTCCGGAATGTCCTCGGTCCGGTCCCGCAGCGGGGGAAGGTCAATGGTGATGACTTTCAACCGCCAGTAAAGATCCTCCCTGAACAGGCCGTTCTGCACGGCCTGGGCAAGGTCCTTGTTGGTGGCGGCAATGATGCGGACGTCGGCTTTTAATGTTTTTCTGCCGCCTAGCCGCTCATATTCGCCTTCCTGCAGGACCCGAAGCAGCTTGGCCTGCAGCGCCATGGACATGTCGCCGATTTCATCCAGAAAACAGGTGCCATGGTTGCATCGCTCAATTTTACCGATCTTGGTCTGGTGAGCGCCGGTAAATGCGCCGGGTTCATACCCGAACAATTCGCTTTCAAAAAGATTTTCCGGTATGGCGGCGCAGTTGATGGCGATAAACGGATTGTCTTTCCGTTTGCTGTGATGAAAAACAGCCTTGGCCGCCAGCTCCTTACCGGTTCCGCTTTCGCCTGAAAGCAGCACCGGCACGTCCTTTTCGGCAATCTGGCCGATGGTTTTATAAACCCCCTGCATGACCTTGCTTTTCCCCACCATTTGCAGCGTTTTTCCGGTCGGAGCCGGCTGCTCCGGGGTCTCAGGGTCCGGCAGCCGCACCACTTCCTTCATCTGGCGGTTCAATTCGAGGGCCTCGCTGACAATCCGGCTGAGTTCCTTGCGTTCAAAGGGTTTGCTTAAATAGTCATACGCCCCGCGCTTCATGGCTTCAATAGCCGTTTCCGTGTTGCCATAGGCCGTCATGATGATGATCGGCGTCTTGACCTGGGTTCCCCTGATTTTCTGCAGGGTATCGAGCCCGTTCAGGCCCGGCATTTTAAAGTCCAGGAGAATCAGGTCAAAGCTTTCGCCGTTGATGGTGGCAAGGGCGTCTTCCCCCGTGTGGCAGATGGCGACCCCGTATCCTTTCCTTTTAAAAAATCGGCTGAGAAAATGGGTCAGCCCTTCGTCGTCGTCAATTAGCAGTATCGTTTCCATAAGCCGTATTGTGTCCGGTTTTGACAGGGAAAAAGAGCGAAAACACAGCGCCGCCGCTTTCCCGGTTTTTGGCGTGGATCTCTCCATTATGCCGTTTAATGGTATTCAGGACCATGGGCAGGCCCAGGCCCGTGCCCGCTGATTTGGTCGTAAAAAAGGGATCAAAAATAAAATCGATGTTGTCTTTTGAAATTCCCGGCCCTGAGTCTTTGATGTCAAGCCTTATGCAGTCGGTGTCGCTGTCGGTACCGCACACCGCCATGCCGGCCGTAACGGTGATCCTGCCCTTTTTCGGCAATGCTTCCAGGCAATTGATAAAAATATTGATCAGGGCCTCTTCAAGCAATTTTTTATCGGCCAGGATTTCGGGCAGATCATCCGGCACCCGGTTTTCCACAATGCATTCCTGCTTGTTGGCAAGGGGGCGGATCATGGAAAGGATATCGGCGATCAGGGTATCCAGCCGGATGTCAGAGAAAGTCAGCTCCTTGGGCTTTGTGTAATCCAGCAGCCGGTTGATGGCGGCTTCCATGCGGGTAATCTGCTGCATGCCCACGGTAAAGTCCTCCACATATTCCGGCGATATTTCAATATCTTCCTGAATAGATTCCAGAAACAGCTTCAGCGAGGTCAGGGGGGTGCGGATTTCATGGGCAACGGCAGCGCCCAGCCGACCCAGGGCGGCAAATTTTTCCGACCGTTCGGCAATAAGCCTGAACTGTTTCAGGGTATAATCGGTTTCCTCGAGTTCGGCAGCCTTCAGGTTGAATTGTTGTTCAAGCAGTTCCTGCCGTTCCTGAATTTTTTCCGCCATGTCCGCAAATGCACGGCACAGGGAACCGATTTCATCACGGCGGGCAGGCCTGTCTATTGCGGTATCCGGCTCTCCCCTGGCCAGTTGTCCCGCGGATCGGCTGAGGTTTCGCACCGGCCGGACAATATGATGTGAAATGGCCCAGGTTAAAAACAGGGCGCTGCTGATGGCCAGTAAAATAGTGATGCCGATGGAGGCTTTCAATGTTCCTATGCTTTGAAAGGCTTCTTCGCGGTCCTGCTCGACCACGATATACCAGTCTGTCCCCTCGACCTTCCGGGATGCACCGAGAACTTCGATGTTGCGGTAATCAAGGTATGTTTTCTTACGGAACGACCGGCCGAATATGTTCTTGAAGCTTTCGGATTGCGAAATGTTTTCTGTCAGGATGCGACTGGGTTCTTTATGCGCAAGAAATGTCCCTTCACTGTTGACCAGATAACACTCGCCGGTTTCCCCCAGTGCCACCTGCAGAATAATGGTGATGATTTTATTGGTGCCTACGGTGCCCACAACCGAACCGATGCACCGGCCGTTATCGACGATCGGCACGGAAAGGTCAAACGTTGATTCTCTCTGTTCGGGAAGATGCGTGATGGAAGACATGGTGAGCGTGCAATCCTTACCGGTTGGCAATCCATTCGTGGCGATGGCAGAAGCGGGAAAGTGGGTGCTGAAAATGACGTCCCCGGTCGCAGCCACCACAGCGATATTGTTATAAACCCCGTACCGGGTTTCGATCAGTTTGAGATAGGGTGCAATAACGCCGGGCTCCATGGATTTCACCAGTGAGGTCCCGGCGATGACCTGCATGTCCTGTTTGCGTTCTGCCAGCCATCGTTCCAGAATCGCGACCTTATCCACGGCCACATTTTCGAGCTGGCGAACCACAAGATTTTCAATCAGGGTTTCCGTAATATTGATGGAAAACATGCCGATAACGACCAGCGGCACAAGAACAAGCACCAGAAAAAGAAAGGCCAGTTTTGTCCGAAGGGTCAATATGTTGTTCAGGAACCACACAATCTTAATGCCCTTTTTGTTCGTCCGTGTAGCAAACCATCTTCTGCGTAACCACATCCGATTGAATGATCAGCATCTGGTCTCTTGTATCATATACGTTTACAATATCACCGACGCTTTTTCCCAAAGCGCTTGTTCTGTCAATTTTATTGTTGGCGTCAGGCAGCCGGTAAAGCCACTCGGGCCGGAAAATCACCTCGGGGTTTTCCGGGTAAATCGCCACATAAAAAATATTGGTTTCCGTGAGATCATGAAAGAAGTGGGTGCCGAAAGAGAGGTCCGGCACCATGCTCCCGGCCGGGTAGCTCATTTCCACAAGGGCGGTGATGCGGTTAATTTCTGAAAATGTTACCGGCATGCCCATGGCCGGTGTCTGGGTCCCCCAACGTCCCGGCCCCATGAGCATTGTGGGATTTTTTTCAGGATCGACGATTTCCCGGTTCAGTCTGCCGATCAGGCGGGCGACACTGTATTTTTCCGATTGGGAGGCAACGGCGTATTTTTCCGGATTCACCCAGATAATACAGTGGATGGGCAGTGACACATTGCCCCCCATGAAGTTGCCTTCTGTTTGAATGAAAATTTTTTCCGGCTCTATTTTTTCCGGAATGGTTGTATGTGCCATATTCCTGATGGTCTGGAACGGTCGGCACTGAAGAAGGTTCACCCTGAGCTCGCCGGCGGCATTGTGGTTGACGGTAAATTCGATTTCCACGGGCAATGCGTAAGCCGCCTCTATGGTTTTGAGCATTCCCGCCATAATCGTGACAAACGGAGTCCGGGTCAGAAACGCATCAAAGGTCAGAATCCAGAGATCCGTGAAGGTAGCAGACCCCTGATTTGCGTAGTTCATGGTATAGGAATCCCTGACGGCGATTTCATCCAGATTGATATTCAGGTTTTTTTTTGTCAGGTCTCGCAGGGATATGGTTTCCAGGGCATTGGTCTCAAGATCCAGGTAATCCACATAATGCTGGGAATATTTTTTAACATCGTCCATTCCGGCTGTGGGTCTGGCCAGTGGGTCATCTAACGCTACAATCCGCGGATAATCATGCTCCACGCGATTGACGGCCCGGGTTCCCAGTCCCATCACCAGCCGGAGCATGCCGGCGTCCGGGTTCATGCCCTTTTTCCACACATAGGGGTTGCGGGAAAGGCCCACCCCGGCGAGTTCCGGGAAAAAATAATGCTGATGATCTGCACCGGATACGCGCTGCACCATGATGGCCATCTGTTCATCCATCTGGTCCAGGCCCCGTTGGCGCCGGTACGCCAGCGCATCTTCGTCCATGATGCCGGCGAATATCTGTTTGACTGCTTCTTCAAATATTTCGTAGCGTTTTTCCGGCGATGCTTGGTTGACACAGAAAAAACTCTCATACCGGCCGGCAAACGCGCTGCCGAATGCATCTTCCAGCAGACTGCTAGACCGGACAATCACGGGCGACTGACCGAAATACTCCAGCATAAGCTGGAACTGCTCCCGAACGGGGTCGGGAAACGTGCCGCTGAGGATTTTATCCTTCAGTTCAGCGGCCCTGGAAAAATATCCTTCCCGGGTTTTATGGGCCATAAACAATTTCCACCAGCCGTTTTGAACGATATAGGAGTAAAATACATCCGAGCCGATATAAAAGGAGTCGTGGTGTTCGAGCGTGTTTTCCCATTGAAATCCGTCGTCGTTCAGCAGCACTTTTCTGGACAGCAGCATGCCAAGGGCCTTGCCGCCGATGAACCCGGTGCCGATCAATCGTTCTTTGAGGTGAAGCAGGTCTTCAAGGCTCAAAAATTCGCGAATCAATGCAAGCATGCGCTTGTTTCGACTTAACACAAGGCGGCTCAACTGCTCCACCTTGTCAGCTTTTTCCCGGGCGTCCGTGTCTGTTTCCAGAAGCGTCTGTGCCTCTGTAAAAAGATGATCCCAGTGATCCACCCTTCTTCGGGCGTTTTCGGACTTTTCCCGCAGAAGATGAGAAAACAGGCGGGTGGCTTCAACGCTGTTAATAACTGGTACCAGGAGGGATTTTTCTTTTATATGGGGGAAAAACATGGTGGCGGAATAGCGGTTGTGCACCTTTATGGGGTGAAGGCATAATTTCCGCTCGTAACTGTAAACGTCGATCAGCACCTGCGTGGTTTCCCGGACGGCAGCAACAGCTTGGAAGGAGTGACGATTTCTTAGAATGGCAAAATAGGCGATGGTGTTTAATTCAAACAGATAGGGGCAGGTGACGAAAAAAAAATTGACAATCATCAGATCGGTGGCCCACTCATGAAGCAGATCGGACAACGAGTCAAACACGTAAAACCGATCCCGACCTTCCTGCGTGATAATGGTGTGCACCTGGGTGGTAAAAGATTCGAAGCCGGCGGTAATGTCAAGGTCGTATATACGGACATACCGTGCCGGTACCAGCAGCGGCGAATGCCTGGCAAACCGCAGATAAACCACCTGTTCATCCCGGGCGGCCACGTCGTTGACGAAATAAGAAATCAGTTTTCGGTAAATCTCAATGTCATCGACCTGCCACACAACATTATCGCCACTTCGCAGATGGTCGATGATTTTGTCCAGGCTTTCCCAGCCCGTACTAACGTGCGAGTAGTGTGCCATTTATCTTTTCCGCGTGTCCGTGAGGCGGCGGGACAAAAGGGTGATTTGACGGATGAAGGAGTGCGGCCCGTCCCTCAAATCATCCCTTTTGCCTTATCTGGTGTCCATCCATTTTAAATGGATGGACACCATCTATACGACACCGTAGGCCAGCATGGCCCGGGCCACTTTGATAAAGCCCGCCGTATTGGCGCCGGCAACATAATCGCCTTTGCGACCATAGGCTTCAGCGGCCTCAATGCAGTCCTTGTGGATGCTTTTCATAATAATCAGCAGCCGCTGGTCCACTTCTTCACGGGTCCAGGCCATTTTCAGGCTGTTCTGGCTCATCTCCAGTCCGGAGGTGGCAACGCCGCCGGCGTTTGCCGCTTTGCCGGGACCATACAAGACATTATTTTCCTGGAAGATCCGGGCCGCTTCCGGTGTTGATGGCATGTTAGCGCCTTCGGCCACGCAAAGGCAACCATTTTTCACCAGCGCTTCGGCATCATCGCCATTCAGTTCATTCTGGGTAGCGCACGGCAGGGCAATGTCAACCTTGATCCCCTGTTTGCGGATGACCTCCCAGACGTTTTCGCCTTCACAGCACACGCAGGCGTATTTGTCGGCATATTCGGCGATGCGGCCCCGCCGGTTATTTTTCAGGTCCATGACGTAACAGCATTTGTCCGCATCAATACCCGCTTCGTCCACGATGGTGGCACTGGAGTCACATAGCGTGATGGCTCTGCCGCCCATCTGGGTGACCTTTTCCACCGCGTATTGGGCCACGTTACCGGAACCGCTCACCGCCACGACCTTATCTTTGAAGTCCAGCCCCCTGGTGGCCAACATCTCGGCGGCAAAGTACACCGTGCCGTACCCGGTGGCTTCAGGGCGGATAAGGCTGCCGCCGTATTCAAGGCCTTTGCCGGTCAATACACCGGTATGAGTATTCTGAATTTTTTTGTAATATCCGTAAAGGTACCCGATTTCCCTGCCGCCGACCCCGATATCGCCGGCCGGAACATCGGTTTCAGGGCCGATATGCCGATACAGCTCCCGCATGAAGGCCTGGCAGAACCGCATGATCTCGGCGTCGCTTTTGCCCTTGGGGTCAAAATCAGATCCGCCTTTACCACCGCCCATGGGCAGGGTTGTCAGGGCATTTTTAAATATCTGTTCAAATCCAAGGAATTTGATGATACTCAGGTTTACCGACGGATGGAACCGGATACCACCTTTGAACGGGCCGATGGCATTGTTGAACTGGACCCTGAAACCTCTATTGACCTTTACATCGCCTTTATCGTCCATCCAGGGGATGCGGAAGATGACGGCCCGCTCCGGTTCCACGATTCTTTCATAAATGCCCGCCTTTACAAATTCGGGGTGGCGTTCCGCAGTGGGTTCAAGGGTTTCCAGTACCTCTGTAACCGCCTGTTGGAATTCTATCTGAGCGCTGTCCTGTTGTTTCACATGATCGATTACATCCTGAATGACTATCACGAAATTGCCTCCTTCTTTTTACTTGGTTGCGTATTGATATTCCCAGACACTATAATTGCCGTCATTATTAAGGGTGTATATTTTTGCGGATTTCTGCTTCAACCCGCCTTCTTGCTTGCGTTTAAAAAAATAGATATCCTTTTCCGAGAGGCCGTCGATACCGGTAAATTCTTTTTTCAACTCCGCCATGCTGTCAAACCCGCTGCCGAAAAAGGGCAGTTTGGAAAAAAACGGTTGTTCACCGCGAATATCCGCAACAACCGCAAAATGGGTGGGAAATACCGGGTCGCCGATAACCATCAGATATCTGTCATCGGATGTATAGATGTTATAGTCAGACGGAATTTCCTCTTTTTTGATTTCAATAAAATGTTCTTTCAGTATGGCCCCGGCCGCCACATGATCCACGTCTTCCACGGATAAAAGATCCGCGCATGCAAAAAAATCCAATACGTACAGCGCGATACTGAAATTGCTGATCTGCTCGTAAACCGGCTGCTCCCGGTCACACATTTTTGTTATTTCATTTATTCGTTCCGAAACAAGAACTTGATCCTGTCCCATGATGGTCTCCCTTCATTTAAATGATAATAAAAATGTGAATGATGCTTCTTTTGTCTTAAAGCGGGGGAAAGCAATGGGTGTGCCAGTGATGGGGGGAACGTGATTTTGTATAATATACCGGATGTATTTGGTATTTTAATTAAGAAGATCCAGGGGGAAAGCCGTGCGTGGTGAGATATGAACTGCAAAGATTGCCGAAAGACAATCCCGGGCGTCAACGAAAGTTATGAATACAATAGATTAGGAAACGAACAGGGGCTGTTCAATTTCTGCACAGCAATGGTGGTATTGCACCACTGCCTGAGGGGCTGTTGAAACAACCTGCTGATGCTTTACCCTTTTTCCAGTAATTCCAGGACCCGGTTGAGATCCTCGTTGCTGTAAAATTCGATTTCCACCTTTCCCTTTTTCCCCTTGCGTTTAATCTGAACCTTGGTGCCGAAGTTGCGGGACAGCTTATCGGCAAGGTCCGAAAAATAGGTCTCTTCAGATGCCCTGGCTTTTTTTCGGGGAGTGGGCGGGGCCGATTTTGCAGCATTGGCGGCGGCCTTGACCAGGGCCTCGGTCTGGCGGACGGAAAGGTCCTTTTTGATCACATCCTGCC
The DNA here is from genome assembly GCA_034189225.1 of Thermodesulfobacteriota bacterium. Classification (GTDB taxonomy): domain Bacteria; phylum Desulfobacterota; class Desulfobacteria; order Desulfobacterales; family Desulfosudaceae; genus JAXHTY01. Next base: position 45,737 of record JAXHVL010000035.1, read on the forward strand.
ACACGGCGGTCTGCTGCTGGGGAGTGCGCACACCGAGCAGGGCACGGGCGTGGCCCATGCTGATGCGGCCTTCTTTTATGCTGTCCTTGATGTCTTCCGGCAAGTGGCGAAGCCTAAGAAAATTGGCAACAGCGGATCGGCTTTTGCCCACGGTTTCGGCGACCTGTTCCTGGGAAAATTCGAATTTTGAGACAAGGGTATGGTAGCCGTCCGCCTCTTCCAGGGGATTGAGGTTTTCCCGCTGAACATTTTCGATGATGGAGAACACCAGGTGCTGCTGATCGGTGATATCCCGCACCACGGTGGGGACCCGCTTCAGCCCGGCTATTTTGGCGGCCCGCAGCCGCCGTTCACCGGCCACAAGCTCGTATCCGGCATTGGCTTTGCGCACAACGATGGGCTGAATAATGCCTTCCTGTTTAATGGAAGCGGCCAGCTCGGCCAGCTCGTCCTCAGAGAACCGGTCCCGGGACTGGAACCGGTTGGGTGCGATGGCATCCACCTCACAGAGGAAATAGTCGCTTTCGCCATTCTCAACGGGTGCGATGTCCGGGAACAGGGCATCAAGTCCTCTTCCCAGTGCCCTTTTCTTGGGCGATCGCGGTGTTGCTGTACTTTTACCGGATTTTTCCTTGCTCATGATCGACAGTCTCGAAAGTTATGAATCGGTCCATTAACCAGACAGCCCCATCATTTCATCGGCCAGTGCCAGATAACTTTTGGCCCCGGCCGATGAAGGGGCGTAAAGCAGGATGGGCAGGCCGAAGCTGGGGGCTTCCCCCAGCCGGACGTTTCGGGGGATTCTCGTTTTGAACACCAGGTCCTTGAAATATTTTTCAGCATCTTCGGTCACCTGGTAGGCCAGGTTGGTTCGCTGGTCGAACATGGTGATCAGGATGCCGGCGATTTTCAGGGGGGGGTTGAGGTTCTGCTTGATCCGTTTCACTGTCTCCAGGAGCTGGCCCAGTCCTTCCAGAGCGTAGAATTCGCTCTGAAGGGGGATCAGCATGGAATCGGCGGCGGACATGGCGTTGATGGTCAATAGGCTCAGCGACGGCGGGCAGTCCAGAATGATGTAATCATAGGCCGCGTCCATGCCGCCGAGGGTGTTTTTCAGTACCTGCTCCTTGCCGGCATCGCCGAACATTTCAACCTCGAATCCGGACAGCTCCACCCGGGACGGAAGAATGGCAAGGTTGTCAACGCCCGTTGCCACGATTACCTCGGAAACCCCGGCTTCGCCGATCATGGCATGGTAAAGGGTTTTCGCAAGGTCGCCCTTGTTGATCCCCACGCCGGTGGTGGCATTGGCCTGGGGGTCGCAGTCCACGAGCAGGGTGCTTTTTGATGCCCGGGCCAGCGACGCCGCCAGGTTGATGGCGGTGGTGGTCTTGCCGACCCCGCCCTTCTGATTGGCTATGCATATGGTCTGTGTCATGATACACCGTCAATTATCACAAAACGTTAAGTTTGAAAAGCTTATATAAGTATGATATAAAAATCAAACAGAGTTTTCCGAAAAAAGTAACTTCGCCTTGACTTCGGTATCGAAATCGATGTGTTGTGATTCGATCCCGATCCCGATCCCGATCCCGATTTCGATTTTGAATCGAGTTTCTTAAAAAGCGTAAATCCTATGTGTCCATGTGCAGATAGAAGAAAACCGAATTCAATCGTTTTTGTTTTAACGATTTGTTTGGTTGTGACGATGGTACTGCCGGGAGGCACCTCCCCCGCCTTTGGCCTGACCATTAACGAAGAAAAAGAGATGGGGCGGGAATTTCTGAAACAGGCGCGGGAATATTATGACTTCGTGGATGACCCGTTTGTGGAGCATTATATCAACACCCTGGGCAAGGCCCTTGTTGACGCGTTTCCGGAGCAGCCCTTTGATTACCGGTTTTATGTTCTAAAACACAATGAGTACAACGCCTTTGCCGCACCGGCGGGCTATGTGTTCATAAACAGCGGTTTGATCGGGGACATGAAATCCGAAGAAGAGCTGGCCGGCATTCTGGGCCATGAGATCGCCCACGTTCATTGCCGCCACATTTCTGAAAGAATTGAAAAATCCAAAACCGTTTCCCTGGCCATGCTGGCGGGGATCATGGCCGGCGTGTTTCTGGGCGGGGCCGGCGTGATTCCCGGAGATGCCATGGCCGTTGGGTCTTTGGCCGCCGGCCAGGCGGCCACCCTCGCCTACAGCCGGGCGGACGAACGCCAGGCCGATCAGATCGGTCTGCGATATCTGTGCGAGGCCGGCTACAGCGCTGAGGGTCTGCTGGCCATACTGAAAAAGATCAAGGAAAAACAATGGTTAAGTGCCATGGAGATGCCCACCTATCTCTCCACCCATCCGGGAACAGATGAACGGATCGCCTATCTCGACACCCTGCTTTCAACCAGAAATTTTGATCAGTGCCGCTCGGCTGCCAGAAGTGACCCCGGTGATTTTAATATATTGAAGACAAAGGTCAAAGCCCTCTATAGTGACGACGACGTGGCCCTGAGACAGTTCAAGGCAAGAGTGACGGAAGGGCCGGATACGCGCAGTGACAAAATGCTGGCCCACTATGGTTACGGCTTGATTCTTTCAAAAAAGTCACGTCACCATGAGGCCATTGAGCAGTTACGTTTGGCTCTTGACGCGGCTGCGTTGAATACGCATGTGCTGAAGGCCCTGGGCAAGGAATATGTATTGACGGGCGACTATGAAAAGGCCATGGCGGTCCTTGAAAATGTGCCGGAAACTGATTTTTATGATCCGGAAAAAGTGTATTATCGTGCCCAGGCCGCTGCAGGGATGGGAATGGCGGACAAAAGCATTGCCATTCTGGAAAATCTGGTCCAGCGACGGCCGCGGTTCATGTCTGCCCTGCATGCCCTGGGAAAAGCATATGGCAAACAGGGAAATCTCAAGGATGCCCATTTTTATCTCGGTGTCTACCATGCGCGGAAAAGGGACCGGGATAATGCCATGTTCCATTTGAAAAAGGCCCTGGAATTGACCGAAGACCCGGACAAGCAGACCAAAATAAAAAATCTGATGGAAGAGCTGAAGGACGGCAAAAAATCCAAACCCTCTGAGTGAAAAACACGCCAAGCAGCCAGGATCGCCAAGGGTATTGTTTTTGTTCTCTGCGATCTTTGCGTGCTTTGCGAGATTCATTGAATCGTCCCCTGCGGAGGCAGAAGAATGGCTGTTGTGCTTTTTGAACGATTGTGTTAAAGAAGTACGGGATAAGGGTTCGTCATAAAATAACTTGACCATTTGGCTTGTTCTTTTTCCCGTCTTCTTTGTTGCTGCGTCGATCAAATAGCTTGCTATTCTCCCTCCTCGCGCCTCGAAGACGAGAAAAATTCCGGCGCCAAATTTGCCCAACTTATTTTGTGACGAACCCTAAATTGACGTTTGTTAAACAAAGCAATGGTAACACTATTTTGAGGAGAGAGGCACATGAGCCGAATGCAGTGGGATAGCCCCCCGGAGATGCGGATCGATACGGACAGGACCTACAATGTGACCATTGAAACCGACAAAGGGGTGATTGAGCTGGAGATGTATCCGCAGTACGCCCCGAAGACGGTGAACAATTTTGTTTTTCTGGCAGAAGAGGGATTTTATGACGGGGTGACGTTTCACCGGGTGATTCCCGATTTTGTGGTCCAGGGCGGTGACCCTATGGGCACCGGCACCGGCGGACCGGGGTATCAGTTCCAGGACGAGGTGTCCGGCAACCCCATGACCCATGAAAAAGGGGTGATTTCCATGGCCAATGCCGGCCCCAATACCAACGGCAGCCAGTTTTTTATCACTCACTCCCCGCAGCCCCATCTGAACGGCAAACATACCGTGTTCGGAAAGGTGGTGAGCGATACCGCCGTCATCGATGCCATCGAGCAGGGCGACACCATGAAACGGGTGACGGTGAAGGCCGCGTCCTAGCTTTTTTGTGAATTTGGCCTGAACAGGTCGTTTATCATCAAGCATTATAAGTGGATATAAAAAACCCGCTCAAGAGGAGCGGGTTTTTTATATCCACTTGACAACCCCTTCCGGGTGTGGCAGAAAAATGAAATTTATGACTTGAAATCAGGTTTGTTGTGGCATATAAGAAATAGTTTAATAATATAAATCCTGAATTTGAAAATAAGTTAACCATTAAGATTACGGAGTTTTCATGAGCGAATTCGATGACAAATCAAAGGATGCTTCTGTTAACGGCGACGGTGCAGGTGCGAAGACCGGCAATGGGGGGGTGGTGGTCTTTCTTTCCTTTCTCGTCGGCCTTATTGCGGCCCTCATTATCGGCTGGGTGGTTTTTCCGGCGGCGTTGTATTCCGAAAAGGAGCAGCCCGTCCAATTCAGCCACGACCTGCATGTCAATGGTGAGTACATGGAGTGCAGCAGTTGCCACTATTTTCGCGCGGACGGCACGTTTGCGGGGGTTCCGAAACTTTATGACTGCACGGGCTGCCATGAGTACGCCATCGGCAATACGGAAGCGGAGTTGAATTTTGTTGATAATTATGTGGTCGAGGGCAAGGAAGTGCCGTGGCTGATTTATTCAAAACAGCCGGATTGCGTGTTCTTTTCTCATGCCGCACATGTAAAGGAAGCGGGCATGGACTGTGTCAGCTGTCACGGGCATATCGGGACGTCAACAAGCCTCAAAACATACCAGGAAAACCGTATTACCGGCTATAGCCGTGATATATGGGGCAAGGACATCACCGGTATATTCAAGAAACAACCCTGGGACAGCATGAAAATGGACGACTGCGCCCGTTGCCACGAGCGGGAAACCGGCAGCAAGGGGGCGTGCTTCCAGTGTCACAAATAAGCTGTTTTAAGGCCCGGGTTAGAAAGAACAGGCCAACAATCAGAGCCGTATCCATATTATTTAAGAGGAAGATTCTATGAAGATCGACAGACGAAGTTTTTTAGCGCTGGTAGGGGGCGGTGCTGTCGGCACGGCGCTTTCACCGCTGTCAATTAAGCTTATGGATGATATTTCCATATGGTCGCAAACGTTTCGCGGCCTGCCCATTGAGGTGCCGGTTCCGCCGGAGGGGGCGGCCTCTTACCATCCCTCCGTTTGTACGCTTTGCCCTGGTGGATGCGGGATATCCGTGCGCAAGATTGACGATCGGGCCGTCAAGATCGAAGGGGGCGCGGATTATCCCGTTAACAACGGTGGTATCTGTGCTCTGGGGCTGTCCGGACTTCAATTGCTTTACGGCCCATGGCGGGTGGAAAAGCCCCGCAAAAAAGAAAACGGCGCATGGAAAACCATTTCCTGGGATCAGGCATTGGCCGAAATTGCCGGAAAACTGGAGACCCTCCGCAAGAACGGCAAGGCCCATACGATTGCCGGTATCGCCCGGACCGATGCGGGAACTGTTCCCGCTCTTTTGAAACGCTTTCTCACAGCCTGTGGATCACAACAATTTTTTACAATGCCGGCGATTGACGCGTCCTTCCAAATGGCCATCGAAAAAATGCGGGGCAAGGCCGCGGCCATGGGATTTGATTTTGAAAACAGCAGTTTTGTACTGAGCCTGTCAAGCGGCCTGCTTGACGGCTGGGGATCGCCCGTTCGGATGATCGCGGCCCACAGTCAGTGGCGGAACACCGGCGCCCGGCTTGTACAGGTGGAGCCGCGGCTTTCCAATACGGCGGCCAAGGCCGATCAGTGGATCGCCATCAATCCCGGCACCGAAGCCACTCTGGCCCTGGGGCTCGCCCATATTATTGTCCGGGACGGTCTCTATGATCGGGCGGTGGCGCAGAACAGCGCATCTTTTGAAGATATGCAGGCGCTGCTGAAGTCTGATTACACGCCCGCCAAGGTGGCAAAAGCCACCGGTATCGGTGAGCCGGCCATCGAGGAGCTGGCAAAGAATTTTGCCATGGCGGCGAACCCCGTTGCCGTCTGCGGCCGGGGAAGCGGCCGGGAACCGGCTGCACTCAATGAAGTAATGGCGGTACTGGCCCTCAATGCGCTGGTGGGCAGCATCAACCGTCGGGGCGGGCTCTACACCAGCTCACCCCTTGATTATATTAACTGGGAGGAACCGGTGCTTGATGATATTGCCGCCAGGGGGCTTGAAAAATCCGCCATCGGAAGTCTCCACACGATGGTGGAGACGGTAAACAAGGCGGCGGATTCTCCCATTCAGGCGCTTTTTGTGGCCGAGGCCAACCCCGCCTATACACTGCATGATGAAAAAACGGTAAAGTCGGCTTTTGATAAGATTCCGCTGGTGGTCAGTCTTTCCTCCTACCAGGATGAAACCGCGGCGCTGGCCGATTATGTTCTCCCCCTGCAAAACTACCTGGAGCGGTACCAGGATGTGCCCGTTACCGGCGGCCTGAAGACGCCGGTCGTGGGCCTGGCGCAGCCGGTGAACAATGCCCGGAAAGACAGCCTGCATCCCGGAGACGTTATTCTTCAGCTTGCCGGGAAAATGGAAGGTACCGTTGCCGGGGCTTTCAAATGGCGGGACTATAAAGATTGCCTTAAAGCCACATTCGGTGATGACTGGCGGACGATTTCAGAAAAGGGATATCTCAGAAAGTCACCTTTCGGGGCCTCCATGGATACCGAGCGCCTTTCCAGTCGCATCGATTTCGGCCCCCTTGTAAACGGCCGCGGAAAGGTCCCGGAGATTGACGGCAACAAAAATAATTATCCACTGACGCTCGTGGGGTATGACTCCATGCGCATTGCCGCGGAATGGATCGGCACTCCGCCGTTTTCCGTAAAGACCGTGTCTGACAACGTGATTAAAGACAGTGATGTATTTGTTGACATCAACCCCGCCACGGCCGGGACTTACGGGTTTAAGGCCGGGCAGTACGCCGTTCTGGAAACGCCGGTGGGCAAGGCCAGGGTGCGGATCAATCTGTCGGATGGCATCATTCCGGGTATTGTGGCGATGCCGAAAGGGATGGGTCACACCGCCTACGATGGATACATCGCGAAAAAAGGGGTCAACACCAATGCGCTGATCGGGCCGATGGAAGATGCGGCCTCCGGCCTGGATACGGCGTGGGGCATAGGGGCGCAACTTAAACACGTATAATTTTTGACATATAAGAGGTCCTGATGAAACATAACCAAGGCAAGAAGAAACCCCACAAGTTCGGCATGGTCATCGACCTTGACAAATGTACGGGCTGCGGGTCGTGTATGGTGGCGTGCATGTCGGAGAACAACGTGTCGTTTCGAAAGGATGAGTCCGACAAGCAGAAGAGCATCACCTGGATGAAGGTTTTCAAGCTGACAAACGGCAAGCAGTTTCCGGACACGGAAATCTGCTACCTGCCCCGGCCCTGCATGCATTGTGAAGGGGACCATGGCCATTCGCCCTGTGTGTCCGTCTGTCCGGCAACGGCCACGGATTATGACCACAGCACCGGCATCGTCAGCCAGATATATACCCGCTGCTTCGGGTGCCGGTACTGCATGGCGGCCTGCCCTTATCATGCCCGTTATTTCAACTGGTGGGATCCGGTCTGGCCCGAGGGGATGAAGGAATCCCTGAACCCCAATGTTTCCCCACGCATGCGCGGGGTTGTGGAAAAGTGCAGTTTCTGCTTTCACCGGTACCAGCTGGCCATGGAAAAACTCTACCTGGAAGGCCGGGACGAATTGCGGGAAGATGAATACCAGACCGCCTGCACCCAGGCGTGTCCGGCCGGGGCCATTACCTTCGGCGATCTGAACAATACGAAACATGCGGTTTATCAGCTTGCACAGCCGGACAACAAGCACGGCGGGAAGCCCAAAAATCCCAATGCATTCCGGATACTCGAGAGACTCGGCACCAACCCCAAGGTCTACTATTTTTCAAGCAGAAAGTGGGTGCGTAACGCTGCTGATAACGATATAAAAAACACGAAAGATGCTTAATTCACGTTCCGTAAATTTGAGATGGCTCAGTAAACAGTTCAAGAGCAAGGCGCCGGTGCATCTCGAGGAATGGAGCGTACTTGAGGTACGTGACATGACGAGAGATGCAGCACAACGCATCTACTGGACTTTTTACGAAGCCATCAAATAATGAAAACCATATATCGAGGGAGCATATAGTTTATGGATTCCGCATTAATACCTGAAGGAGTGAAGCGCTGCCCATTGCCGGTTTTTATTCTGGGCGTTCTTGTTGTAGGGGCGGTCCTGCTCTGGGGCGTCTATGCCATGCTGCTGTGCTGGATAAAAGGGCTCAACCAGACCAACATGAATGATTACTACGGGTTTGCGTTGTGGATATGGGCGGACCTGGCGGTAATCGCCCTGGGCGGCGGCGCGTTTTTTACCGGGTTTCTAAAATACATCGTGGGAAAAGACGAGCTGAAAAACATCATCAACTTTGCCGTGGTGATCGGGTTTATCTGCTACAGCTCCGCATTGCTCATTCTGGCCATTGACATCGGCCAGCCCCTTCGCGGCTGGTTTATTTTCTGGCACGCCAACGTTCATTCCATGCTCACGGAGGTGGCCTTCTGCCTGTCCTGCTATTTTGCCGTATTGACCATTGAGTTTATTCCCCTGATTCTGGAAAACCGGCAGCTGGACAAATTTTCTTTTTTCCATCACCTCAGTCATAACATGCATGAGATCATGGCGGTGTTCGCCGCCACCGGCGCCTTCCTCTCCTTTTTCCATCAGGGGTCCCTGGGCGGCGTGGCCGGCGTCCTGTTCGGCCGTCCCTTCGGGTTCCGGGAGAGCATTCTGGTATGGCCTTCTACCTTTTTTCTGTTTACCTGGTCGGCCGCGGCATGTGGGCCGTGTTTCACGATCCTGGTGACAAAGATCACGGAAAAAATTACCAAGAAGAAGCTGGTGGGGGACGCGGCCATCAACACGCTGGCCAAGATATCGGGCTGGATGATCACCACCTATATTATAGCAAAGATCATTGATACGATTTACTGGGCCTCGGTAACCGCCCCGGCCGCTGGTTTCACGATAACGGATTTTTACAGCAACAACGGGTTTTACGGCTTCTGGATTCTGTTTGCCGAGATTGTCATAGGTGGGGTGATACCGGGATTGATTCTGATCACTCAGAAGGGCCGGAGCAACAAAAGCCTGCTCATTACCGCCGCCATTCTGGCCTGCGTCGGGGTCTCCATCAACCGCTGGGTCATGGTCCTGCAGGTGATGGCCGTGCCGGTGATGCCCTTTGATACGTGGCAGCTCTATTTCCCGAGCTGGCAGGAAATCGCTACGACCATTCTGCCGGTGGCTTACGGTATTCTGCTGATTGCGCTTGCCCATCGGTACCTGCCGATCTTTCCCCAGGAAAAGGAATTGAATAACTAGATTGAACGATAATGAAAGGACGATAAAATGTTTCCGTTTGTATTCGAATGGACATGGGATACGGCGCACATGGTGTTTCACGGCGGTCTCTGGTATGCCCTCTCCATACTGGGGCTGGGCATGGGCTACTGCATTCTCAAATCGCTGTACGATACGTTCAGCAGCGGTGATGCCGGTCATGCCGACCACCATTAATTGTCGTAAGATTACTTGAAAAGTTCACTCATAACAGCCGCAGGGGCCTTAGGTCTTTGCGGCTTTATTCCAGCCTGATAATTTTGGCTTACTGGAGCCATATAACTTATCGATAAACAGAGCGCAAAACACGAAATCCGAAATTCGAAAACCAAAACGAATTCGAATATCCAATGTTCCAATGTCCCAATGATCAAAACAGATGCCAGAGTACCCTTGGGCATTCATTCGATGTGTATTTTCTTCATGTCCTTCGTGCGCTTCGTGGTAATAAAATCCAACCGATTTGACCACGAAGATCACGAAGGGGCAGTGCAACCCTAATGTGTTGTCATATTGACGCCCTTGTGCAATGGTAATTAGTGGTTTTGAAAATTCGAATTTAGAATTTGTTTCGTATTTCGTGCTTCAAATTTCAAATTTCACTTATTAAGTATCAATGCCCCTTTCAGGGGTAAACAACAGCCTGGTCCTCTGGGTCAGGATTCTCTACTTTCGGGGGGACCATGGACCGTATCATCGTTGAGGGGGGTCGGCGGCTTGCCGGGTCGGTAACCGTTGGCGGGGCCAAGAACGCGGCTCTTCCCATCCTTGCTTCATCCATCCTCACAAACGGGGTGTGCGAATATCACAATGTCCCTGAGCTCAAGGATATCAACAGCATAAAAGAACTGCTCACCCATATCGGTGCACGGATCAGCTGTCAGGGCAACACCATCCAGGTGGATGCCTCCGGTATTAACAACCATGAAGCGCCGTATGAAATCGTCCGTAAAATGCGGGCCTCTATCCTCGTGTTATGCCCGCTGGTGGCCCGACTGGGAAGGGCGCGGGTTTCGTTGCCGGGCGGTTGCGCCATCGGCGCGCGGCCCATCAATTTTCATTTAAGCGGCCTGGAGACCATGGGGGCCGAGATCACCCTGGAACACGGGTATGTGGATGCAAGGGCGGAAAAACTCACCGGCGGGAATATTTTTTTTGATGTGCCGTCGGTAACGGGAACGGAAAATCTTCTCATGGCGGCCGTTCTGGCCGAGGGGGTCACCCGGATTCGCAACGCGGCCAGGGAGCCGGAAGTCAAAGCACTGGCCGATGTGCTGGTTCAGATGGGCGCCGATATCAAAGGCGCTGGCACCTCGGACATTATCGTAACGGGCGTTACCACACTGAATCCGGTGTCAGCCACCATCATCCCGGATCGCATCGAGACCGGTACCTTCATGGTGGGGGCGGCCCTGACCGGCAGCGATATTACCATTGAAAACACCGAGCCCGCTCATCTGGAAGGCCAGATCGACAAGCTCCAGCAGACCGGGGCGAAGATTGCCGTAAATGGCACGGCCATAAGGGTAGAGGGCACCGATGTGATCAAGAGCGTGGATGTGAAGACCCTCCCCTATCCTGGATTCCCCACAGATATGCAGGCCCAGTTCATGGTGCTCATGGCGGTGGCGCGGGGGCTTTCCGTGATCACCGAAACGATTTTTGAAAACCGGTTCATCCATGTGAGCGAACTCCTGCGGATGGGCGCGGATATCACCATTTCCGGGAATGCGGCCATGATCGGCGGCGTGCCGTCACTTTCCGGGGCCCCCGTGATGGCCTCGGACCTGAGGGCAAGCGCTTCCCTGGTGCTGGCCGGCCTGGTGGCCACCGGCAAGACCGAGATCAACCGGGTGTATCATCTGGACCGGGGGTATGAAAAGCTGGAGGAAAAGTTTGAGCAATTGGGGGCGGCCATAAAAAGAGTCAGATAGTTCCAATGCATGGGAGCGTATGGCAGAGACGTTGAGAGAAAACCGGTAGCCCTTCATCGACAACAGCAGTTTGACAATGATTACTGTTCTGCAGGCGCGGAACCGGCAACGATCATGAAGCATGAGAAAAGACCATATGTTTCCAATGTGTTTTATTTTCCCATTATCCCCCTCGTTTTTGCCTTTATCGCCGGTATTATGGGGGGCAAGGCCGTGCCGGTGCATCCCGGCGTTCTTTATGCCGGGGCCGGGGTATGCCTCTTACGGGTCGGGATAGCCGCAGCAAAAGGCTGCAATGTTTTGATATTCCCCCTGCTGTTGCTTTTCTTTCTTGGATGGCTTTCCATATCCGTATATGTCCCCCATGTTTACCCGGATAATCATCTTGCTGCTATCGTTCAGAACACAGACCGGGATACCTGGTGGAATATTTCCGGGACCGTGGACAGCCGGCCAGAGGTCTCTGGGCGGCGGCAGGTCGTTCTGCTGGATGTTCATTATCTGTCAAGCGCGCACCGGCAGGTGGACCATCCAAAAGGAAGGCTGCGGGTGTCACTATACGGCCGCCAGACGCCGATCCCGTTTGGCGCCACACTTCAATTCGCCGGCCGTATTCGGCCGATTCGCAATTTTCAGAATCCCGGCGGATTTGACTACGAACGATACATGCAGTTTCAGAATGTATTCGGCCATGCCTATTGCTCGAATAAGCGGGCAACGATCCGTCCGGCACTCTCCTCCCCCGGCATCCGCGCCCATGTCGAAGCGGCGAGAACCATGCTTGCCCGGACAATTTCGGCAAGCACCGGAGACCGGCCGGCAGGGATACTGAAAGCGCTGGTCGTGGGCCTGAAGGATGATATTGCGCCCTCTGTGCGGGAATCCTTTAACCGGGCCGGCGTGGCCCATCTGCTGGCAATTTCAGGCCTTCATGTGGGGATCGTGGCAACCGTGGCTTACCTGGCATTCTCCCGTTTATTCGCCTTTGTGCCGATGCTTCTCTGGACCGCCTGGGTGCGAAAGAGTGCGGCCATTGCCGCCCTGATATGTGTGGTATTGTATGGCCTGATTGCCGGTATGTCGCCTTCTACCCAGCGGGCGGTGATGATGGTGGCGGTGTTTTTAACGGCCATAGTGGTGGAGAGGGATCATTCGTTGATGAACACCCTGGCCCTGGCCGCCATGGCCATCCTGATCATGGATCCGCCGGCCCTTTTTTCCATATCTTTTCAGCTTTCCTTTGCAGCGGTGTTTTTTATTATTTACGGCATGACCGCCGTCCGGGCGGCTGTGTCTGGCCTGGAAAATCGTTGGGGGCGCACCGCGGCCGGGTTTATGCTGGTTTCCGGGTTTGCCATTGCCGGCACCCTTCCGCTGACCATGCACTATTTCAACCAGGCCGCTTTTCTCGGAATTGTGTCTAACTGCATCATGATTCCCATCATGGGGTTCGGCGCCGTTCCCGTGGCATTGTGCGGCGCTTTTGCCCACTTGTTCAGTGTTTCAGTGGCAAGCTGGATTTTCGCCATCAGCGGCCGCATTGTTGCCGGCGGTCTGATGATTGCCGAAGCCATTGCCGGTCTCCCCTTTGCCGCCGCGAAAACCATTACCCCCGGCTGGCTGGAGGTTCTGTGTTATTATGCATTCCTGTGGGCGATCCTGGCACTTTTGAGCAGGCGGCTGAATGGGTCGCAGCAAAAGATGCCGGTGGCAAAAATGGCCGATGACAATGCGGGGGCTGGGGCTTCGTTAACGAAAACGTCAGCGCGTGCGCTGCCGGTGGTTGTGATGGGCCTTTCGCTGCTGATAATGGTCGTGGATACTGGCTATTGGGTGAACCGCCGGTTTTTTCACGAGGATCTGCGCATCACCGTACTGGATGTGGGCCAGGGCAATGCCGCGGTATTGGAGATACCCGGAGGAAAGTGCATGGTCATCGACGGCGGCGGGTTTGCCGGCAGCACCACCTTTGACGTGGGCGAGCGCATCGTGGCGCCGTTTCTGTGGCGGAACAAGATCGCCACGGTGGACTTTATCGTGCTCACCCATCCGGACACCGACCATGTGGGCGGGCTTGCCTATATTGCCGATCACTTTCATGTGACTGAAGTGTGGGACACCCGCCAGCCCAAGGCAACGGAAGAGTATCAGGCGTTTCGGGCCGCTGTTGAAAAGCACGGAATTGCCAGTCCGGCATTCTCAGCGTTGCTACGCGCCCGGAACATCGACGGGGTAAGCTTTGACATACTTTATCCGCCGGCGAGTGCCGGCACCAAAGCCGGGCCGCCGTTGAAACAGCAGGCCAACAACAACAGCCTGGTGGCACGGGTCGCCATGGGCAATGTGTCCTTTCTTTTTCCCGGGGATATCATGGCCGAAGCAGAGCAGGAACTGGTAGGGCTGGCAGAAGATGAGCTTCGAAGCACGGTACTGCTGGCGCCCCATCACGGCAGCAATACCTCCAGCACACCGGCTTTTTTGAACCGGGTCCGCCCGGATGTTGTGGTGGTCTCCGCGGGATGGGAAAACCGCTACGGATATCCCCACGAACCGGTGCTGAAGCGGTACCGAAAGATGAACGCGGATGTCTTTGTCACCGGCCGACACGGGGCGGTAATCCTGACCACCAACGGGGAGCAGGTGCGGGTGAAAGCGCCGTTTATTCGTGATGATTCGTGAAAATTCGTGGGGAAAAACTTGTCCACGAATACACACGAATCGGCACGAATGGTTTTGACCTTCATACTTTTCTTTGCCCGCACAAAGAAAAGTGGTAGGTTGGGCAAAGCGTAGCGAAACCCAACACAGGAGGAAAGCCGCTGTCCCATGTTGGGTTTCATTGCATTTCCCCCAACCTACCCAGCTGGTCCCTGTGCCAGGTCAGCGATAAAAGGCTATGCCGGGAAGGAGCAAAGCACGAAATTAGAAATTAGAAATTCGAAACAAACCCGAATATCAAATTTTCCAACGCCACAAAAAACGAAACATCGCCTTAATCCGCAATCTGATCGATCCCGGCGGCCATTATCCGGCAAAAACCCACGAAACCCTTGAAACCATCATGCAGCGCCTGACCGGCCGGGATATCAAGCAGTGTCCGCAGTGCGGACAGGGGAAATTGTATAAAGCCCCACTGCCGGTTAATAAACACCCCCCTCAT
>JAXHVL010000036.1:0-34820 GCA_034189225.1 Thermodesulfobacteriota bacterium
GGCCCATTCTCGCTCATGATGCCCCCTGCTCATACCGTGCCTATAATAAAAATTGCAATAAAGCGTTTAAGTCTCCGAGGCTTCAAATAAATGCCGTGCCAACACTTTTGAACGATACTAAAATTTTAAAACGCGGTAAGAAGCAACCTCGTTCGAAAAAATTTGTCTCAAAAACCTGTGTTATAATGTCTTCATTCAAATGAGCAAGATTGAGGAAATGGATGAAGATAGAGTCAATCGAAGTTGAGGCCACAATAGAGAAGGCCCGGAAGCTACTGGAAAATGACCCCGGTGTTTCTCCCGCGTTGAAAAGCACCATAGAGACGTTGCTCATGCTGATTACAGTTCTAATCAATCAGCTGGGCCTCAACAGTAAAAACAGCAGTAAGCCTCCCTCATCAGATCCCAACCGGAAAAAGAAAAACAAGAAGGCCAAAGGTCGCACGGCCGGAGGTCAAAAAGGGCATGCCGGCACTACCTTGCAAAAATTTGATGATCCTGATCATATTGAAGATATCCCTGTAGACAGAAAAAGACTTCCAAAAGGAGAATGCAAGGATATGGGGTATGAGTCCAGGCAGGTCGTTGATATTGAAATTTCACGGAATATTACCGAATACCGGGCTCAAATTCTTGAAGATGCCAATGGGAAACGACACACGGCACCGTTCCCTGAAGGGATAAACCGCCCTGTACAGTATGGCACCAATGTGAAAGTTCATTCCGTGTATATGTCCCAATATCAACTGGTACCGTATAAGCGGATTGAAGAGGATTTTCAGGATCAGGCAAAAATTCCGATCAGTACGGGTACGGTTTTCAATTTCAACTATGATGCCTACCATAAACTGGAAGCCTTTGAGGCGATGATCAAATCGAAGCTGGTCGAATCCGGTCTTTGCCATGCGGATGAGACCGGCATCAATATCAATGGGAAACGGGTCTGGCTTCATTGTATATTCAATGATCTGTGGAGTTGTTATCACCCCCATAAAAAAAGGGGCCTGGAGGCCATGGAAGAGATTGGGGTACTGCCTCATTTCAAGGGAATTCTCTGCCATGATCACTGGAAACCATATTTCAAACTCGACTGCCTGCATGCCCTGTGTAATACCCACCACCTAAGAGAGTTGGAAAGAGCCTGGGAACAGGACAAACAGGAATGGGCCAGGGACATGAGGGACCTTTTGTCGCAGATCAATGAGGCGGTAGAAGATGCCGGAGGGCGTCTGGAACCGGCAGAATCCCGGAAATATCGACAAAAATACCGGGATCTGCTGGACAAGGCCAAATATGAATGTCCACCACCGGATGAAACCAAGAAAACAAACAAACGAGGCCGAACAAAACGATCCAAAGCAAGAAACCTCCTTGAACGGTTAATGGACTATGAAACGGAAACCCTCCGCTTCATGGATGATGAACAGGTGCCGTTCACCAACAACCGGGGGGAAAACGATATCAGGATGACAAAGGTTCAGCAAAAAATATCGGGGTGCTTCCGTTCGGTAGAAGGAGCCGCAATTTTCTGCCGGATCCGCAGCTACCTGTCAACATGCAAAAAGCATGGAATGAGAGCAACAGAAGCATTACGTCTTTTATTCGAAGGCAAGCTGCCGGATTTTATGAATGAGTGATTCTGTGGTTGTTAAAACAAGGAAAGTTTTTTATACAGTCAAGTAAACTTGTGATTAGCGAGCTGAATAGTTACATTCGTTTTTATATTGATCCAGAGACTGGGAGTCCACATATTTATAAACATGATGTGCGGGAAAATGAAGTCGAAGATGTCTTGAAAAAGCCCGGTGAAGACCGTCCGGGCAAGGAAAACTCTCGAATTGCCATTGGACAGACAAAGGGAGGGCGATATCTTCGAGTAATTTATGTCCCAGATCCTGAGCCGGATAGTGTAATCCTGAGCCGGATAGTGTATTCGTAATTACCGCATATGACTTAATCGGGAAACCCTTAGGGAAGCGGAAAAAACGAATATACCCGCCTTGCTTGTCTTTTGACCCGTATTCTTTGTTGCATCAAAGGTCATATATCCTGATATGCTCCCTTTGATGCGCCTTGAATACGAATCAAAATCCGGCGCAATTCAGGTATATTGGTTTTTTTCGCATCCCTTAAAAGCATATCGGCGTCGAAGCCGAAGGAGACAATGACGATGAAACAAAGTAGGTTCCCAAAAGGATGGGATGAAGAACGTGTCAAGCGCGTTCTTAATCATTATGAAAACCAGACGGAAGACGAAGCGGTTGCTGAAGATGAAGCTGCTTGGGAAGATATATCTCAAACTTTCGTCGAGGTTCCAAATGAACTGGTCCCTGCCGTACGGGAGTTGATTGCAAAGAAGGTGGCTTGATCCTTTTTTGAAAAGAAAACAAAAAGCTTCTGGCAGAACAAAAAGAGGATTAGTCCCGAGTCGAGCGAAGCGAGTGCTCGGGACTAATCCATGGTTCAAGAAGCCGCGGGGCCGTTGCGGGACATAGGGGAAAAGCTCGGTGGGTTCCGGTGAATTTCTTTTGATCGGACGCTGAGAATAAGACCGGGTAATCCAGAATAAAATTGGCAGGCAAGCCGCGCGCCAGGCTCTGCCGAGGTTTCGATCCCTGCCGCACAAAACAACCAGCGCCGGCAGAAAAAGGTTTTTTAAGATAATGCAACGACCGATAATTAAGCTTTGATTATGTAAGAAGAGGCGGCATGACAGGCAGGAACGAAAGATTGAGACGCGGCGGCTACCGCAAAGGGTGGCGGGTGGGAATAGATATAAAATCAGCCGGGCTCCGCGCGCAGGATGCCCCGCTATTCAGCGGGGTAAACTTCGTCCCGCCGGTCGTTTGGCTGGACGGAGCCCGAGACGGCAGACTTACCTTATTTTATCGCGTATGCTTTGTCGTGGGGTCCCACCGTCAGGAATACGACTGTTTTATCCGGCAGGTCGTCGCAAAAGCAGTATGCACACTCAGGAATGTGCCGGCATTCTTCGCAGACAACAAAGACAATCCGAAAGTTACGATCGATACGGATGCTCCGGCAGCCGACCAGGTTCAGTCTGCCGCTGATATCGCCGAGTGCTTCGGTGCCTGTGTAGGGGTCGTTGAGAACTTTATCAGCCCGTCGTTTAATGGCTTTACGGATGGACGCGTAACGCCGCAGATTGCGGACGAACAAATCTTCGTATGCCGCTTCGTAATCACTCACCCCATACCTCGCTGTGTGAATGAAGTTTGATCCGGCCTTCGGCCTTCCGCTGCTGCAGTTCTTCCATGTCCTTGTAAAGCGGCATCTCGGGGTTGAGATAGAACAACCCCGGCACGTCTTTTACGACATTTGTCAGTTCTTCACGGATAACCCGCCGAATCAGCGGTTCCAGTTGTTTGATGAGGTTCTCAATATTTATCATCGGCTGTTGTTCACTCATTGCCTGTTCCTCCGACGTTTTACCTTGCTGCCCCCTTAAGGAACGTATCAATTGTTCTGAGCAGAACTTTTTGCTCAGAAGGCGGCAGGACTTCGATTTTATTGATGCGGCGTTGCAGCTTAAGGCTTGGCTTGGTTTTATTTTTAGATGCCATAATACAGATCATTATAATGCCTGTTTTAAAAACCAGTGTGTTTTATGCTTAACAAATATAGTAGATAGCCTTAAAGTTGATGGCTTCGTAAAAAGCTTCCAACCCCGCCGCGGTGTTTTTGCAGGAAGGAACGTGCGCCATGGCTTCGCAATCGAATCTAATTTATCGATTTCGATACCGATACCGATTTCGATTTCGAATCGAGTTCCTTGGAAGTCCAATATCTGTGTTGCGCTGCATCTCTCGTCATGTCACGTACGACTAAGTACGCTCCATTCCTCGAGATTTGCGCGCCTTGATCTTGAACTTTTTACTTTGCCATCCCAAATTCGACTTTTTACGAGTATATCAAAGTTGAACGCAATTAAAAAATACAATTTTTATTAATTTTTTTCTTGACAGTTGACAGTCGGGAGTTTGCGAAGAAAAGGCCATCAACCGTGGACTTTGGCGGGTCTGTCTGTGTTCTGGCCTATTACATAGAGTGGTATATGAGGAGGGCCTTGGAACTCCAGCCTAACTTAATTAATCTAATATCCAATTTGATTGCCGCCGGAAGGAAGATATGGTAGCTTTTAGAAAGGTCAATACCTAAAGTGAAATTGACAAACGATGCTCAGGCTGTTTTTTACCTCATCAGACAAACCGGGAGGTTGTAATGAATACCGATCAACTCATCGTTTCAGACCCTGATGTGATGATGGGCAAACCCGTCATTGCCGGCACACGCATTACCGTGGAAGCCCTCATTGAAAAACTGGCTGCCGGTGAAAGCATTGAACAGGTTCTTAATGAACATCCACGGCTGACCCGTGAGGCGATTCAGGCGGCCCTGACATTTGCAGCCCGGGCGTTACGCGCCGATGTCATTTATCCGATCGCGGAATCTGCCGCATGAATTTTTTGGCCGATGAGAATATTGACCGCCAAATGGTTGAACGCCTCCGCCGGGACGGACATGATGTCCTGAGCATTGCAGAAATGGATCCAGGCATTCCCGATGATGAGGTGTTAAACATGGCCTCCGGGAAATCTGCAATTCTGCTGACGGCTGACAGAGATTTCGGCGAACTGGTTTTCCGGCAGCAGCGAATTACAGCCGGCGTGATTCTTGTGAGATTGGCCGGTCTAGCGCCTGAAAAAAAGGCGTCTCTTTTATCTACTGCAATCCATCAACATTTGGACGATCTTCCTGAAACTTTTGTGGTTGTCTCACCTGGAAGAATCCGTATCCGAAGCAGGATTGCTTAAAACATATCAATCGTTCTGTGGTAATTTTATCCCGTCCCTTCAGGACGGATGGAAGTGGGTGTCAACCCATACCGGTGGCTGCGCCACCGGCTATGCGACACAGCCCCTTCGGAGGTTTCGCAGAACGATTTGTCATTGGCGCAGCGCAATCGTTGTCGGCATCGACCGTCTGGCTTTCGGTTACGATTACGAAAATACATCAGGCACCCTCCCTCATACCGCACCCCTCAAAACTCACAACATTCCATGCCCTTCCTTACAGTCCGTGGTTTAATATTATGATTTACTCGGATGCTGTTTTTTTGTACTGCTCATCGTAAATCTCGATAATCTCGCCGGTGATGTCGATATCCTCATCAGCGGAGACCACCTTGTCGGCCTCGAAAATAACGGTGTAGTTTTCGTCCTTCCTGTATTCGTTGACGATCTGCCAGACCTCCTGAAGAATCTTCTGGGTGAGTTCCACGTTTTTCTCTTTCAGCTCTTCTTCCAGGTCTTCTTTGAGGCGGCCGAGTTCCTTAAGCTGTTTTTCAAGGGCATCGCTTTTTTCCCTGTAGGTCTCCGCATCAAGGGTTTCTTTCTGCTTGCGCAGTTCAACGCTCAGCGACATCACCGCGGCCTTTTTTTCGCTGAACACGGCCTGTTTTTCCTTGATGTCCTTAAAAATATCGTCCCTGGCATCCTTGGCGGCTTTTGCATCCCGGATCACCCGCTTGGTATCGATCAGCCCCACCTTCACCCGCGCGGCGGACCCCACGGACACGCTCAGCAATACCAGTAAAATTGTCAAACCAAACGCTTTACCCCTTACATGTCTCATACAGCAACTCCTTTTATGCAATTATTTATACACAATGCTGTCCGCCTCATCCCTGCGGCTCAACTGCTCCTGCTGCAATTCGCGGATCCGTTCCGCATAGTCCTTCTTGATAGCGGCAAATTCGGCCTTTTCCGCCTTTTTGAGGGGCTTCTGAGCCAGCAGGGCATCGGTGACGCCTTTTTTGTCATACTCATCCAGGAGTTTTCCCCCGATCCTGCACAACCACTGGTTTCGGGCATAGGCCCTGTCAAAGATGCGGATATTTTCATCCAGCAAATTTTCCAGGGCCGCCTTTGTGGACACCAGCTGTTCTTTTCTGGCCTTGTGGCCGGCAACGGCGTCCTCGTGCTGCTGCTTCAGGGCTTCAACTTCGGCCTGAAGCTCTGCCAGTCGGACCCGGTGTTCATCCCGCCGTTCCTCCAGGCCCACCAGAATTTCTTCCACCTTGCGGACCTGTTCCGCCAGGTCCTTGTTTTCCGTTTCCACAGCGGCCAGTTCTTCTTCCAGCTGCGTCTTTTCACGGGCCAAGGCCCGTTTTTTGCTCATAAGGGTCATCTGGTGGCGCCGGGCCTCGGCCACCAGGTCCTTTTGTTTCTTATAATCCTTTTTCAGCCATTGCTGCCTGTCCTTTGCGGCATCCAGCCTGGCCTGCATCGTGTCCCGCACCCGCATGTGGTTGAGATAACCGATCCCGGCGCCCAGGGCCAGCCCCACCCCCAGGAACAGCATCACCCATCCTGTTGTTTTCAAAAACCGCTTCATGATTCCACCATTTTCAATAGTGCCGGTCCCACTCCGCTGAATCCTGCTTAAACTCACGGATCTTTTCTTGGTAATGCTGCACCACTTTTTCCACGTGAACCTGCTTCAACTGGGTAACGGGCTCTTTTGCCAGCAGCGAGCTGCCCACCCCCTTGTCGTGAAACGCCTCCAGAATGCCGTCGACAACCAGACACAGGCGGGCGTTTCTGTCCATGCAAGACCGGGCCACCCGGTACGTCCCGTTAAACCGGCGCTCCAGGTCTCCTATTTTGTTGACGAACTCTCGCTCTTCTGTTTCATGGGCGGCCACCAGTTCTTTATAGGCCTGCTGCCGCTTCTTCTGCTCCGTCTTCAGCGCCCCGTATTCATCCTGAAGCCGGGTGATGGCGTCTTTCAAAGCGGCCACCTTTCCCCGGTTATTTTCAAGCCGGGCCGTGAGACGGGCTTTACGGTTGCCGGCACTTTTCACGTCCGCCTTTTTCGCAGCCTTTGCCCGGCGAAGCGATTCAATTTCATCTTCCAGCCGGTCGGCCTTGCGCCTGAACTGTGCCACCATAGCCTTTTGCCCGGCATGCTTTTTCTGGTACAGCACATTGCGCCGCTTTACCGTCTGGATGGCGGATTCAAACCGTTCCTGGGTGTTCTCGGTCTGCATATGGCCGATCACCAGGCTGACGGCCAGGCCGACCATTGCCAGCAGCACCGCAATAAAGTATTGTTTCGTCAATTTTGTTTTAAAACTCTGCATTCAGGTTCACCTGCAGGGTGTCCACGGCCAGGGGCGGGCCGCTGATCTCGTCGGTGGTGATCCACCGGGTGGTCATCCACACATTCTTGTGAATGCCCAGATCCACGCCGAAAACCCAGCCCTTGGCATTGGTGCCGCCCAGATGAAAGTCCGAATCTGTGAACGCATCGAGCACGGCGTCCGACTCCAGGTGTTTGTAATAGGTGTACACCTGCCACTCCTGGAACCAGCGCACTTTGGGGTTACCGATGCTAAGCCCGATCCGGTAGCCCTCGGTATCCTCCTTGACCTCTGAAGGATCCAGGCCGGTGCGGCGTGCCACATCCCCCACATCAAACCCGATGTTTTCCACATATTCCCCTGTCAGGATAACATGATTGGGGTAGGAATACCCGTAATCCAGCTTTCCGGTAATCACCATTTCCTTGTAATCCGCGGCCAGGGCCATTTTCATGTTCGTGACCCCGGGGTTGGGATTGATATCGATCAGGGTGTTCCCCTTCTGCAGATACTGGGGCGCGGTCCAGTCATAGATGCCGGGCCGCGTGGGATCGTTGACCACGCCGCCGGTATGCCGAAAGTCATACAGGGCGATGCCCAGCGCGGCATTCACCCCGAACGGTTCCTCGTAGGTCAGGCCGGCCTGGGCCCCGTAAAACCACTTGTCCTGCTGGAAAAGTTCCTCTTCCTGAAGCAGGTACCCGCCGATGGTGAAAAACCCGGCCCAGGGGTTGAATTCGTCCTGGGTGTCCGTCTTAAAGCTTAGCGCACCGCCCTCGAACATCAGGTCACTGTCCCAGATCAGGTCCGTGTTCAGATACGGGCTTCCGAACCGGCCGCCTTGCAGGCTCAGTTCCGGGATCTGACCCCAGATGGTTGTTTCCGGTTTATACGCCCATTTCAGGTAGGCCCGGTCCAGCACGATGGAATCCTTGTTGTTATAATCCCCCAGGGTTTCATTGGTGGACACCGGGTCGTCGACACTGCCGGTGGTAATGCGGACACCGGCTTCCATCTTTCCCGTATTGATTTGCTGGGGTTTGAAAACCGTTGCTTTGGCTTTCAGCCGGACCCGGATGCGGCCCCGGTGGCGGTCATTCCGGGTGTTCATGATTTCAGACGGATCTTCCGGTTTTCCGAACTCAGCGTTTTCTTCGTCAAAATAGTCTGCCTGGTACCGCAGCCGAAGATCACCGCCCCATCGGAACCGCTGGGACCATTCGGATTTGCGAAGCTGATCCTTGACATCTTCCCGCAGTTCAACCTCCAGCAGGTCCCGATGGCTTTTGGCCTCCCTTGCCCGCTGATAAAGGTCCTGCGTGGTGTCGTCCAGGTTTTCCCTGACCGCCTCCACTTCCTTTTGCAGGTCTTTGGAAAGTTTTTCCGTTATTTCCCCCAGGCTCTCGCCTTTTCCCCGGCCCGGAATCACCGTAATCACCGCCCCCTCAGCCTTTGCCTTCTGGTATTCCTCGAGAAAAGCGTCGGCCTCTTCTTCGGAAATCAGGCCCTTTTCCTTCATCAGCTCGATCAGCGCTTCGGTGCTGTTGAAACGGGCATCGGTTTCAGACGCTGGTGAATCGGCCGGCCCGGCTGACGCCGCCGCCGTCTGCTTTTCCGGATTTTTAACGGCCGCCTGCGCCGGTGCATCCGCCCCCGGCAATTTTTCCGCCTCATCTGCTGCCACACCAGTGGATGGTTCGGTTGCCGCTTCTTCACAGAATCCCGGTAACACGGTCCCGCACAATCCGGCCAGCATGATCATCCAAACCATCACCATACGTTTCATCATTCAAAAACTCCTTGTCCCGCCTTATTTATGTTGTATTTCGTATTATCTTTCTTTTTATCCACGGAAAACACGGCATAGCGAGGAAAGTCCCATTCACTTTATTTGTCCACGGTCTTCCGTGATTCCCACCAAAAAAAGGATCCGCTACCCCTTTGAGCTCACCTTTATCCGTAGCGAGGCCCGCTGCATGGCCCCGGGCAGGGGTTCACTGAACCGGTTGATCCGGGACAGGGCGTTCCTGACCGCCTCATCCATGGCGTGATTACCGGACGGGGCCACGATTTTGTATTCCACAAGATATGACTGCCGGTCCAGCACGATCTCCACCTCGACTTCCACCTTTTTCTTTGGAATACCACCGTTTTGTTCCAGGTGCGACCGGACGTCCCGCTTGATCTCTTCCTGCACAATGTTGATATACCAGCGGTATTTGCGCATAAGGGCTCCGGAGCTCATACCTCCCAGAATCGACCGCCCGCCCTTGTTGGCCTTCAGGCCGAACCCGTCGGACCCGGCCGAGCCATCGGCATCCAGCCCCAGCTGATCCCCCGGCGGGGCATCATCCTGGGCCTGATCCGGGTTTTCCTGGGGCGTCTGCTCGGGCTCGGGCTGCTTGATCTTCTCTTCCTTTACCTCCGGCTCCGGCGGTTTCTCTTTCACCTCGGGCGGCGGCGGGGGCGGCGGCGCCACGGTCACCATCTGTATCCGGCGCTGACGCTGTTTGCCGCTGTCGCTGATCAGCATCTTCAGCACCACCAGTCCGCCGCCCATCACCAGCACGGCCACCACACCGGCAATGATCCAGATGGTTGTCATGGACTGCTTTTTGGGGGCCATTTTGTCACCTCAAATATTGAAATAGTCCATTATTTATGGAAGCCTAAAGGCTTCCGCTACATGGGCCAGGGCGTTTACCAAAACGGTGGTAATTTTCGACTTGTTCTTCGTGTCCTTCGTGGTAAAAAACATTTTTCCGCGCACTTCCGTGTATTCCGTGGTTCCCATCATCAAATCAACGGTATTAATCATTCCCTGAGTGTTTCAAAACCATCTACTTCACCAGTTTCTGTGTCACCAGCCCCAGCTGGGTTATCTCAAGCTCCTGCATGAGATCCAGCACGTCAATGACCTTCTGGTAATAAACCTTTGCATCGCCCTTTATCACCACCGGGAAATTGGGGTCCACCGCCTTGAACTGCCGAAGCCGGGACTCCAGCTCCCCCATGGAAACCGGATAGGCGTCCAGATATATCTGCCCCGAATCCCGAATGGTAATGGCCCGGGTCTTGGGCTCCTGCAGGCTGGGCGCGGTACTGGCCTTAGGCAGGTTCACCTGAATGCCCTGCACCGCAGCGGTCACGGCAATGATAAAAACCACCAGCAGCGTCCATGCCAGGTCCAGCAGCGGCGTAATATTGATTTCATCATAGGGTTTTTCATCAAACAGGTTGCGTCGCATCAGGTATCTCCGTATCTCTCATCAATATCCTTTGCAAAATCATCCACAAACACGTTCAGGTCCACCGTGATGGCCTTGATCCGGCTGGTCAGGTAGTTGTAGCCGAACAGCGCGGGAATGGCCACGATCAGACCGAACACCGTAGTGGAAAGGGCGGACGCCACACCCGGCGCAATGGCCATGATATTGGCCTCACCCGCCTCGGCCATGGCGGCAAACGTGTTCATGACGCCCCAAACCGTTCCCAGCAGCCCCAGAAACGGACCGCCGGTGATGGCCATGGTCAGCACCACCAGCCAGGTGTTCAGGCTCTGGGTTTCCAGCAGCAGGTTTTTTTCCAGAGCCGCCTTGACCGCCTTCAGGCCCTTTGCGGACAGAGTGATTTGACGGCCTTCCGCATCATGCCCGGGGTCGCCGATCCGGGACTTCAGTTCCTCGCACCCGGCCCGGTAGATCCGGTAAAGCGGGGCATTGGGATAATCGTCTTTATAGGGCATCAGTCCGAAAACATTGTTCTGCTGCGCAAAGGTTTCTTTAAACCCCTTGTTGTCCCGCTGCGCCATATGCAGCAGGACAGCCCTGGCAATGAAGATGAACCAGCTGATCATGGCAAAGATCATCAGAATAAAAATAATAAACATGCCGTCCAGGGTGATATTTTTGACCACCGTGCCCAGGTAGAAGGTGGGCAGCCCCCCGCCCTCGTATACCGCTTCCGCCCCGAAACCGCTGAATGCAATGCCCGGCCCCTGGTTCTTGAATGCCGCCTGCAGCCAACCGTCGGACCGCGCCATGCTGGACAGCCGCACCTCGTCCAGGTCGCCCACGAATGAATGCTCACCGGTGGATGATGCGCCGGTAAACACCGGCCCGCCGGGAACGGTAAAGGGGTCTGCCAGATTCATCCAGGTGATTTCCAGATCGTCCAGATACACCCCCACCCGGCCTTCGGGGGTCAGGGTGACGGCCACGCGATGCCACTTGTCCAGGGCCAGGTCCGCCACCTTTTCCGTGATCCGGGAGGTGCCGGCAACGGCATCCACGATCCGGCAATAGACCTTGGTATCATCCACACCGATAACCAGAGCCCCTTCCTCATCCTGCCGGGAAAACAACCAGGCATCGGCCTGGGCCTGGGCAATGCGCACCCATGCCGACCAGGTAAACCCCGCGGAAAAATCCTCAAGTGAAGGAGCGGGCTGGGTAACAATGCCTTCGCCGGCACCGTTGAGCATCACCCCCCGGCCGATAACAGACGGCAGGCCCTGACCGCCCTGAAACGAGGCCGCATGATTTTCATAGGCCGTGGCATCCGCCGGCATTTGCTCCACTTCGCTCAGGTGATATACCAGCACATGGTTCTTATCAAAGGTGGAAGCAGGGTCCTGGCCGCCCACGGCAGATTCATTGCCGTAATACATCCAGACATAGTTCTGGTCCGACCCCCCGGCCAGCTTGGGCAGCTTCACCCACAGAAGCGCGATTTCATCGATGGTGTCATAGGTCTCCATGTGGTATTTCAACAGGGTTGTGTCGTCGCTGCCCACAAACCGGATGTCCGTGCCATCCTCCTTGGCGTTGACAAAATTGAAGTTGCCGGAATGAAGCCGCAGCAGCACCGGCACCGCGCTCAGGTTTTCCTTGATGTCCGACCCGGTGGTGGTGGTGTCAAAGGTGATCTTTTTGCGGTATTCCCAGTCCCCGTTCCACCAGGCATGGGCATTGTTAACGGCAAGCCCCGCCATCAGGCAGACAAACACCAACGCTCCCACAATCCCCGGTCCGATCTTGCGTCTCCGTCCTGTCATTCCTGTATTCCTTTGCTTGGTCATTTCCGTCGGTTATGTATCCTATACGTTTGCCGGTCATGGGCGGACACAAGGTTCGCCCCTACACGTAACGGGTGCCACGGACCAACCGCCAGGCTGCCCGTGCTGTTTTTCCGTAACTATTCTCCACGGGCAAGCCGGCCGGCTTTGCCCGTGCCACCCGTTAATGTTAACTCTAGCAGACGCAAAGGACGCAGAGCATTAGCAATAATATCCTTTGCGATCTTTGCGTCTTGGCGAGATAAAAAATCGATTTAACATATCCTTTCAACCTGTTAGTCTGTATTTGGGTTAAGCTTGCGCAACCCAACATTTGACTATACATCCAGATCTTCAAACGACACCACCTTCACATCCAGCCCCAGGAACGCATCTTGCAGGGACTTCTCCAGCTCCTTCATGCGTTTGCGAGCTTCGGCCGCGGTTTCCGCGGCCATGTCCGAGGTCTGTGACGCCATGTCGCCTGCGTCGGACACATCGCTGGTGCCGGATAGCGCGCCCAGGCTGGCCCCGCCCGTGGTGGTGGGCACGCCCACACTCACGCCGGAAACCTCGATGTTCTGAACGTTCAGCACCTCCACCGCTGCAAGGGTCACGTTCCGGGCCGCAATCCCGGCTTCACCCGCATCGATGATACCGGACGGCGCAAACAGATAGGCATCCCCCAGCACCGGTGCACGCTTTGGCCCTTCCACCCCGTCGGGATCATAGGTCAGGGCGCGAATACCGGACCCCACGGCCGGCGGTGTGAATTCGATTTCATAGCGGTCCACCACCAGTTCCAGGTCGCTTTTGGTATATCCCTCTTTCTCCCACTCGTCTTTGGTCAGCTCCAGGTTTTCGTCATTTTCTTCACAATCCGTGCAGCGGTATAAATAATCGCCGCCATCCTCTTTATAAACAGGCTTTCGAACAGGCGGGCTGGCGTTCACAGCGGTACGGGCGCCACGGCCGGCATTGATATCGCCGGCATGGCTCCATGCCAGAATATCCCCGCCGCGAAAGGTCATGACCCGGGATTCGTTCACATTGAGGTTGCCCATGGAAAAAATGTTCACATCCCCGCCCAGGGCCGTATAAATGCCGGTATCTGCGCTCTGCCCCGTGCCCGGCCGGGAAATGGCGGACTGGCCCACATTGATGCTGCCCCGGGCCGCGATATATAAATCCGAAGAGCAGGGATAAAATCCCCTGTCACCGGCAACGGTATCCAGCATTGCCATGGAAGTCTCGCCCTTGGACGCGATCTGGGACGCGGTCATGTAAATGTTGCCTTGGCCGGTGTCCCCGCCGGAAAAAAACGGCATAATCGTTTCCGTCTCGGTCTGATCCACCAGGGCCTGTGCGCCGGCGGCGTCACCATCGGCCTGAAGCGCGCTGAAGGCCCGACCGTCAGTCCGCAGGGTGTCAAAAAAGGACCGGACCCCGGACGGCGCCATTTCTTTGAATACACCGGCCACCACAGCCAGGGCTCCGGCACCGGCGGCTGTCTGCGCCTTTGGCAGCATTGCGTTAAAGGTGTCTCCCACGGATAGAATGCCCCGGGTCACGCCCAGGTCGATGTCATTGCCCGCCTGGACCAGGAAATCGCCGGGACCGGCAAAAAGAAAACCGCTCTGCCGGTAATGCCGTGTCATGTTTTGACCACTATATTTCTCTTTAATCACATTGATATCGGATGCCATGAGGATATCCCCCCCGGCCCGGACGGCGGTCACGTCCGCCAGGGTATTGGGCACGGTATCCAGGGGCGATCCCAGGTATGAATCCGGTGAAACCCCGACCGCCGGCACAGTGGGCATGCTCAGTGGTGTGGTGTGCTGCACCATGAGAAAAAGTCCCTGAATATTCCGCCCGGCCGTGAGGGCCAGTTTTTTGGGCGAACACAGCATCAGCTCCCGGATGTCCCGGCCCGCAATGATTTCCACGGGGTCCGGGTCGTTTGCATGAAGCACCATGCCTTTTGCATGGGCATCGGCCTTATCATGGTCTGCAAACATGGCCATTATGGGCTCCGGCGTATCATAGCCGGTATTATCCAAATCCGCATCCGTCAGCCCTGCCTCATACCCGTACACCGTCGCCGGGTCCAGATCGGCGATATAGAGCCTTGCCCGGTCCGGTCCGCCGCTTTGGTTCATATAGGTGATATCCCGGCCGGCCGCCAGTTGAAGGTTGCCCCCGGCCGCCGGGGCCAGGGCGAACTTCGTATTTTCAAACAGAATGTCCCCGGCCGCGGTGATGCTCATTTTCGGGGGCAGGACCCGGTAGGTTTCGTTTGTTATCCTGACCTGCGAGCCTTCTGATGTGTAGTCACCGGCCATTTGCACATCTCCATAAACAGAGGCCAGGGATACACTTGAGGGAGTTTCATGGCTGTAGGTAAGCGCCTGGGAAATGATCGTATCGTCATCCACATAAGATACATTGGACGGCGCCAGGGTGGGATTATAAATGGTTCCCAGGCTGATCGTACCCTGGGCATTGATGTCGGCAGAACCGCCCAACAGGGCCAGACTGGTTGCATACTGCAATTTACCGCTGTGTTCAAAACCGGAATTAATGCTGCCCATCGCGGATACGGTGCCATAATCGTCCCCCACCTGGAACAATCCGCCGGTATCACCCCCAGCCGTTATGTTAAGATCGCCATCTTTAAAGGTGCCGAACTGGCCCTGTACATTGCCCCCGGCCCGCACCTCAACATTGCCGCCGCCCATGGTGGCCACTCCGGCCGTGGGAGTCCCTTCGGCCCCGAAATCTGCCGCCCAGGCGCCATCCCGAATCTTTTCATTTTCGTAAGTATAAAACCGGCCCCAGTAGGTCAAAGCCGGCCCATAAGACGTGTCTCTTATTGCCAGGCGCGGTACTTCGCCAGCCGGAATATCATTACCCACGGTCAGGCGGATATCGCCTCCGTGCCGGGCCAGCCACTCACTGTTGCCCGTTGATGATAAGACCGCCTGCGGATAGACGCCGGTGGTCCGGATGGCGTTGCCATCGCTGATGTTAATATTCAGGTCCCCGGCAATATCCAAGTCAATGTCCCCCAGGGCGGACTGAATGGCGCCGGTTCGTCCGTTAAACGTCAGGCTGCCACCTGCTTTTCCGCGGATACTGCCGCTGAATGTCCCCAGATTGCAAGTCAGATCCGGGTTGATCATGCGCGATGCCTGGCTGCCGTCACCGATTAACACGTCTCCGCCGGCGGCAAAACTAATCTTTCCGTTCTGGGTGTAGATCATTTGGCCGCCGAGGTTTAAATCACCGTCTTCATTCGACGTAGTGGTGATATCGGCGCTTTGGAGGTTTGCGCCAGAGACCAGCGTATATTCCCAGTTGGGAGGATTTAGCCGGTCGAAATTGAACTGCCAAGCCCATTCCGCCAGTGGTGGAAAGTCAGGATCAGAAATATTCTCTGCGTTAAAGGTCCAAGCCACGGAATTGATCACCCATTGCGGGGGCGTATTCGAACTGTTTTCTATCGATCTTGGTACGCCGCCGGTGAGTCCCCAAGAACTATGAAAAGGATCGCCTGTCGGATTATTCGGGTCGTAATAATCAAGCAGATTGTCATTAAACGTCAGATCTCCGGCCGCACGGATGGTCAAAATACCGGGTCTGCCCTCTGATGAAAGCACCCCGGACAGATCCCAATCGCTGTTGAGAGCCAGCCCGCCGGAACTGCGCACCTCAATGCCGGCCCGGGCGTGGAGCTGATCGGCTGCATAATCCACGTAATTGGCCAGGGCGGTGAAATCCACATCGGCCGGATCGTCATCCAGGTGACCGGCCGCGGCCCCGAAACTGCTGTACACGGCCGCCGTTTCCGCGGTGATCCGGTCGGCGCCGGGGATGGCACCGGTCAGGGTCATGTTGTCCTCATCGTTGCTGCGATAGGCCCGGAAATGGGCATCCCCGTTATGATCCGCATCCATGCCGCCCACGTCAATGATGCCGTCAAACACCATCATCCCGGTTTCATCCGCGGGAACGTTATCATCATGTCCGGCGCTCAGGTAAACCTCTCCCCCCCTGCCTGACGCGCTGGATGCGTCAATGGTGCCGCCTACGGTCAGGTCGTTCCAGGCGAACAGCTCCACAGAGCCGCCGTCCGTATACGCCGTGGCATCACCAGCGGCATCCAGCTTCCCGAGAATGGTGATGTTGCCGTTGCCCTCATCATTGCGGTCATCGGCCACCAGCTTGATATGGTGGGCCGCCAGGGTATTGTTCTGCGCCAGGGTCAGATCGCCAAAGCTCGTGTGCACAATGATCTCCTGAGTAAAGCCCTGGTCATACAGGTGCACGCCCAGGCTGCCCAGTCCGGTTTCGGTTAACCGGTCGGTGTACAGGGCAAAAGCCCCGCCTTTGCCGGCGGCGGACGCGCCGCTGAGTGTGCCGTTGATGGCAACGCCGTATTCCGGCGCGGACAGAACAATGCTGCCGGCGTCCTGGCCCGCATCCGCCGATACATCCACCACCGCCCCGTCTTCAATGACGATCCGGCCGGTTTCCGCGGTAAGGCCCACACTGCCGCCGGCATAGGCATAGGCCTGGCGTTCTCCGGCCACGGTATAGGCCAGCTTCCCGCCCCGGGCCCGAACCCGCGACCCGTCGTGCAGGGTGATGCCCTGATCAGGTGTGTTCGCCAGAGCGGTCATGACCACGCTGCCGCCGGGCAGATCAATAGCACCGTGATGATCGATGGTGTGGCCGGTAATGGCCAGGGCACCGCCGGCGGTGGTGGCATCGCCCCCTTCCGCACCGCCGCCAAGGATGGTCACCGCGCCCTGGCCGGCCTGAACCTCATAATCCGTGAGGTCAAAAGCGGACAGGTGAAGGGTTTCAATCACCTCCGCCACATCCGCCCGAATATCGGCCAGGGCACGGTCCTGGCCGTTGGTTTCGGTCAGGACACCAACCCGGAGATTCTCATCAATAAAAGATTCAATCTCGCCGCGGGTCATGCCGGAGGCTTTCTCCGCCAGGCCGGCCGTATCCAGGTAATAAGGCGCAGAGGCCAGG
Organism: Thermodesulfobacteriota bacterium; assembly: GCA_034189225.1. GTDB lineage: Bacteria > Desulfobacterota > Desulfobacteria > Desulfobacterales > Desulfosudaceae > JAXHTY01. The sequence goes on from JAXHVL010000036.1 coordinate 17,271, forward strand.
CCGCTGGGGGCATTCATGTTCACGGCTGCGGCCTGAGCGGTTTCCAGAGTGCCTTCCCCGCGAAACACGAAACTCCCGTCACCGGTCAGGTTCACGGTCTCGAAACCGTTCACCCGGATATGGCCGGGGTCCAGAAAAAGACAGGCGCCGGCATTTACGGTGAGCATACCGGTATCTTCCAGCGGGGCAAAGGTGTGGTCCGTCCCGTCGGCCTGGTAAAGAGTCAGGGTGTCGGTTGCCGCTGCCACGTCGCGGCTGTTGGTCAAATAAACGGTTTCCCCGGAAAGGGTGACCGCGGATTGGTTGTCATCATCCGCATAAAAATCCTGAAATTCCGCCGGTGCCAGCCCGATAATCCGCTGAGCATCCAGGGTGAGGCGCTCAGCGGCTGCGATATCATGGTCCCCCAGAAAGACCAGGTCGGTCCGGCTGTTGACGGTAATGGATTCAAAGCTGTTCAGGTTATTCCAGAGGGATTCGGTGAGATAGAGGCCCCTGGACCGATTACCCTGAAACCCCTCGGGCACGAACAGAATGGCGTCGCCCCGAAGCTGCAGAGCGCTGTTTTCCGCGGATAACACCCCACCCTGAAGGTCCAGGAGTCCGTCCAGGACCACCTCATCCCTGGCGTGCACCCGGCTGCCCGGGTTCAGGGTGATGGCGCCGGTTTCGGCAACCAGGGCGGCGGTACCGTATGGGGCATCGGTGACCGCAAGAAACCGGTCGGGTACATGGGCCAGGGCCTGAGGGCTGACCTGCCATTGCAGGGTGCCGTCCCGGGTTTGAAATGTCAGGGGCAGCGCCCCGTCTGCGGTCTGGCGGGTCAGTGTGCCGCTGATATCCCCCGTTCCATTGACCGCCGCGATATCGGTCAATTGAAAGGCATCCAGCCCACCATCCGCATCATAGGTATAGTGCAGGGTGAAATCCGTGATTTGCAGGGCATCGCCGGTGGCCCGCACCGCGGCCCCGGCATTGAGAATCACGTCGCCGGCAGCGGCCAGGGTGACATTCGGGGCCTGCAGGGTCCCCTCATACAACCGAACTGCCTCCGTGCCCATGCGGCCGGGCAGGGTCTCGTCCCCGATACGGAGGTCTTCCAGGTCCAGCCCCGCCAGCAGGGCGGGGTCCAGTTGGAGATCCGGTTCAAAAGCATCTGTTGGCCTTCCCACGGCAATACTTCGGCCACTGAGCGCCAGCACGCCGCCCGGGAAATGATCCAGCGCATCCATGGCCAGGGTGCCGCGCAAGTCCACCGACCGGCCCTTCACGGCAATGGTACCGGGCGATCCGGCCAGGGCCTGGGCGATGCTGAATTCGCCTTCTCTGAGCACCTCCCCTGCCGATCGAACGGCATACCGCCGGTAGCCCGGATCCCGGAAACCGGTTCCGTTCATGGATTCGAATCCCAGCACGGCGGGAAACCCGTCTTCGGTCATCGCGGTTTCTCCCAGATGGATTTCGTTGCCCCGGTCCTCCAGAATAAAAGCCCCCGGCAGAAAGGCATATCGGCCGGGCAGCAGGGAATAGTCACCCGCGGCCAGGGTCTGGCCGTCCACTGCTGTAACCGCATCGGCGACGGATACAGCGTCACCGGGCCGGGATACGCCCGGAACAATCACGTGCCGCCCATCTTTTTCCAGCGGGTTTGCCAGGCCCCTGATGCCCGGCATGAACTGGGCCGCATAGACACTCCCGCCGGCATTGCTGTTCAATACCGCCCCGCCGGCGATGCTCAGGTCCGTGCCCTGCACGTAAATGCCCCTGGCCGGTGCGGTCCGCACCTCGGGCCATGCTGCCATATTGACCGGGTTATGGGGCACCTGAATCTTGTCAGGCATCTGCCAGGTTTCCCCCTGAAGGAGACCGTACTGCACGGCGGTTTCGCTGCCCGTGGTGGTTACACTGCTGCCGCCCAGCACGATGCGGTCGCCCGGCAGCGCCCCATCCTGAATATTTGAGGTAATGCTGACCGTATATTGACCGTTTTCCGATATGATGGCAACGTCCCTGGCCGGCAGGGCCTCACCGTCCACTTCCACCGGCGGGTTGGTGACCAGGGCGATCTGGCCCATGGGCGCGGCCAAGTGCCCGTTGTGGTGAATTTCCGGTGCCGTTATGGCCAGGACACCGCCCGCGGAGTATACCGGCCCATCTGGATTTTTACCCCGGGATTCAATGGCGATGCGGCCGGCGTCCGATTGAATTTTAAATGCACTGGGGGTTAAATAGGTAGTCCCTTCCACTGAAGAGCCCGTTGCCGTTACGGTTTGGGCCTTCATGGCCGGATATATCCTGGCGGCATCAAGGGTCAGCGCGCCCGGTACGCGCAATCCACCATGCCAGAGTTCTTTTTGCTCACCGTTATACTCGCCATCATACCGCGCATCCAGCACCCGCATGTCACGCCCGGCATCCAGGGTCACCTTGTGAAATCCCTGGACCGCCACCGCTCCTTTCAAATCCACCCATGTGCCCGCCAGGCGCAATTGACCGGTCCCGAGCAGCAATTCGCTCCCTTCCATTATCACCTTGTCGTCCAGGGCCTCGATGTTGCCGAACTTATCCGCCGTATTGGCCAGGGTCACATGGGCGGCGGTGAGATTGATTCGGCTGCCTTCGGGCAGCGATGCCGTGCCGCTGACCAGGGGCGCGTCCAGGATGAGGAACCGCCCCGCATCCACGGTCATGGGTTCGGCAAATAAAATATCCCGCTCACTGGCAAACCCGAACCCGTCAAATCCCTTTTCCTGGAATGCGTCAATCAGTTGTTTTTCCACTGTTAACGGGTTCTCCCTGCGGGAAAGCGACAGAGACGCGCCGTGGGCATCCGGACTGCTGGCATGCCCCGCAATGGTGCCGTCCAGGCGACAGTCGTTCTTGAATGTGACCGATATTCCGCCGCCATGACTGGACATGGTGTCTGCGACGGGAACACCCGCAGCACCCCGCACATAGTTGGTGATTGTTCCGGATCCGGATACATCCACCGCTGCGGTTTCCATGATGTCCACGCTGCCATTGGCGGCGGACAGCGTGACCGTTCCCCCGTCCAGCAGGGTATGGTTCACCGGCAGCCCGGTTTCCAGGGCGGAGGTGGTGGGAAGGGTCGTGCCACCGGCATCGATCCAGCTGTCAGGGGCCAGCGTGACCTTGACCTCAGCCTGCTGGCCGGTGGCTGAAAGGCGCACATCCCCGCCCGGTGCGCAAAGTCCGCCTTCCAGGGTCAGTGACCCCGGCGCGGCCACTTCAATCTCGCCGCCGGGCGCCGTTTCCAGGACGGTGTTCGCGGGAAGCATCACATGGGGCAGCTCCTCCTCGGAAAGATTATCAAAATTCTCCACCGTCCCGCTCTGCAGCCCGCTCACCGCCTTGCCGGCCATGGCCGAAATCCGGCTTTTCCGGCCCTGGTATTGCGGTCCCACGCGAACCAGGCCCTGCGCCAGCAGGGTGTTGTCCGTTTGTCCGCCGGCGGCGTAGTACCCCGGCAATCCGGTTTCCCTGGTGTCCGGGGCATCCGGGGGGGCCAGGCGGACATCGGAAGGGGTGAAGTGAATGCCGTTTTCAAAAGTCAGGTCTTCAAAACTTTTCAGGTCAATGGCGGTAAACCCGGTATCGGCCAGGCGGTCTTCTGCAAGCACCAGCCCGGCATAGCCGGTTTCCTGATTTCGCCAGTCTTCGGGCAGGGAATCGTCAAACGCAAAATCCAAAGGCAGGACCGGCCGCGATGTTTCTGCCACGGTGACCCATCCGCTGTGCAACTCAATACGACCGCCGTCATTTCCGGCCAATCCGTATCCCCTGAGCGCTCCTTCAAGGACGAGGGAATTGGCTTTCAAAGAAAGGCGGCCGGCGCTGCCGGCGGTAAGGTCGCCCTCCCCATCCCTTTCATAGCCGGCGCTCACATCCAGCACCGCGCCGGATTGAACCACAATATCCCCACCGTAATAAGAACTGTTTGCGATGGTGATGTCGCCGCCGTTGATGAACCCGGTTTCATAATCCCCGTGAATGTCCGCATCCAGGTTGTCGATACGGTCCCCTGCCACGCTGATCCGGCTTCCGTCCGCAAGCAAGGCCCGGTGCTGCAAAGGCGTGGCCAACCGGGTCTCGGTCCATCCGTTCACCCACGGGGTGTCGATCAGTTGCACATCCACCCGGCCGGCGGGCATGTCTACCCCCCCCCGGTTTTCAAAGGCACCGGCCCGAATGGTCAGGGTGGCGGGATGATCGCCGAACTTGGTATCATAAGCGACCGGCCAGGACGGCTGATAATTGGCATCCTCATTTAACAGGTAGCCGCCCGGGCTGAGGGTGAGGGACGCGTCCTGAGCAATGGTGACCCTTGTATTGGCATAAATTCGAAAATCGCTCAGCCCCGACCTGTTCAGCATGTCCGCGGAGATCATTGACCGGTAAAGGGGTGTTTCGGAAACCGTTTCTCCGTCGGACAGGTGAAAGGGCGAGGCCGTCAGGGTCTCCCAGGCCGCACCCCGCATGTCGTCTCCCGGCTGAAACTTTTCCGGCAGCGGGGTGTTGTCCGCTGCGATCATCACCTCATCCGTCAAATAATTTATGGTTTCTGAAGGCCCGGTTCCCTTGATTGAAATTCCTTCCTCCAGGCCGATGGTCAGCCGGCCGCCCCGGGGCATGCGGGTGCCTTTCAAGGCTTCCAGAAAATAGTCGCCGAACTGCTCCTCGGCAATGGCCAGATCGGTCTGGTAGAAACCGGCCATCGCCGACCCGATCAGGGTGCCGTTGAACAGAATGCCCCGGGCTTTCAGCGTGAGCGCACCGGCGTCATGGCCTTCCACGTGGCTGCTCAGAAAATCGTTCACCGGGTTGGCCCCGCCCATAAAAAACCCGAAAAACTCGTCAATCAGTCCATACCGGTCGTTGGCCACCTGGTGGTGTCCCAAAACCCTGTCATACTGGAGCCATTCCGGGGCTTCGCTGATATCGTAAATCCGGTTGCCGGCCAGCAGCTGGGTGCCCCGGTAATGGCCCTCACTGTAAACATTACCGCCGCCGGAGATATCCAGCAACGCCCCCTCCCGCACGATGATTTCCTGGAGATTTGACGCGCTGTTCGCAAGCCCGCCGATTATTACGGTCCCGCCTTTGGTGTTCATTTCCAGGGCGCTGCGGGATTCGGCGTTCAGCGCGCCGGACAGGTCCCCGATGGTGGACCCGGCATACCCGATGATCTGAATATCTTCACCCGCCAGGGTTCCGTCCTGCTGGTAATAATCGTTTTTCAGCTCCAGGCTGTTGAGCTGCATTTCCACCACCGCATCATCGGCCGACAAATGGGCCCACTTGCCGCTCACGTCAATCCGGCTACCGCTGTCCAGATAAACCTGTTCTGCTGCGGTCAGTGTCACAGCCCCGCCGGGCGCCAGAATGTCGCCCTGATGAACGATGTGACCGGTGGGAAAATCCTCGTACCACGTCATTTGGGCACCGACCCCCTTGCTGCCGAGTCCGCTGATGTGGATGGCCCCCTGCTCCCCTTCAAAGCTCTGGTGGAATGCTTCCGAATCATCGGTGATGGGACAGGCAGTGATGCTTCCGGTGGCCAGATGCACCGAATCCCTGGCATGAAGCTCGATGGTGCCGCCCTTCTTGACGGCAGTAACCGACCGGATGAGCCCTTCCTGGCGCACCGCACGGCCGTACATGCCGGCCACACCGGAATCGGCCGCCATAAAACCCGCGGTTCCGTTCAGGGCCATGCCCACCAGGGCCGGATCGGCCAGCAGGGGCACCCCCTCGTCATAATCATTCACCAGGACATGGGGAAGGCTGCGGCCCTGTGAAAGCGCGGCAATCTCCACCCGCCTGCCAGCTGCCAGACCGATCTGGCCGTAGGGCGCCTCGATAATGCCCTGGTTTTCGACGTTCGGCGCGATGAGAAACACCGACCCGGCATTGTCGGTGTAAATGCCCGTATCCGGTATATTATTCGACCCCGCGGCGTTGAACACCGGACCGGGCAGGGGCACCTCATCCCCGTTTTCATCCTCGGTCCATCGCAGCACCGTATCATCGCCTTCTTCCCGGTAGTCGTCCGCGAAAAAATTCAGGGCACCGCTGTCGGGCATGTTCAGGGAAGCGGCGATAAGGCTGTGCACATTGACCCGGGCGTTTTCACCGAAGAGAATCCCGTTCTGGTTGATGAGATAAACCTTCCCGTCCGCCGTAAGCCGGCCCATGATCTGGGAGGGGTTGGCGTCGTAAATCCGGTTCAGGGCCACCCATCCGGCCTCGCCCTGCTGGTCGAAATGGGTCCAGGCGTTTTCCCCGATATCAAAGGTCTCCCATTCGAACAGGGCCTTGTCCTGGTCTTGGGAAACGGTGAGCTTGTTGTTTTTGTCGTCCCTGGCCCATTCTCCCTCGAACACGGCATCCCCGGCTGTGCGGGGAACGGGCAGGGCCGTGACCGACGGCGGTCCCACATCGGTGAATCCCCCGTTGTTGGCCCCGAACATGGTGGCGGCCCGGCCTGACTGCGGATAGATACTTACCATCAGGGTAACCAGGATGACCTGCAGCGGGATTATCAGGCCACAGGCAGTCTTACGCTGGATTGTCAGCGGTTGATGTGTTGGTTGCTGTTGTTTTCCCATGAGGGCTTCCCCTATCATCGGGCGACCTGAAGGTCGCCCCTACATTGCCTTGCCATTGCCACAGGTGCGACGCTGGACCGTGCAGTTTGCCAACGTGTCCTGTGTGGAGGGCTAAAGACCTCCGCTACACCGGCTGCGGCAATTAACCCCGGTCTCTGGTATATATCGCAGCCGGTGTAGCGGAAGCCTTCAGGCTTCCATGAAAACAGATATCTACCTTTCCCTTCCCTGTGTTCCACGGCCCCATTCGTGTCGATTCGTGTAAATTCGTGGGGAACAATCCGCCCACGAATTTACACGAATCCGCACCAATAAGGGCATCTTTTTTTCCGTGCTTCCACTACCGTTTCACTGTCACCTGAAAATGGACCTCGGTATCCCCGTTTTTGACTTCATCCGTGTCTGTTAATGCAGTGGCCCAGTCCACCCGGTAGGTGATATATTTCGTGATTTTGCCGCGCACGCCCATGCCCGCGCCGTCGATTTCCGGGTAGGTCTCCTGCCCTTCCAGGGGTTTTTTCACCCTCAGCCAGGCATGGTCGTAAAACCCGTAGGGAATGATCTCCGCATCCCCGTTCAGACCGAATACGTCCCACAGGTTCGGTGCGGCCAGCTCTACGGTGCCGTGAAACGCATGGTCCCCCATGACCTCGTTTTCCTTGTACCCCCGCACACTCTGCATCCCGCCGGCCGTGTACTGCTCGTTGGAGATCAGGGGCTCGCTGGCAATCTGGCCGTCCGCCTTTGCCGTCAGTTCCAATCCCCAGGGTAAATCCTGCCGCCGCTCCAGGCCCAGGGTGGCGTACAGATAATTGCCCCGGGCATATTTCCGCTTGATACTGAACTCTTCCCGGTCCGTCACAATGCCCCGGAAAGCCATGTTCAGAGCGCTGCTGAGCCGGGTGGTCCCGGTGTCACCGGTATGTGATCCGCGGTAGGAAAGGGTCAGCGGCATATAGGTAACAGGTGTCTTCAGGGGGTCTTCGCCTTCTACGGCAAACCCCAGGGTCTCGTCAAAATTCTTGTAATCCAGGCCGATGGTAAAGGTATGCGTGTAATCGCCCCGGGCTTCGAGGGGAATCACGTATCGCACGCCAAAGAGGCTCCCCTCGCCGGTCACCTGGAACCCCTCGCCAAAGGCGGTTTCACTGTCCGAGGCCACGCCGAACAAAGCGATCAGATGGGAATGGATCCAGGGCGACGGCAGTACATAGGAAATCGCCAGCACCTGCACTTCCTCTGGTTCTTCCGGCGCTGTCTGGTACTGCACGGAAATGGAATGCTCCTTCTGCCAGAGGTTTTCATACCGCACCATGCCGTTGAGCCGGAGATCGCTGGTGGTGTGAGTGCTCCGGTTGTTTGTCTCCAGGCTGGCATGCAGGGGCAGCCGGTCTTCCACCTTCAGCTCAACATCAATAAATCCCAGCTCCCGGGCCGGGCGCAGCACCGGTGTCACCTTGAAGTCCGGATTGGTGTTCAGCCGGGCCAGGTCCTCCTTGACATGGGGCACATAAAGGATCGTGCCCCTTCGGAACGACGGCAGCGCGGCCATGATTTTTTCCCTGGTAAAATACCGGTTACCCGTAACCTTGACCCACCGGATCCGGCTTTCGATCACCTGCATGGTCACCAAACCGTCGTCCACGGTCTGCTCGGGAATATTGATCAGCACCGTGGGATAGCCCATTTCATGATACAGGGATTCCAGGTGGTCCCGGGCTTTTTCCACATCCTGGGACCGCTTGTCCGGTCCGGTAAACCCCTCCAGGGCATCGTATATGGTCTGCTCCCTGAGAACCGTGTTTCCCTTCACTTCAAACCCCCGTATTTCAAAGGCAACCGCTTCATCTCCCGCCTGGGCACGGACGGTGGGAACCATGGCCCCGGGGCCGATCAGAAGCATGATCAAACTGAAAATAACGGCGATTCCTCCCGGAACCGCCCTGCCCGGCATAATAAAGGTCATTTGAATTACAGGTCCGATCTCCTATTACACGTTTTCTGGTTACACGTTTTCCGGTTACACGTTTTCCGGTGCAGCAGCATACCCAGCCCGGTTCGTCCGCATGGTTCGTACAATTGATCCAATTGATCACCGGTGAGGGGTTTTCCCCTCAGGCGGAATTGGTTAAATATGCTAATAATACATATCCGTGTGAGAATATTGCTGCCGTTGTGTTAGCATTCTATTAGCGGTTCAATATTCCACCGCTATCCGCTTAACTGGCCAGCAGCCGCCGCATGCAGTTCCGTATACATGGCGGCGGCGGGTTTAAACCCGTTGATCTTCTTTATCACGTCCCCTTCGGGGCTTACCACCACTGTGAGGGGAAAACCGGTCTGGCCATAAAGCTCCTTGAGGTAAGGATCCTCCGCGGAATCCACCTTGACCCAGACGAAATCGTCCCGAAGCAGCTTGATACGCGGTGCGGGAAGGGTTTCGTCGAGCAACTTCTTGCTGTAGCTGCACCAGCCGGCATAAAGCACCAGCACCATGGGCTTGTTCTCCTGTTTTGCCTGTTCAAGGCCTGCGTCATGATCTTCAACCCATTGCATTTCAATGTTTTCCAGGTTCTCCGCCCCGGTCACGTCGACCACCTCGATGGAAAGGCGAATATCCTTGCCCGCCAGGGGGTGATTGAAATCCACGGTAAAGGTTTTGTCATCCACGCTGGCCACTGTGCCGGTAACCGGGCCTTTTTTGCCTTCAATGGTGTACGGCGATCCAATTTCAGGTGCCAGTACCAGGTCGATGGTGTCTTCGTTCACCTCTGCGGTCACCGTGCCCACGGGCCTATCAAATGTGTCGGCCCGCGGGAAATATTCCACGGCCACCGCCTTGTCCGCCACCCTGGTGACGCGGGCCTTTAAAAACCCGTCTGCCGCATATGTCCGGCCTTTCACCGGAAAGGCGTCAAACCGGGCGGACCAGGTTTTCATGTCTATGGTTTCGGTCCTGGGCCGGGTTTTCGTCCTGTCATACTGCTTGACCAGGGTCGGATTGGCCAGGCCGAATGCGTCGGCCGCGGGCAGCTTGACTGTTTTTGTCTCTCCGTCGGCCATCGCCAGAACCACCTTTCCCAGCCCGGGCGGGGGATTGTCCGTACCGGCCGTGACCAGCTCCGGTGCAAAGGCCGGCGGATCCTGGTACCAGTCCACCCGATCCACATTGCCGTCATTGGCGATGGTTTTCCGGGTGGTATACACCAGCCGGCCGTCCATGAGCCGGGCGGTGTAATGAACCCTCACCAGGTCCCCGTGTTCGATCATTTTCGCGTTTGCCTGACCGGTCTCCGTTCCGGCCTGGCCGTCTTTGGATGCGACCGTTTTGCCGGGGGAATCGGCTGCCGTGGCCGGCATGATGTTGACCCGGCAGCTCAGGGGCTGGCCGCCAAAGGCATGGCCATAGTCCACGATAAACTGGCCGCGCTGAATATCCGTCACCCTGCCCAGGTGGGGGCCGGTCCTGATCAGCTTGCCCTTTTCCACCTCCGTCCGCACCAGGAAGTGATCCCCCCTGTCAAGTACCCGGCGTTCGCCGAACATGGTCTGAAGCGGTTCCGTGGACGCCTGGGTGAAGTCGATGGTGACCTGATCCGCACTCATGTCCACCACTTCACCGGCAATGCCCGGGTACATCCCGACCCCCTGGCCGATTTCTGGCGGAACGGGCGATCCGGTCCGGGACTCGTAGCTGGCCCTGGCCACCCGCATGGTCTTGGGCGCCTTGATAACCCGGCTCAGGGTGATGCGCCGCTCTGGTTCCTGCACATCGGACTGGGGCACTGCGGTCAGCGTGAGGTCAACCCATTGGTTCATGGGCTGTCCCACAACCGCTTGGGCCAGTTGCTCGTCAAGCTCCTCATGAAGGCCCTTGAGCTGAAGGCTGGGGATATTCTCAGTTCCCGGCGCGGCGTCGCTCAGCGCCTTTCGCGACGGTGGATTGCCGGCTGTCAGCCGGATCGGTTTGTGCTGGTCTTTTGTATCCCGCTCAAACAGAAACCGCTTTTCCGTCTCATCCAGTGCTGCTGCCGCGGATTTTTCGGTGGTGGAAACAATTCGGCCGTCCGGCAGGGTGCAGGTATAACGGACCACAACCGCATTGCCGGGCTCCACGGTTTCGGCCTGCCGTATCGGCAGCCAGGTACAGGCACTCAGGCCCAGGATGGAAAACAGCACCCCGAATACCAGGCTTCTCAAAATGGTGTGGAATATTCCGGTGTCCATGTGATCACTCCTTGTTTTTTTGGTATTAACTTTTTTTTCGGTCCACTTCACCGGTGCATGACCGCCTTCGGCGCACCCCCTGCGGAAAAAGTCAGTAAACCGAGCATGTGTAAGCAGGTGGTGAAGACGTTGTTAATATTATGTTAGGATTATGTCTTAAAGGGGATTGTGTACAGGCCTCGTACGCGAACGTTTAAAATTCGAAATGCTTTACAGGCATCGCCTTTTATCGCGACCTGGCTCACAGGACCAATTATTATTGACTGAATAAAAAGGCCGCTCCCGAGAGAACGGCCTTTTTTATTGTCACTGCTGTCTGATGTTACTCCGACCCAACGCCTGACGACTACTTGGCGGAGGGGTATTTTACATCAGAGGTCTTGGTAACGGTCATTTCACCGGAGGTGGCCCACCAGTCAGCAGAGGTACCGAATGCCTCGTTGGTCAGGTTGCCCGCATCCGCTGCGTAGTCCATGAGCCCTTCAATGATGTACTGATCCACGGCATCAACGGAGTCCGCATCATACTGGCACTGCTGGGCGCTCCAGTAGATGTATTCCCCGAACTTGACCTTTTCGCGGGTGGGTTCCACGCCTTCCAGCTTGATAGTGTGGCAGTCGCTGGTGTCGTCATGGCCCAGGATCTTGTCCGCATCGATGTAACCGATGCCGCCGTCGTAAAAGTCGATGCAATCATAGGTCAGGTCCGTGGAGCTGCGATAATGCCATACCGTTACGTCGTCACCGGTGGCGCTGGTGGCGTTGGGATGGGGGGTATTGGCGGGGGTTCCGCACAGGCCGGCCACTTCACACTCTTTCCAGTCCACTTTGCCGCTCCAGTTGTTGTCACCTAGGTCGGCCACAACGGTGGAGGTCAGGAAGCTTTTGTCGCCGCGGAAAATGGCCTTGTCCCAGGTGGCATGGGTACCGGAGCCGGCATGCCGCATGCACTGCACGATGGGCAGGTCCGGGTACCAGGGGCCGAAAGTTTTCCAGTTGTTGACCTCGCCGGAGAAAATCAGCAGGGCCTGAAGCCGGCTCAGGTTGTCGATGGGCTGGGCCACACATTCGGTGTTGGCAATGTCGCCGGCACATTCCTGGGCGGTCTGGCATGACTGGCCATAGTTGGGGCCGCCGGCGCAGGTGCCTTCATCCGTCCATTCCGGGCTGCCCACGGAGCCGCCGTGATCGCACTTGTAGTAGCCAACACAGTCGTTGGACTGATCAACAGCCGCCAGGGTGGTGGAAACCGGGCAGGCACCGGAAGCCAGCACCACGTTGCCGGAACCATCCAGCACATACCGGGTATTCTGGGTACAGGCATCGCTGGTGTCTTCACAATAACCATCCATACAGGCCTGGGCGCCGGGAACACACTGCCATCCCCACTTGTTGTAGGCCATGTGGGCATTGTCGCCGGTGAGGTCCTTGGGCTCGGTGCAGCTGGTCTTGGTCACGCTGTTGTTCACGCCCAGGGCAAAAGGCACCACGATGCCCTCTTTTTCCACCATGTTCTGGCTGGCATCCCATCCATAACCGTTGGGGTTGCCGTAGGAGGTCCAGGTGGCGTCGCAGTCGCCGGTTTCACAGTTTTCAATGTAGTTTTCATTGTCGCCGTAGTCGGCCCGGCGGCCGTCTTCCCAGCCCTCGGAGGTCTGGTCAATGGAAGTACACCGTACGTCGGCGCAGCCCACGTCCATGGCGATTTGCCGGGTGCCGGTGCAGTCCCAGTCTTTTCCGGTGGTAAAATCACAAGTGGCCGGATCCACCACGGTGATGATCTGGCTGTCAACCGCCTTCTGGCAGCCAAAGTATGAGGCTTCCTCGAGGTAGGAAATGTTCACCTCGTCCCCCGCACTCAGGCCATAGGCGCCGGCGTCACAATTTTCACCGTGCAGCACCGCATCTTCTTCCTGATCCGCAGTGGTGCCTTCCAGTATCACGCTGTTACAATGCAGTTCATTGCGCATGAATGCTTCGCCCGCCGTGCGCCAGAACTGGCCCTGGGCCGAAGCGCCGCCGCCCACGACATTGTAGGTGGCAGCGGATGCACTGCCGGCAAACACCACAACCGTGCCGGCAACGATAATGCCGTTGATGAATTTCTTAAACATGATGCTTCCTCCTGAATTCAATTGCATTAATGTGATTCCTGTTCAACTTCTGGTTTATCTGTATGGGCGAACACCATGGTTCACCCATACATTTGAGTTTCCTTCAACTTACGCGGCTTTTCTGCGGCGGATGCCCAGCAGGCCCATCAGGCCGGAGCCCAGCAGCAGCAGGGAACCGGGGATGGGAACCGGCGTGAAATCAAGTACCAGCTCATTATTGGCGTTAAGAGAGGCCACCATCGTCCCCATCTGTTCCCAGATGCTCTCATGAACGGCGTCGCCATAATAAAGGTCAATGGCGCCAATCTGGTCGCCCGCAACGCCGTTACTGAGATTGGCTTCCGCGTTAAACGGCTCATCATCCACGTCAATCAAGCCGGAGTAGGTGCCCGCCCCCGTATCTCCCAGGCCGGATTTGGTATAGCTGTTGTTGGTCAGCTTGATCTTGTTGACGGTGCGAAGTGGTTGGGGGTCACCTGAGAGATCAGCCAACCAGCCATAAGCAGTGTAATTGACAAACGTATTGAAGCCGCCTGATGCAGGCTCCCTCACATTGAAAGGCTGATGGGCGATACCGAGTACGGTGTGCTCGTTGTATTTGCCGTAAATGCCGATAAAGATGTCATCCCAGCTGCCGGTGTCGTAGTCGCTCATGGTGATACCGGTGTTCCAGCTGTTGCCATAGGGCAGGTCTGCTTTAGTATAACCCATAACTTCCAGCCAGGGCATGATGTAATCGAACTGGGAGTTTCCCAGGTCATAGTGCATTTCCTGCGTTCCCGCCTGAGAATCGTTGGGGGACATATGATCGGTTTCCTCATAGGCCACGAAATGCAGGCTGCTTTGCTCAAACCACGCGGCTGCCGGACCGGCGATACCGATCACCAGCATGGCCGCAACAAAAATTCCAATAACTTTCTTCATTGTTCTGTCCTCCCTAAATGGTTGTTTGTTTTCATCTTTGATACTGGTTGTTTTTACTGGTTCTTTGCGTCTCAGGCAGTCCGGCTGTCTGTTGTCGGTGTTATGGTTATCCCCAGATCCGTGACTTTCCGTCCCCCGGTTGCCCGGGGTTTGGCTTTGGCTGTTTGGTGTGTGTCTGCCAAATCGGTTGTCTGCATCCCCCCTTTCCTGCTCTGGCGCCGGCGCACAAAAAAAGCCCAAACCAAGTGCGTCCGATACGCCTGCTCGATTTGGGCTTTCTGGTGCTTTTTAAAGCCAGCAAAGTACCCGGTTAGCGTTTTCTTTTATGTGTTGCCGTTAATACGGCGCCACCCTCGCGGTGGCTGTGATGGTTGCTATTTTTTCAGTATTTCCTCGAATTTTTCCACCCGGCCGATGCTGCCCTGGCTGAAATTAATCTTGATATAGCCGGTAAATTGTTCATCCCGCAGCTCCATCAGCATGGCGGCCAGGCGGTCCATCTTGTCGTGGTTTTTTTCGCCTTGTGTTTTTTTGTTGTCCGCCGCGGGCTTGATGTTAGGCATTTTATAGTCAGTCTTTATTGGGCTTTTGTGTGCCGGGCATTAAAAGTATGTTAACGGTTGAGCCCCCTCCCTTATTCGGGGCCATTTGAAGCAAGGATATTAGTCAGACAATGTTTGGAAATTATTAGGGCGGCATAAAAAACGTATTAACGTTTTAATGGTCTGTTCTTAAACGGGGAAAAAGAAGAAGCGCCTTATTCCACGAGGACCCATCTGCGCAGGCCCGTGAAAAACAGGAGATACAGGCCCATGGCCAGGGAGATGATGTCCCGTACCAGCAGATGCACCACTGAAAACGTGGTGCCGGAGGAGAAGGAAAAACAGCCGCAGTCAAACTCATGGCCGCGGAAAAGGTTGATGCTGATGGCGATGATGAACATCAGAAGCATAAGGTTGATGATCGCTGCCGCGCCCCGGGGATAGATGCCGCCAATCAGGGCCGCCCCGCAGATCAACTCCAGCCAGGGCACGAACACGGCAATGGGATGAAGCGTCGCGTGGGGAAACAGGTTGTAGCCCTCCAGGATATCGGCAAACTGGGCGGGGTAGACGATCTTGTGGAGGCTGGCATAGACGAAGATGCCGCCCAGGAGCAGGCGAAGTCCCAGTTCCACAAGCGTTGCAATGGTATTCGGCTTATCGGGTTTCAACGGGCATCCCTTCTTCGCGCCACCTGGCAATTCCTTCGGCAAAAATGCGGACATCTTCATATCCGGCCGCGGCCAGTTCTCCGGCAAGAAAATGACTGTCCGTGCACTTGATGCCGGAACAATAGGTCACCACGGTCATATCCGCGGCATGGGTATCCAGAAAAGAAAAGATATGGTCATCCAGGTCATACACCGGCAGGGAAACCGCTCCCGGCAGGTGGCCCTCGTCATAGGCCGATTCGGACCGGGCATCCACGAACAGGCAATCGTCTTCGTTGATCAGATCTCTGGCGGTCCTGAAGTCGACCACCGGAAAACCGGCGACCTGGTCCGGGACAGCGGTTGCCGGCGGCGGGGTATGCACGGGAATACCGTTCGGCGAAAGGGTATTGACAACAAGGGCCGTCACAACGGCCACCATCGTCAGAATCAGCATTTCCCTGAATGTTGTTTGCCAGGCCATGGCTCCGTTGTTTCCTTCCATGAAGCATTGTCGTCGAATCGTTTTTTAATATCACCGGCTCGAAGTAAGTTTCAAGTGTTTTTTAATCAGGGGCTATTCCAAATATACGGTATTGCCAAAGAATATCAACGGTTGATTTTACATTCCTTTTCAGTATAATATTTGATGTTGAAATCAGGTTAAAATTCATACCATAAGGGGGATCCATGCGTTCATTCCATGCGTCGGGCATTTTCGATAAGAATATGCGCCATTGCTGTATCATTCCATTCATCGTGATCGTTTTTCTAACGGCGGGGTGCGCAACGCCGAATGTCAAGCTGTTTACGGACGCCACGGATCCGCTCCAGGAACGGGTATTGAGCGGCGAGGCCATGGAAAAAGTAGTCGTGGTTTCCGTGGACGGGGTCATCACGGACGACCCCGAAAAGGACTTTCTCTCCCGCAAGATGCCGAGCATGCTCCAGGAGGTCGTATCCTGCCTGGAGATGGCGGCCAAAGACCCGGCTGTCAAGGCCCTTGTCCTGAAAATCAACTCGCCGGGCGGCACCATCACCGCCAGCGATATTCTGTACCGGGAACTCATGGCCTTTAAAAACCGTACCGGCGCCAGACTGGTGGTTTCCATGATGGACGTGGCCGCTTCCGGCGGTTACTACATCGCGCTGCCGGCCGACCATATCATGGCGCACCCCACCACGGTGACCGGCTCGGTGGGGGTCATTTTTATATCACCCAAGGCCTACAAACTGATGGATAAAATCGGCGTCGATATCCGGGTCCGTAAATCCGGCCGGAACAAGGACATGGGCTCGCCCTTCCGCGAACCCACGGCTGAAGAAGACCGGCTTATGGATGGGATCATCGCGGACATGGCCGACCGGTTTATCGGCCTGGTCAAAGAACGGCGGGGCCAAGACCGGATTGCCCTGGACGAGATTCAGACGGCCCGGATTTTCACGGCTAGCGAAGCGCTTAAAGCAGGCCTGATCGACGAAATCGGCTATCTGGACCAGGCCATTGAAAAGGCGAAAAAAATGGCGGGGATTCCCGAAAATGCCCGTGTGGTTGCCTATCGCCGCACCCGGTACCCCAACGACAATGTTTACAACAATCTTGCCGCCAATGCCGGGGGCGCTAAATCCCTGGTGAACATCGACCTGATGGATGCCATTGCAGCCCGCAAGACCGGCTTTTATTACCTGTGGTGGCCGTCGGCGCAGGAGTAGCGCCGGCCGCAGCGCTGCATTACCACGCATCTTTTTAACCACGGAATACACGGAAAAAGGGAGCCGGTGGTTTCTTCCGTGCCCTTCCGTGTATTCCGTGGTTAATCAAACGGCAGGCGATTACGATCAAGAAAAGTGGAAGTGGCGAAGCAGTCTTTACCCTGTTGCTCCCAAGCGCCTGTGGCTGTATCGCAATATATCATTCAGGCCAGTGCAGCGAAGAAACTACTGGCGGTCTAAAGACCGCCGCTACACTGGCTGTGACAATTGCCCCATATTTTGGTAAACACCGCAGCCTGTGTAGCGGAAGCCTTCAGGCTTCCACATAAAAACAGCCCCCATTTCCTAACGCGCTGTTGACAGGGATCGAGAAGAAAAATAATATTCTTAGCGATCTTGGCGGCTTGGCGAGCGGAAAGTTTAATCTGGTTTCCACGCTCCCGCGTGGGAACCGATGAGACGCTCACGGCTAAGGGTCTGTCAGAAAATAAGTGTGTCACACCGAGGTTGTCGATTCGCCCGTCCGGCAAGGCGCGCGACTGAGGCATAGTAAGTCTATGTCGCAAGGAGCGCAACGCCGCTGGACGGGATGAAGCGGCAACCGAATGTAACAGTTATTTTTTGACAGACCCTAAGGCGTTAAGTTAAAATAATATGTACAAATATGTTGACTTTTGTTCAAATTCCATACTACAATCTAATGTATGGAAACTCAACAGAAAGAAGACCTGATCAATCAGGTTAAACAAAGG
>JAXHVL010000037.1:0-2808 GCA_034189225.1 Thermodesulfobacteriota bacterium
AAATCGGCGCTATTTAAATTAAAATCATATGATTAGGGTTTCTTATTCATGCGGGGTAGGCGGGGTCTTATTGGTTCAAATAATGTGGGAAAAAACGGCCAAATAATCTGGGCTATAGCATCTACGCTCATGCAATTGTTCGCAAGCTCTTAATTCCCGTTTTTAATCCAGCTTACTTTTGGGTTTCTTTCTTCTTTCCTTTCTTTCCGCCAGTCATCGGCCCTTGACCAGTGCGGTTGCCTTTTCCCTTACCTTTGCCATGACCGTCTTTCGGTCCCTGGCCTTTGGGGCCGGTTCCATCTTTATTCGGCATATTAATCACCTCCTTTCTTCCTGCTTGCGCTACGGTAATCGCTCTTTTCCCGCTTTGATGCTGCCTCAGCGGTAAACGATCCCACCATTGATCATTGCGCCTGTCCGGTCATATGGTCTGAATCCGGCCCGGCCAGATACGACACGAAAGCGGCCGCATTGTCCGTTGTCTTCGCCCGGCCCGACGCAATCCCCTCCACATTTCATGGTAGACCTCCTGTTGAATAAGGGTTGCAGTGGGAAGTCCCCGTGCAAAAAAAGCATTTATTGATTGGTAATCATTTTTCGTGCCAGATTTCTGGTTCTTCCTGTCAAGACACTCAACTTACCGGTAATTTAGCATATTTAAAAGAGGACGGGGTTCCGGCGCGACCGTTGATGATCACCTGAAAGGGTCGTATGCAACCAGTGGTCACATATGACCTGTCGGGGCCTCATGGATCCCGGAAGAAAAGCGGCTGGTGTTCTCACCCCTTAAGCAACCCTAACGACAACAGCATAGAGCGCAGTTCCTTCAATCCAAACGGTTTGAAAAGCCACCCGTCCACCCAGCGGGAGATCATCATTTCAAGGCAATCGTCTTCATGACGTCCTGTCATGATGTTGGATTTCATTTTCCTCTCCTTTCCCGTTTTTCAGACGCGGCCTTACGGATGTTTCAGGGAAAACCCGCTGATGCCGTCGACCACGGGTTTCAGCATATCGTAAGGCCCCTGATCTTCAGCCGGGCCGCCAAGGTAATAGAGCCAGCCGTCAGCTTTGACCACCATCCGTTCAATACCGTTTCTGCCCAGTTCGTCCCAGTTGTAGGCGACAATAAAGTGCTTGATACCAAGGCCGTTAAGAATGGTCGCCGCCTCGGGGGTGACATAGGAACCCAGCGTCGAAACCACGACCGGTCTGTCCTGGGCCTGAAGCAGGTTGTAGAAGGCAAAATAATCAAAGATGCCTTCCACCAGAATGATTGTCCGGTATTGCCGGATATAAGGCGCCGCCTTTTCAAGGCCGTAAAGCCATGCTTTATCGGAAAGGGGAACTTCTCTGCTCTGTTGTTTGAGCCAGCGAACACCCCTGTCCCCGGGGTGTCTGCCGAGCAGGCCGATCACACGGGCATCTGCATTATAAATCGGGAACACCAGCCTTCCTGCTAAAGCATCACCGTAATTTCTTGAAAACGGATATTTGCGTTTAAAATCGATCTGCCGGCAATAGTATCCGTATCCCTTGACGCTGTTGTCGTTCAGCAGTCTGGCCAGGCCGGTATCCGTGAAGGCATTGAAGGTATCGTTGTTTTTTTCAAAGCGCGGCAGAAAGCTGTCTATCAGCGCCCTGCCCTGGTACTGTTCATCCGTGTAGGGAGGGGCGTAGCCGATGTTGAATTGACTGATGGCGTCTTTTCCGATGCCCCGGCGGACAAGATAATCCCAAATAGGCTTGAACCGGTTTTTATTCGAAATCAAAAGGTCATTGTAAAAATTGGCGGCTGCTTCCAAGGCGGCAACATTTTTTTGATCCGGTTTTGCGGGGTCGACAAAACCAACCGGATCATCAGGCGCCGGTGTTTCGTCAGGCTCAGGGATACAGGGGCCGCTGCCGGCACCCAACTTGGAATCCGCGCCCCCCAAGTGCTCAGCCCAAACCTGCTGTGCTTTTCTGAACCGATATTTCTTCCGCAGCATGATCAGGTCGTAAACGTTCCAATCACCTTTGCAGGCACCGAAACAATGAAACCGGACCTCATTGTCCTTATTGACATACACCTGGAAACTGTCTTTGGTGTCGGCATGGAAAGGACAGGGGGCGTTGTACCTGTTCTTTCTTACACTCTTGAAACGAAGATCAAGCAGGGCTTCAGCATAGTGGACAACGGCATCGATGGCCGGCACCGGTTTTATTGTCTGGTCCGTTTTCATTTTTTTCATGATTACTGTGTTGACTCTTTTATCTTCCGATATTAATTGCTTGGAGGTTGCCTGTAATCCCGAAAACACTCAATAGCCAGATGATCACGGCTATAACCACGACAACATTGAGAATCTTCCTTATGGTCTCCTGCATGGGCATGTAGCTGTTGATAGCCCATAGAACTACCCCAACGACAACCAGAATCATGATCAACTGAGTTAGCGGCATCGTATTTTCTCCTTTTTATTGCCTGTCTATTTGACAGTAAGATCCCCGCCTTGCAGCCTCGCTCAAAACAACTCGTGAAACATCGGAGACAGAAGTCACGATAACCTTTTTTTTCTTCTACGGAAGCTGCCGTGCATCAACCAGCCCAGGATGATGCCGATCGATAAAACGAGGATCGCCATCAATGCGCCGGACATGGACAGCCTCCAGAATAAAAATTTCAGTTCCATCACCGCGGTATTCTGGATGATGAAAATGACCGTCAGAACGGCCAGGATTACACCGGTTAAAAGTTTAGTGTTCATGTTAATATCCTCCTCAATGCAAATGTATCGAAAATGCGGAACGGAAAATCAGGATGCC